>SVFE01000076.1 GCA_015057055.1 Lachnospiraceae bacterium | reverse complement strand
TAAGGTATTGCATCAGGCGGGAATTTTGTTTTCTATTACAACTGACCATCCGGTAGCATTGATTCAGACCCTTCCGATTTGTGCAGGACTTGCAGTAAAACATGGGTTGCCGATGGAAGAAGGGTTAAAGGCGATTACGATTAACGCAGCAAAGATTTGTGGTGTAGATGATATGGTGGATGGAAAAGTAATATATATGCATGAATAATGAATAAAATGCAAATAAGTTAAACATTTTCATAAAAATTACCCAACTTTACAAACGGATTAAAATTTGGTAGTATATCATTGGATTTTTATATGCAACACCCTAAAAAGATGACGAATCGTGAAGTTTTGACGGATAAACACCTTAATGAAAGAGGATAACACCATGAAACAAAAAAATAACAAGGGTTTTCGGATATTGGCGTTTTTGCTGCTGCTGGTTCTCTTTTGCGAATGTAAAAGTGTGAATTTTCATGCAAGCGCGCAAGAAAAAATTGCAATTGACGGGGATTTTTCAGACTGGGATTCCGAATGGAAAACAATGATTGACGACGATTATCTTCATAGCGTCGCGTTTATTTTAGACGGTGATATGATGTATATTTATATCGATGCAAAAAAGGAATGGACTGCTTACGGAGTCGGAGCTCATAATAACGGAAAATATGTGGTAACGACGGATCTTGGTTATCAGGCGTGTTTTCAGTTAAAGGAGATTGCATACAAGGTTCCGGGAGTAGATGGAGTAAACGGAGCGACCGTTGCCCATAGTAATTTGGAATGGGGACAGGATTCTTACCGGTACGAAATTGCGATACCGGTACCGGAAGAGGATTTTGCGTATCTGGAAACGGTTTCTTTTGGATTTTATTTGCAGGAGCCGGTGATTACAGGAGTGACAAATAGGCAGGGACATCAGGCGGGTGAACAGGATACAATTGTGTGCGATGGTTCATTCAGTGATTGGGACTATTATCCGCATCCGGTTATTTACTATGGTATGCATGAGGACGGTTCCACCTATGTGGAAGGCCAGGCCAGTTTGTATTCTGACGGTGAAACAATCTATGCGCATGTTTTTTCAGCGATGTCAGCTCATGTGGAAAACGGAGCCAAGGATCTGGTAGGCGGTCTTGTAATGTCTATTAATCAACCGGACGGGGAGCTTACCGATGAAACGATGTTCTTGCCGAAGTTTGTTACAGTCGACGGAAACGGAGTGATACACGAAGCGGATTTTGAGTCTTTACAGCCGGGAGTGCATGAATTCTATGTTATGGATATGCAAGGCTGGCCGGTAGACGGAATGCATGTAAATTATTGGTCAGACCCGAGTACATATCAGTATAACGGAAATCGCATCCATGGAAAGGCATATATTGCAATCAACCCTTCCGGGTGTGAGATGGAGTTTGAATTAGATATTGCAACATTGGCAGAAAAATATGGGCTTGGTACAGACGAGATTAAATTTGTAGGTGCAAAGTTCCAAGCAATCGGTGATCAGTGGGTGACCTGCGCCGGTGTTTCAAGCGGCCCTTGGCTGGGCGTGTTAATCTCCGGTCTGGCAGCTGCTTTGATATTGGTTAAAAAGCGTATGTGTAAGGTTCTGTAACAGAAAGAATGAAGGAGTTTGCATGAATGTTTTTGCGGCGCTGTTAGTGATTGCAGTATGGGGCTATCTCCTATATGTGACAAAACACTGTAAGCTGTATTTTTGGCATTTTGTCGTGGGAAGTTTCGGCATGTTTATTATGTTCATGGTATGGATTCGTCCTTTGGTAGTCCAGCCGCTGTCCAGAGTTGTGGCAGCGGTTGCCGGACTGTTTGGTGATCTGACCGGGACATTTACGGCATTTTTTAAGTACGGAATTTTATTTATTGAAACTGCGCAAGCGTCAATTTCACTACAGATTGATTTTGAGTGTTCCGGAATCATTGAGCTTGTCGCTTTTGTATCTTTATTAAGCTTTTTTACCGTATATTCCGTAAAGGAACGAATTCTGGTCGGAGTGCTTGGCTGTCTTGCGATTATCCTGTCCAATGTTATCCGTGTAATTGTAATTTGTGAAGTAATTCATTTTTTCGGTCCGCAGAGTTATTATATTGCACATTCCGTAATCGGAAGAATTGTATTTTACTTTTTGTCTGTGCTTTTGTATTTCTATACATTTACAAAGCCGCAGATTATAAAAACCAGATTAGGAAAGTTTTCATATGGAAATAATTAACCGGCTTTTGAATTCCATAGTGTTCTGGTCCGCTTGGATGGTAATCCCCTTTATGATGGAAATCATTCCATCCATTGAAGCGATTTTTGTGTTGTTTAAAAGAAAGCGGAGAAAGAGAGCGGATGAGACGCCGGCCTTGAATCCGGAGATTACGCTGATTATCCCGGTATACAATTCAGCTGAGTCATTGGAGGCCTGCATTCGTTCTGTGCATGAGAGCGACTATCCGAATGACAGAATCCGTGTGTTTTTGGTAAATAACAAGACCAAAGACAACAGTTTCGAGGTGTTTTCCGAATGTCAGGAAAAATATCCGGAATTGATTATGCAGTGGCTCAATGCAGAACAGGGAAAATCCCGCGCTCTGAACCTGGCTCTGTATAACTCGGAAGGAAAATATATCATACATATTGACAGTGACGGGATTTTAGAAAAATCAGCACTGCGTTATATGGTGGAACGTTTTGAATCAGATACGACTGTAAACTGTATGACAGGTGCAATTTGTACGAATCCGGAAATGATTGAGAAATATCCTCGGGGATTCAGCCGGTTTATCCGCAAGCTGGAATTTGTGGAATATGCACAGGCATTTCTGGCAGGACGAAATTGCGCTTCGGAGCGGGATTCAATTTATACCTTGTCGGGTGCATTTTCCGGTTTTCGTAAGTCTGCCATATTAAAATCCAGAATGTACAGCACTGATACGATTTGTGAGGACACGCAAATAACGTTCCAGATGAAGTATATTCAGAAGGAAAAGGTCCGAATCTGCGAAAAGTCTATCTTTTTTGTTGATCCGATTGAGGATATGGATAAGTTGTATACGCAGCGTCAGCGCTGGCAGCGTGGCAGCATAGAAGTTTCCAAGATGTTTATGCATATGGGGCTGAATCCTTTTAAGATACTTACGGATTCCAATGTCAGGACGATTATGTATGACCATACGTTTGCGTTTCCGCGGCTGATATGGTATCTTGCATTGCTCTGCCTGTTGTTTATGGGATATTCTGCAAAGATTATCTTACTTTCTTTCTTTGGGATTTTTGTGCTGTATATTGTTTGCGGCTACTTTTATTATGCCGCAATTATTGGATTCCTGGCTGAACATAAGGAATTGCGGAAATATTACCGGAAACAATGGTGGGTAATTGCCTTTCTTCCGGTGTTTAATCTTGTTGTGTTTTTTATCCGCATGGCAGGGATTGTAAACAGTATTAAATCGGACAGTGCATGGAAGACCAAAACTTTTACAGAGGAATGCCGGTCGTTTAAAGAAAAAGTTGCAAAGGATTTTCGGTGGCTTTACCTCGGGATTGTGAAGTTGAGAAAACTGGTGAATAAAGATACCTGATAGCAGACGGAAAAGCAGCATTAGGAGAAATCAAGTGAAGTATACAAAAAGATTACGAAAAGAAGTTAAAATCAGTATATCGCTTGCAGGAATTCTTTTTCTTGTGATACTTTGTGTGGGTTTTGCAGGGTACCAGATTAAGAAGTATGAGAGCAGTGTGCTGGATATCTATGCAGATGCGCAGGATGCTTATGTACAATTGGTGCTGGATCAGATTAATATTGCGACAGACCGTACGGAGTATGAAATTGTAGAAGATATTTTGGGCACGCTTGACGCCTCCAGCAACCGCTATTGGACTTTTTCCAGTGATGAAGCACTGATTTTTGTAAAGGATGTTACTGAGACAAACCGTTACAAAGGTTTTACAACATCTACATATTATGTTTCAGAAGAAGCAAAGGAGTTTATTGATAATCTTCGCACCAATCGTGTGGTACATGAGATTATTCCGATTAATGAACGGAATTATGTCGCTTCGGGCGTTGCATTTGAGTATAACGATACGATGTACCAGATGTGTCTGCTGACGAATCCACGGACGGTGTTGGATCACAACGTGTACCTGAATGCAAGAATCAACTTATGCGTTATGATCGGTCTTGTACTGTTATTGTTCTTATTGACAGCAATTCGTTTTTTGCTATCAGATCAGCAAAAGGAAGAAAAACTGAAGACGGAAAAAACAGCAAACGAAGAGTTGAGAAAGAGCGTAGAAAAGCTTACGGCGGCGTTGGAACGCAACAGTTTGTTTGATACGCATCTTACTGTATTTAATCACAAAATTCTTCCGATGCTGCAGGAGAAGCTGGAGACCCGGGGCGTAGCACCATATTGTATTTTCTTTTTGACTTATGAGACCGAAGGAGAAAGAAAGTCCTTTTTGGAGCAAAGCCAGATTTTACTGGACCATCGGGTATTCCGTTTTCATGATGAGGCAGAGAAACGTATTATTTTGGTTACGGTTCGCCAGACGAAGAATGAAGTAATAAGGGTATTGAAGCCTTTGGTTAAGAAAGGAATTCGTCTGCAAAGGATTGTAGTGAAGGAAGAACGGGAAACAGACCGGACCTAAGAGGAAGAAAGCATGGATAATAAGTTATTTCGGGAATATCAGTTTAAGTTTTATCTGAATGCAGGACATAGTATTTCACTTCAAGGGCAGAAGGGGGAAACGCATCCGCATACCTGGGAGTTCCTGGTTGTGATTTTGATACGCAGGGAAAATTTCCGGGAGTATCATATATATGAAAAGGCAATCGAAACTTATTTCGCAAAATATCAAAACAGCGTGCTGAATGATATTGAACCCTTTGATACGATTGTTCCGACCCTGGAGAATATCGTAGATTTTTTTGGGCAGAGCATACGCCGGATCATACGGAGCCTGGAAGGTATTCTGTGCCGTATTGAAGGAAGTGAGACGCCGACTCGGCGCTATAGTATTACTTACGAAGAAGAATCCGATTATCTGGAAGAGATAGAACGTTTTTCGGAGAAATCTGTTTCGGAGATTTTGGATTTATTGTTGGATGCTATGTTGGAGTAAGGAGACATGCAGGAAAGGCACGGGAATGAAAGCAAAGAAAACACTGCAGATAATTTCAATATTGCTGCTTTACCTGCTGATAGCCGGTCTGCTTATGCTGGTGATATATCAAAACGGCAATTATCCTTCGGGTTCTGATACCATGTTTCATGTGTATAGAGGAGATGTGATTTATCAGTCAATCAAGCAGGGAAACTGGTTTCCTCTGTTGGATCCGAATTGGTACAACGGCGCAGAAATATTACGGTATTGGGCTCCGTTTCCTGCATATTGTCTTGCGGTATGCCAGTTCTTTGCAGGAGGTAATCTCTTTACAGGATATCTTTGGTTTTGTGCCATTGTGTTCTTTTTAGGTGCGTGCGCGTGGTTAAGAATCGGTATTGCGAGAAAACGAGTAGCATTAGGTGCCTTTTTGGGTATATTATGGTTTTTCATGCCCAATAATCTGTTTGCACTTTTTGGGGAGGGGAATCTTGCAAGGTCGCTTTGCATGATTTTTCTTCCGCTATTTGTACATTATCTATATGCGTATTTATGTGAAGAGAATAAGAAAGCATTGTTCTATATGATGGTGGCTTCGTTGT
>SVFE01000075.1 GCA_015057055.1 Lachnospiraceae bacterium | reverse complement strand
TAGCGTTGTTTAGTAGCACACTGATATCCAAGAAGAAATCTTTTTTCTTGATGGATTTTCCAAGTTTAATGGGGTTGCTGATTGTGACGGATTGTACTTCTTCCGGGGACAAATGCAAAAGGGAGCAGATGAGTCCTTTAAGAACAAAGTTGTTCTTTTGTAAAACAGCGCGAAACAGGTAGTCGTTGGTTAAAGGATAAAGAACCGGACCGGAAGCGTTCAAATAAGATGCGTTTTCAGAGTTTGCCTCTGAAATAAAAGAATTTTTAGACATGAAAAGTCTCCTTTCTGAAATAAGAAATGAATATTATAGAAAAATATAAAATAAGAAAAGTGTATGTAACAAGGTTATATCATCCAAGGTGGATATAGGCAAGTGTTTTTTCCCGAATAGCATGTAGAAAATGGGTTGTTTTTTTGTAGAAAAAACAAAGAATTGCGATAGATATGGTGAGTTTTACATAAATCTAAAGAAAAGAATACCAAATATTGTGTTGTGCATTTTGGCAAGCGTCTGAATGCAGAAGAAAGGATAAAATACAATAGTATTCCCTGTTTCAAGAGATAATCACTTGCTTCAATCCGTGTGTTTTCATATAATAGGCTCATAGATAGATTTGCCCTGCACGGTTTATCAGATTTGTGGAGAATATACCCGAGAATTCCATTCGCAGGATTCATGGGAGGGTGCAGGAAATCAAGCTTTTGTAGTGTACGAATGGCTCAGGAGCGGAGGAAGCATGGACATAAAAGAACAAGTGGAATTCAGTATTCGAAAAACGTTTCATAAGGAATTGTTCAGCCGGTTTGCAAAGGCAATTAACACCTATGAACTTTTGCAACCCGGGGACAAGGTGGCCGTATGCATATCCGGGGGCAAGGATTCCATGCTTTTGGCAAAACTGTTTCAGGAACTTTTGCGGCATCGCAAATTTCCCTTTTCGCTGGAATTTTTGGTGATGGATCCGGGATATTTGCCGGAAAATCGCAGGAAGATAGAGGATAATGCAGCGCTTCTTGGCATCCCTGTCACCATATTTGAGACGGAAATATTTGACACGGTTTACGATATCAAAGATTCCCCCTGTTATCTGTGTGCAAGGATGCGCCGGGGAAATCTGTACAGCAAAGCAAAGGAACTGGGGTGTAACAAAATTGCCTTGGGACACCATTATGATGATGTGATAGAAACTATTTTAATGGGCATGCTTTATGGCGGGCAGGTGCAGACCATGATGCCGAAAATAGAAAGCACCAATTTCCCGGGAATGGAACTGATTCGCCCCATGTATCTGGTGCGGGAAGAGGACATTATACGTTGGAGAGACGAAAACGGTCTGTCATTTTTGCAGTGCGCATGCCGGTTTACGGAAAAGGCGGAGCTGGAGAAGGCGGACGGCGGTCTGGAATCGAAACGGGCGGAAATTAAGCGCCTGATCCGGGAATTAAAAAAGACCAATCCGTACGTGGAAAGCAACATTTTTAAGAGCGTGGAAAATGTGAATCTCAGTACGGTGATAGCCTATAAGGAAAGCGGTAAAACCCACTATTTTACCGAATGGTACGGAAAAAAGCATCAGGGGGATTCTGCGGAAAACCGCATTGACGAACCGTAGGAATTCTTGTATAATCGGTGGTGTAAAAATTAAATGCGACATACTGAAATAGAAACTGATATATGACTGACGGAAATGCTGCGGACTGGGCGGCAGGTGGAGATTACCACATGAAGTATATCAGCGGCAGAACCGACCGTCTGGGATAGAAACTTTTTTATGAGTGTGCCCGGTGCGTCGGTTTTCATTTTTTACTTTTGTGAATAAAAACAGAATATACTGAGAAAAGAAAGTGAGGTTGCATCAATGGAAATGAGAAAATTAGAGCAGGAGCTTGGGAACAATACGTATCCCGGAAGAGGTATTGTAATTGGTAAATCACCCAACGGAAAATATGCAGTAACGGCTTATTTTATCATGGGAAGAAGTGAAAACAGCCGTAACCGTGTATTTGTTACGGAAGGGGAAGGAATTCGTACCGAGGCATTTGACCCTTCGAAATTGACGGACCCCAGCCTGATTATTTATGCACCGGTCAGAGTGCTCGGAAACAAAACAATTGTTACCAACGGTGACCAGACAGACACCATCTACGAAGGAATGGATAAGCAGATGACCTTCGAACAGTCTCTCAGAAGCCGTGAATTTGAGCCGGACGGACCGAATTTCACACCGCGTATTTCCGGCATCATGCATATTGAAAACGGCAAATTCAACTATGCCATGTCCATTTTGAAGAGCAACAACGGCAATCCTGCGGCTTGCAACCGTTATACCTTTGCCTATGAGAATCCGGTGGCAGGAGAAGGCCATTTCATTCATACCTATCGGGAGGACATCAATCCCCTTCCCAGCTTTGAAGGCGAACCGAAATGGGTGGAGATTTCCGATGACATGGATGCATTTACCAACATGCTTTGGGAAAACCTCAACGAAGACAACAAAGTTTCTCTTTTTGTAAGATATATTGATATTGAAACCGGAGAATACCGTACCAATATTATCAACAAGAACAAATAAAGAAAATACAATGGAAAAAGGATGAGAAAAATGAAAGAATTAGAATTGAAATACGGATGTAACCCCAACCAGAAACCGGCAAAGATTTTTTGCAACAACGGAAAGGATTTACCCATTGAAGTGCTTTGCGGTAAACCCGGATATATTAACTTTATGGATGCATTTAACGGATGGCAGCTGGTAAAAGAACTCAAGAAAGCAACCGGACTTCCGGCGGCAACATCGTTTAAGCATGTTTCACCGGCAGGCGCAGCTGTTGGACTTCCCCTTACGGATGTTTTGAAAAAAATCTACTGGGTAGATGATTTGGAGGATTTGTCTCCGCTTGCATGTGCCTATGCGAGAGCAAGAGGCGCAGACCGAATGTCTTCTTTTGGTGATTTTATTGCATTGTCTGATGTGTGTGACGTAGCAACTGCCAAAATGATTAAAAGAGAAGTGTCAGACGGTGTTATTGCTCCCGGATACGAACCGGAAGCATTGGAAATATTAAAAGAGAAGAAAAAAGGCAATTATAACGTTATCAAAATTGATGAAAACTATGTTCCGGAGCCCATTGAGCATAAGGATGTGTTCGGAATCACGTTTGAACAGGGAAGAAATGAACTTCCCATTAATGATGAACTTTTGACAAATGTGGTAACACAGAATAAGGAAATTCCGGAAGATGCCAAGATTGACCTTTTAATTGCGCTGATTACGCTGAAGTATACCCAGTCCAATTCCGTATGTTATGCAAAAGGCGGACAGGCAATCGGAATCGGTGCAGGGCAGCAGTCCAGAGTACATTGTACAAGACTGGCAGGACAAAAAGCAGACAACTGGCTTCTTCGCCAGTGCCCGAAGGTTTTGAACCTTCCGTTTGCAGAGGGCATCGGTCGTGCAGACAGAGACAATGCCATCGATAACTACATCGGTGATGAGTATATGGACGTGTTGGCAGAAGGCGCATGGCAGAGAATATTTACGGAAAAACCGGAAGTGTTTACGGCAGAGGAGAAAAGAGCATGGCTTGACCAGCAGGAAGGCGTGGCACTTGGCTCAGACGCATTCTTCCCCTTCAGTGACAACATTGAAAGAGCAAAGAAAAGCGGCGTAAAATACATTGCCCAGCCCGGCGGCTCTATCCGTGATGATGCAGTAATCGAATGTTGCGACAAATACGGTATGGCTATGGCATTTACCGGAATCCGGTTGTTCCACCACTAATTTTAAGTTAAGGAAAGGAATGGAAACTATGAGTACAAAGATTGAAACCAAAGGAATTCACGAAGGATGGGTACCGAAAAACGGCGAACCGCGTCAGGTTCCGGTATACCAGAGTACCACATTTAAATATGATTCCAGCGACGACATGGGTAAATTGTTTGACCTGGAGGCAGAAGGATATTTCTATACCAGACTGCAGAATCCCACCAATGATTTTGTGGCAAACAAGATTTGCGCAATGGAGGGTGGTGTTGCAGCAATGCTGACTTCCTCCGGACAGGCGGCAAACTTCTTTGCGATGTTTAATATCTGTGAGGCAGGCGACCATTTTATTGCTTCTTCTTCCATTTATGGAGGAACTTACAACTTGTTTGGTGTAAGCATGAAGAAAATGGGCATTGATTGTACTTTCGTAGACCAGAATATTTCCGAAGAAGAATTGGATAAATTGTTCCGTCCCAACACCAAAGCGGTCTTTGGTGAGACGATTACAAACCCTTCGGTTATGGTGCTGGATATTGAAAAATTTGCCCGCGTTGCACATAAGCACGGAGTACCCTTAATTATTGACAACACCTTTGCTACTCCGGCAAAATGTCGTCCTTTTGAATGGGGAGCCGACATTGTAACGCACTCTACCACAAAGTATATGGACGGACAGGCAGTCAGTGTAGGTGGCTGTATCGTAGACAGCGGTAACTTTGACTGGATGGCTCACGCAGAGAAATTCCCGGGACTTACCACACCGGATGAATCCTATCACGGAATTACCTATGCAGAAAAATTCGGTAAAGGTGCCTATATTACCAAGGCGACGGCGCAGTTGATGCGTGACCTCGGAGCAATTCAGTCTCCCCAGAATGCATTTTACTTGAATCTCGGTTTGGAGACTCTGGCAGTGCGTATGGACAGACATTGTGAAAATGCATTGAAAGTGGCGCAGTATTTGAAGGCGCAAGACAAGGTTGCATGGGTTCATTATCCGGATTTGGAGGACGATGAATACAATGCTTTGGCAAAGAAATATTTGCCCAATGGTTCCTGCGGTGTATTGGCATTTGCCGTAAAAGGAGGACGCGCGAAAGCAATTGAATTTATGGATTCTTTGCAACTGGCTTCCATCGTGACTCATGTGGCAGACTGCAAGACTTGTCTTTTGCACCCGGCAAGCCATACTCATAGACAGCTTACGGATGAACAGCTGGAAGAGTCCGGCGTGGCACCGGATTTGATTCGTCTTTCCGTTGGTTTGGAAAATGCAGATGATATCATTGCGGATATTCAGCAGGCGCTTAACAGAATCTAAGGCAGATAAAGGAGCAAAAGATGGACGTTTTAGTAGTAGTAGATATGCAAAATGATTTTATCGACGGTGCGCTCGGTACCAAAGAAGCGCAGGCAATTGTGCCCGGAGTAGCCGAGAAAATAAATAGTTTTTCCGGCGAGGTCTATTACACCATGGATACCCATGAGGCGGATTATTTATCTACCCAGGAAGGAAAAAACCTTCCGGTAGAACATTGTATCAAAGGCAGCAAGGGCTGGGAAATCGCCTCTGATATTCCGGTGATAAACAAAGCGAATGTTTTGGAAAAACCCACCTTCGGAAGTGTCTCTTTGGCTACTATGCTAAAGGAAAAAGAAGCAGAACTGGATTCGGTTACTTTGATCGGGCTTTGCACGGATATATGTGTTATTTCCAATGCAATGCTTATTAAGGCCTATATGCCGGAAGTGCCGGTTTTTGTGGATGCATCCTGCTGCGCAGGCGTTACTCCAAAGAGTCATACGAATGCGCTGGAGGCAATGAAAATGTGCCAAATTCAGGTGCTTTCATAGGACGGCTGTTGCATTTGCTTTTTTGCGGAAATGTATTATAATGTTACTTGAACAAATATCGGTACGTGGGTGACGGTATCGGAGAATGG
>SVFE01000074.1 GCA_015057055.1 Lachnospiraceae bacterium | reverse complement strand
CTACATAGAAGAAGTGAAAAGTGCTGAGGTTACTTTGGTTGCCGTGGGCGGCAATGAAGTGACGGTTTCCATCGCTGCGTTCGATCCCGTCTGGAGCAATGAAGAAGTGATTACGGAGATGATTGAGCTCATTGCGGAAGGCAATGTGGTGGATCGGTACAAGGCCCGCAAGGACATTGAGCAGCATGGTGTGAATTACGAGGTTCAGGTTTCCTGTAACAGCGCAGCAGTGTCTGCTGTGCTCGAGGAACAGTGCAGCAT
Organism: Lachnospiraceae bacterium; assembly: GCA_015057055.1. Lineage (GTDB taxonomy): Bacteria > Bacillota > Clostridia > Lachnospirales > Lachnospiraceae > NK4A136. The sequence continues at coordinate 5,462 of SVFE01000074.1, read as the reverse complement.
TTATGATGAAGAGGTTGCCAATGCGACTCTTTCCCGTGAGAACGGAGAATTTGTTATTACTGACGGTACTAGCGGCGAAGCGGTGGATATCGAGGCGGCTACGGCAGATCTTTGTACCAATATTCTTTCTTATTACGAAAGCGGAAATACAACCATTACCTTGGCTACAACCATAGTTAACCCTGAAGGCACGAGAGAAGAACTGGAGATGGTTACGGATATTTTGGGAACCTATACCACCAGCTTTTCGACTTCCGGCGCCAACCGTAGTGCCAATGTTGTCAACGGTTGTAATTTGATTAACGGAGTAACTTTGTACCCCGGAGAAGAGTTTTCCACCTATGAAATGGTGTGTCCTTTTACGGAGGAAAACGGATATTATCCGGCCGGTTCTTATATGAACGGTCAGGTAGTAGACAGTCTGGGCGGTGGTATTTGTCAGGTATCCAGTACACTGTACAATGCGGTGCTTCTGGCGGAATTGGAAGTGACGGAGCGTCACAATCATTCCATGATTGTAACCTATGTACCTAAGTCTGCGGATGCAGCGATTGCGGAATCTTCCGGAAAAGATTTCCGCTTCGTGAACAATACGGATTATCCTATCTATATCGAAGGATATACAGAAAATAAAACGATTACATTTAATATATACGGTGTAGAGACCCGGCCGGAAAACCGGACGGTGGAATATGTCAGCGAAGTGTTGTCCCAGACGGTGCCGGATCACGAGGTGATTATTGCGGACGCCGGACAGGGAATCGGTTATGTCAGTGTGCAGTCAGCACATATCGGATACCGGGCAAGACTTTGGAAGGTTGTTTATGAAGACGGTGTGGAAGTAAGCCGTGAAGAAGTAAACAACAGCACATATGCGGCGTCTCCCCGTACGGCGGTTGTGGGAGTCAACACAACCAATCCGGATTATTATAACCAGATGGCAGCAGCCATTGCCACCGGCAATATCGACCATTGCCGGAACGTCGCGGCGATGCTGGTAGCACAATCCCAGGCGCCGGCGCCGGATGCTACAGGACCCCAATAAGACCGGAAATCTGTACGAATTTGGAGAAAAACAATGAAACCCGGAAAATTACCGGAGAACGTTTTGAAGCGTTCCGTTTTGAAATTTGTCAAAAGCAAACGTGAAGAAGTAAAGGTTGGCGCAGCTGTAGGGGCAGACTGCGCCATTTTGAAATTTGATGCCGGGGAAGATATGGCTACTGCAGTATGCAGCAGAGTGGCAGAGGATGAAGAAAGCGTATGGATGGCGCTGGCCTCCGTTACCAATAACCTGGCAGCCGCAGGAAGTGAACCGGTGGCAGTGCTGGTGACGCTTCTGCTTCCCAAGGGATATCAGGAATCGGATATGAAGGATTTGATGCTCTTTTTGGAAAAGAAGTGCAGAGAATATAAAATCGAAATTGCCGGCGGACATACGCAGGTTTTGCGGGAAATTAACGCGCCGGTAATTAGTTTAACCGCAATCGGTAAACGGCCGGAAGAATGGGGAAGTACCGCCGCCCGTCCAGGGCAGGATATTGTGGTGGCCGGTTACATCGGAGCGGAAGGAACTCTCCGGCTGGTTAAGAATTACAAAAAGGATTTGGGCAAGCGTTTTTCTGAAAGTTTTCTGGAAGATGCAATGGTGCTGAGGGAGCATTTGTCTGTAATGAAAGAGGCTGCCATAGCCGGCAAGTCCGGCGTAAGGGCGATGCATGATGTGTCCGGCGGAGGGATTTTCGGAGCTCTCTGGGAACTGGCGCAGCGCTCCGGCGTTGGACTGGAAATCGATTTAAGGAAAATACCCGTAAAGCAACATACCATTGAGGTGTGCAATTTTTTCCAGATCAATCCCTATGAACTGCAATCCGGTGGTTGTCTTCTGATGGCCGCGGAGGATGGAGAACAGGTCGCGGAAGCCCTGCAGCAGGAAGGGATACCGGCGGTGGTTGTAGGAAAGGCTACAGCCGGAAACGACAGACTGATTACGGTGGATGAAGAAATGCGTTTTTTAACGCCGCCGAAGAAGGACGCGGCAGAGGTTGCCCGGGAGATAAAAAATCAGTAACGGAAATAAACCAGTTAGTGCTTATAAAGGAAGAAAAGAAATGGAGGATAAAAAATGTTAAGAGAGCAGATTTTGAATGTGATTGAGAAAAACAGCCGTGTGGACGCGGCAGAATTGGCAGTTCGTCTTGGTGTAACAGAAGATGCGGTAAAATATGAAATGGGCCGGATGGAAGAGGAAGGTATTATTTGCGGATACCACACCATGATTGACTGGGAAAAGACCAAAGAGGAAAAGGTGACCGCCTTGATTGAAGTAAGGGTAACCCCCCAGAGAGGACAGGGATTTGACAGTATTGCCGAGAGAATTTACAATTATCCGGAGGTTAATTCCGTGTACCTGATTAGCGGCGGATATGATTTGCTGATTACTTTGGAAGGAAAATCCATCAAGGAAATTTCTTCTTTTGTATCCGATAAATTGTCTACTTTGGATTCCGTGCTCAGTACGGCAACGCATTTCATTTTGAAGAAATACAAAGACCACGGAACCATTATGGCAAAGAAGAGCGAAGATGAAAGGATGATGATTACACCATGAGAAATCCCGTATCAAAAACAGTAGTGGAGATTAAGCCCTCCGGAATCCGTAAATTTTTTGACATTGTCAGCGAGATGAAGGATGCGATTTCTCTTGGCGTTGGAGAACCCGATTTCGATACGCCTTGGGCAATCCGCGACGAGGGAATTTATTCTCTGGAGAAAGGAAGAACTTTCTATACATCCAATGCAGGACTTAAGGAACTGAAGCAGGAAATTTGTCACTATCTGAAGAGAAGAATCGGCGTACAGTACGATTTTGCAAATGAAGTTATCGTAACGGTAGGCGGTTCGGAAGGTATTGACATTGCGCTTCGTGCAATGCTTGAGCCGGGTGATGAGGTGCTCATTCCCCAGCCCAGTTATGTATCCTATGAACCTTGTACCATCTTGGCCGGTGGTGTGCCTGTCATCATTGATTTGAAAGCGGAAAATGAGTTCCGTCTGACGGCCCAGGAACTTCTTGACGCCATTACGGAAAAAACCAAAGTGCTGGTACTTCCTTTCCCTAACAATCCTACCGGAGCCATTATGGAAAAGGAAGATTTGGAAGCCATTGCCAAAGTAATCGAAGAGAAAGATATTTTTGTAATTTCCGACGAAATATATTCGGAACTTTCCTATAAGGATGAGCATGTGTCAATTACCTCGATTCCGGGGATGAAGGAGAGAACCATTTTGATTAACGGATTTTCCAAGGCATATGCCATGACCGGATGGAGACTCGGTTATGCCTGCGGCCCGCAGGAAATCATCACACAGATGCTGAAGATTCATCAGTTTGCCATTATGTGCGCGCCCACCACAAGCCAGTATGCAGCCGTGGTAGCGCTTCGTGACGGAGATGAAGCGGTAGCCCAGATGCGGGAAGCTTACAATCAGAGAAGAAGATTTTTGATGGACGCATTTAAGAAAATGAATTTGGAATGTTTTGAACCCTTTGGTGCATTTTATGTTTTCCCTTGCATCAAAGAATTTGGTATGACTTCGGATGAATTTGCAACCAGACTTTTGCAGGAAGAAAAAGTGGCGGTTGTTCCAGGCACGGCATTTGGTGACTGCGGCGAAGGATTCCTTAGAATTTCCTATGCGTACTCTATCGAAAATCTGAAACTTGCGCTGGGAAGAATAGAGAAATTCATTGAGCGTTTGCGCGCGGAAAAGAATGCGTAAAGGAAGTGTGATTTACTTTGAATATTATTTTGCATGAGCCGGAAATCCCGCAGAATACGGGGAACATAGGACGTACCTGTGTGGCAACCGGAACGAAGCTTCATCTGATTGAACCGCTGGGGTTTGAGCTGAATGAAAAGCATCTTCGCCGGGCCGGCATGGACTATTGGGGTAATTTGGACTATACGGTGTACCGGAATTTTGAAGATTTTTTGGCGAAAAATCCGGGAGCAAAGATTTATATGGCCACCACCAAAGCAAAGAAGAAATATACGGATGTGGAGTACGGACCGAATGATTTTATTATGTTCGGAAAGGAAAGCGCCGGAATTCCGGAGGAGATTTTGGTGGACTACGAAGAAACCTGTGTCCGGATTCCCATGTTATCGGATATCCGCTCTTTGAATCTGTCCAATGCGGTAGCGGTGGTGCTGTACGAAGCGCTCCGGCAGAATGATTTTTCTTCCATGCAGACGGAGGGTGAATTACATAGGTTGCAGTGGAAAGAATAGGAAAACAGTACAATAACAAGCAATACTATAAAACAATAAAAGAAAGCGATGGATGCCGGACGGCTCCACCGCTTTTTTTAGATTTCTTCTTCCTCTTCCGCGTCATCTTCTGCCAAGGGAAGGGAGAAAATGAATTCGGTTCCCACACCTTCCGTACTAATGACGTTGATATTTTCCCCATGGGCCCGGATGATTTCCCGGGTGATGGAAAGACCAAGGCCGGTGCCCTTTTTGTCCTTTCCGCGGGAAATATCTGTTTTGTAGAAACGGTCCCACACAAGATTGATACTGTCTTTAGGAATCCCGATTCCGCTGTCCTTAATGGATATAAATAATTTATTGTGTTTCTCGGTAGTCTCGATTTTGATAAAGGAACTGCGGTGGCTGAATTTGATGGCGTTATCCAGAAGATTATAAAGGACCTGCTGAATGCGTCCCATATCGGCACATACCGGCAGGGTCTCTCCGGTACGCGTCAGTTCAATCGCCAGTTTCTTTTCCCGGCAACTGCCTTCAAAGGTGGAAACGGTCTGCCGGATGACGGAATTGATGTCAAATACGGATTTTTCCAGAATCATTCCCTGTGTATTTAAATTGTTTAACGTCAGAAGATTGTTGGTAAGTTTAATCAGACGGTCTGTTTCGTTAATTACGATATTGATGTATTTGTCATACATTTCCGGCGGAATGGTACCGTCCTGCATGGCTTCCAAGTAGCCTTTGATGGAGGTCAGCGGTGAGCGGAAGTCGTGAGAGACATTGGCCACAATCCGCTTTTGGTTGTCCTCGCTTCGGGCAAACTCACCCGCCATATAAGAGATGGAAGCCGCCAGATATCCGATTTCGTCCTCGCTTTCAATCTGCAACTGATAGTGGAGGTTGCCACCGGCGTATTCCTCCGTGGCTTTCGTAATTTTCCGAAGGGGAACATAGACCATCTCCGTAAAGAAAATCAAAATAATCAGGGAAAGCAAAAACAATACAATCAGCATCAGGTAATTGATATTCAAAAGCTGGTTCACGGAAGACATGATGTGTGCCATGTCATGGTGTATAATGACGTAGCCCTTTACCACGTAGCCAACGGTAATGGGCGCGGCAACGGACAGATGCTCCGTTTCAAACATTCCGTAAAAATCGCTGACAGAATAGAAGGAGCCGGAAGTA
>SVFE01000025.1 GCA_015057055.1 Lachnospiraceae bacterium | reverse complement strand
TTATCTGGAACTGGAACACGCGGCCTGGGTGCGAACTTCGTTCAGTTGCCCCTACCGGTGTCGTTTTTGCCACCGCAACCGGATGAACGGTGGGGTATATTCGGCCCGGGATATTGCCGATGTGGTGGAGGAAATTGAGGAAATCAAGGCGGAAAACATTTACCTTTGCGATGATGATTTTTTGTTTGATGAAGACCGCTTGTGGGAATTTGTGCGGTTGGTGAAAGAAAAGAACCTACAAAAGAACTATATCTGCTACGGAAGGGCTGATTTTATTGCCCGGCAGGAAACCTTGATGAAAGCCCTAAAAGAGATTGGTCTGTATTATGTGCTGGTGGGGCTGGAAACCATCCGCGATGATGTTTTAAAGGATTATGAGAAACGAAGCGACGTAAATGCCAACGTAAAAAGCATTCAAATCTGCAATTCTCTGGGAATTCATCTCATGGGAATGTTTATTGTGGGGCTGGAAGATAAGCCGAAGGATTTTCGGATGCTGTACAAGTTTGTTAAGGAAAATCATTTGCGGCATGTGGCGATTTCTATCTATACGCCGGAGATGGGATTGGAAAATTTTGCGGAGTACGAAAGCCGGCTCATTACTGATAATCCGTCCCACTGGGATTATCTGCATCTGGTGGCAAAACCCAAGTACATGGGTGTCCGACGGTACTATTTTCACTATTATCTGCTCCTGATTCGCCTGTTCTTAAAGGCAAAACGGGAAGGGGTATATGATTTTATCGATTACGGAGACTATATCCGTTCTTTTATTAAAAACATGTTTCAAAATAAGCGGGAGAATGACGATGAATAATGAGGAAAAGGTAAAGAAAATTATTCCCAGTAAGTTAGAAACCGGGGTGCAGAAGTTTTTGTACAAAACGGTGGGGGAGCGGATTCCAAAGAGTGTAACGCCGAACCGGATTACGTTAATCGGTGCGCTGGGCGGGTTGCTTGGGATTTTGTGCGCCTTTTTTTCGAAGTGGGTGCCCCTTCTTTTAATCGGCACCATCTTCGGGCTGGCGTGTCATTTAATTTGCGATGATTTGGACGGATACGTGGCAAGAACCAGAAACATGACCTCCAAGGCCGGCGGGTATTTTGATCTTTTGACGGATATTTTGCATATTACTTATCTTATTATAGCCTTGGGGCTGGCCGGGTACGTCAGCATGGAAGTGGCGGTTTTTCTGGTGCCGGTTTATGCGCTGATTATTTTTACGGCAATGAATTATATTTTGTATTTGAAGGAATTTTTGTTTCCTCGACTGGGGCCGATTGAAACCCATCTGTTTTTTGTGGTAATTTGCATCGGTTGCATGGTATTTGGCGGGGAGCCGCTTTACGAAATCGGTGGATTTGGGCTGAAATTTGCGGATATGGTCTTTATCGTCGGCGGTGCGGCAATGTATTTTGAAATGATTCGTCTGCAGATTCAGTTGTATCAACGGTTGAAAAAATTGGATGCGGCAGAAAAAGCGGCAGCGTGTGAAAAAATGGCGATGGCCGAAAAAACGGCAGCGGGAGAAAAAGCGGAATCAGAGGTAAAGGCGGATGGAAAATAAAAGGATTCCTTTGTATGTGGTTTTGGTGCGGGCTCATACCGGGCTGGGGAAGGTGAGCAGGACTCTGTTTGGCTATGAATATACCCATATTGCGGTTTGCTTTGACCGAAAACTGGAGGATTTCGTCACGTTCTCCAGACGGCGTCATTTTGCACCCTTTGATGCAGGATTTATGCATGAAAAAAGAGAACATTATGCCTTTGGGAAGTATGCCGGTGTCAAAGTAAAAGTGTTTCGCTTGCCGGTGCAGGCAGAATGTTATCGCAAGATTCAGGAGTTTGTTGTAAATGAGGAGCTGACGGACGGTCCTTTCAACTTCTATTCCATGGTCACTATGCCGTTATTTCACGGTTTTCTTATTCCCGGCGCGCATAATTGTATGTCCTTTGTCGGAAAAATCATTGAATTAAGCGGTGTGGTAAAACTGAAAAAACCGTATTACCGATACAATATCCGTGAAATGGATGAACTACTCGCGCCTTTTTTTGTGAAGGAAGGTATTTTGAGGAAGAAGGTTTGTGCAGAAGACACCGTCTATATGGAACGGGTGGGAATTGCGGAAAACACGTCAGATTTTGTTAAATTAAATCGAGATTTGATTAACAGAATCGTATTTCGATGAAATTCCTATACAGATAAAAAAGAGTAGGATTGTATTTTGAAGGAGTTTTCATGAAAGCGTTAATTTATAATGCAGGACTGGGAAGCCGGATGGGAGACCTGTGCAAGGATATCCCCAAGTGCCTGCTTACCCTATACAACGGAGAAACGGTATTGGACAGACAGATCCGTATTTTGGCGGAATGCGGAATACGGGAGTTTGTGATTGTTACGGGTGCACACGGGGAATTGCTGCGCCGGTATGCGATGAAATATCCGGGCCTTTGCTTTCATTTTGTATCAAATCCGCGGTATCAGACGACAAATTATATCGTATCGTTTGTACTGGCGGAAAAATATTTGACCGGGGATTTTCTTCTGCTGCACGGCGACCTGGTATTCAATAAGGAGATTGTGGAGCGGATGCTGGCAGAACCGCGGGAAAATCTTTGTCTGTATAATGAAATGCTGCCCTTGCCGCCCAAGGATTTTAAAGGACGTTTTTCGGATGGAAGCCTTCGGGAAGTTTCGGTGAATCTTTTTGAAACGGATTGCAGGGCGTTTCAGCCGTTATATAAGTTGGGAAAAGAGGCGGTGGCATTATGGTTTCAGCGGGCCAAGGCGTATGTGGCAGCGGGGAAGGAGACCGTGTATGCGGAAAATGCCCTAAATGAGTTATTGCAGGAAAATGCTCTTGTGATTGAAGGGATGTCCTACCGGGATGATTTTGTGGAAGAAATCGATAATGCCGAGGATTATGGGAGAGTCAAAGAGCGGATAAGAGAGTTTGATGCGCGGGAGCGTATTTTTGTTGTATGCAGCGAAAGGACCGGGAGGCTTCTTGGCTTAAACGGGCGGAAAGCGGTATATTTCCACGATTTTTCACCAAATCCCAAATGGGAAGAGATTGAAGCCGGCATATCGGCTTTTTCCGGCACCGGATGCAAAGTGATTGTCTCGGTGGGCGGCGGAAGCGCTATCGATACGGCAAAAGCTATCCTGCATTTTAGCGGTCCTGAAACGGTAAAAAACTGTTGTCATATCGCGGTGCCCACAACCGCAGGCACCGGCAGTGAATCCACCGGTATTGCCATATATTACCGGGACGGGAAAAAATGCGCCCTGCAGGAGGAGGCTCTGCTTCCCCGGGTGGCAATTTTGGAAAAGTCCCTTTTGCGGGGGCTTTCGGATTATCAGAAAAAGGCAACGTATCTGGATGCACTTTGTCAGGGGATAGAGTCCTATTGGGCAAAAGGTGCAACCAAAGAGAGCCGATTTTATGCTGCGCAGTGCATTCGGCTTTTATGGAAGAACCGTGATGCCTATCTGGGAAATGAAACGGAGGAAAAAATACCGGAAGAAGAGGTGTTGCAGGAAATTTCCCTTGGGGCAAATTACAGCGGAAAAGCAATTCATATATCCAAAACTACGGCGCCTCATGCCATGAGTTACAAATTAACCGGCTTATACCAAATTGCTCATGGACATGCGGTAATGCTTTCGTTGCTTCCCATCGGAAAAATGCTGGAGCGAAAAGCTTTAAAGGAAAGCGCAGAAACCGCCGGGCTTAGCGATGTATTGGCTTCGCTGGCGGGGATATTTGGCAAGGCAGAGAGTTTAGAAGGCTACGCAGAACTTATGGAGATGTTACGGCAATGGTTTTTGCAACTGGGGTTGGAATCGCCGGAGGGAACGGAAGAGGAACTTTCGATTTTGACGGAGGCGGTGGACCCGGAGCGGCTCAGTAACCATCCTACGGCGCTGAGCAAAGAAGAAATCAAGCAAGTGTATCGGGAGATTTTGATGAAAAATATGGAATAAAGAAAAGTTGTATAAAATATGGCATTGCGCAGCAAAATAAAAGTAAAAATAAAATCCGAAGGAGAAGAAGGATGGATTATGTTATTGCTTTTATTTCCGGCGGACTAATCTGCGGGGCAGTGCAGCTGTTAATGGAAAAAACCAAACTTATGCCGGGGCGCATTATGGTGCTTTTGGTATGCACCGGGGCAATCCTCAGTTTTTTCGGAATATACGAAAAGTTTGCTGAATTTGCCGGGGCCGGCGCCAGCGTGCCCTTGATCGGATTCGGTCATCTTTTGATGGACGGGGTAAAAACGGCAGTGGAAGAAAACGGATTTTTGGGGCTGTTTTCCGGAGGATTTAAGGCCGGGGCTGTAGGAAGCAGTGCCGCTTTGATATTTGGTTATCTGGCCAGTATGGCATTTGAACCGAAAATGAAAAAATAGAAATTGCAAACAAAAAAACACCGAACTATGAACCAGTCGGTGTTTTTTGTTGCTGTTTTTACATAATCACAATATTGCCGGAGCCAATCAGATAGGCAACGATAATGAGTTGCAGAGCAAGAATTGCCGGAAGGCCGTAGACAAAATACCAGTGCTTGGTTTTGTGACGGAAAGAATACATTCCGATTACCGAACCAAGGCTTCCGCCGAAAATTGCCAAAGCAAACAGCGTCGCCTCCGGAATACGCCATTGCCGATGTTTGGCCTTCCATTTGTCAATGCCCATGGAGGCAAAGCCTGCAATGTTAATCAATACAATGTAAATGATGATTGCTGTGATTACGTCCATAATTTACCTCTTTAGTTCTTTACATTCTCCTGCATTTTCATAGCACGTACTTTGCTGGAGAGACCAAACAAGTTGATAAAGCCTTCTGCATCATGGTGGTCATACAAATCACCGGTAGTGAAAGATGCAATACTTTCATTGTACAATGAGTAGGGAGAAGTGGTTCCTGCTTTGATGATGTTTCCTTTGTATAATTTAAATTTAACTTCTCCTGTAACATACTGTTGTGTGGACTCAATGAATGCCTGAACCGCTTCGCGAAGAGGAGTAAACCATTTTCCTTCGTATACGATATCTGCCATAAGGTTACCCATTTCTTTTTTGGTTGTGGTAGTTTCACGATCCAAAATCAATTCTTCCAACTGCTGGTGTGCTTCCATCAAAATGGTTCCGCCCGGTGTTTCGTATACACCACGGGATTTCATACCAACAACACGGTTTTCTACGATATCAACAATGCCGATGCCGTGTTTTCCGCCCAATTTGTTCAATTCACGGATGATGTCAGAAACTTTCATTTCTTTTCCGTTTACGGAAGTGGGAACACCCTTTTCAAAAGTCATGGTTACGTATTCGCCTTCATCCGGAGCTTTTTCCGGAGTTACGCCCAGGACAAGAAGGTGATCGAAGTTGGGCTCATTTGCCGGATCTTCCAATTCCAAACCTTCGTGGCTGATATGCCAAAGGTTTCTGTCGCGGCTGTAGCTGGAATCTGCAGAGAAGGGAAGGTCAATTCCGTGTGCTTTGCAGTATTCGATTTCGGATTCACGGGAATCCAAGGTCCATTTATCGTTACGCCATGCAGCAATGATCTTAAGATCCGGTGCAAGTGCTTTGATTCCGAGTTCGAAACGAATCTGGTCATTTCCCTTGCCGGTAGCACCGTGGCAGATTGCAGTAGCGCCTTCTTTTCTTGCGATTTCTACAAGTCTCTTGGCGATGACGGGACGAGCCATGGATGTTCCGAGAAGATATTTGTTTTCATAAATTGCGTTGGCCTGCACACAGGGAACAACGTATTCATCACAGAATTCATCAGTTACATCTTCGATGTAAAGCTTTTCAGCACCGCTGAGCTTCGCGCGTTCTTCCAAACCGTCCAATTCTTCCGCCTGTCCGCAGTCAACACATACGCACACAACGTCATAATCAAAGTTTTCCTTCAGCCAGGGGATGATAGCAGTGGTATCAAGTCCGCCAGAGTAGGCCAAAATTACTTTTTCTTTCATTTCTATTCCTCCTTGTTTTTCGAAAGAAAATGAAACTCTGCTTGCAAAGGATTTGTTCATGCAAGAGCAGAGGAATTTTCCTCCGTGTTATGTAAAATAATATAAAAATTCTACATGTTAATATACAACAATTGCCAAGGGAATGCAACATTATTAATAAATAAGAAATAGGTAGTACCCTAGTTTGGAAAAATGTGATACAATATAGCGATGCATCGGTTCGCAAAAATGTTTTTCTTACAATTTCTAACCGACGGCAAGGAAAGAACAGAAAGTATGGTGGCAAAAGATGATCCGGACAATGGAAATCGGCGATTATGAAAATGTATATCAGTTGTGGATGCGCATTAAAGGATTCGGAATCCGGAGTGTGGATGATTCCAGGGAAGGTGTGGAAATGTTTCTGAAAAGAAATCCCACCACCAGTGTGGTTGCAGAAGAAGACGGCAAGATTGTAGGAACCATTCTCTGCGGTCACGACGGAAGAAGAGGCTGCTTTTATCATGTGTGCGTAGACCCCGGATACCGACGACGAGGCATCGGAAAGGCCATGGCAGTGAAGGCGATGCAGGAGTTACAAAAGGAAAAAATCAACAAGGTTTCCCTGATTGCATTTACTCAAAATGATATCGGAAATGCTTTTTGGAACAGCATCGGTTGGACGAAGCGAGAAGATTTAAATTACTATGATTTTACATTAAATGAGGCCAATATTACGGCATTTAACGAATAAGAAAGGCGGATTATTTATTATGGAAAATATAAAAGAAATAAGCGGCGGTATAACGGCACCTGCAGGTTTTTATGCAGCGTCCCATGCGGCCGGCATTAAGTATCAGGGAAGGGAAGATATGGCCCTGATTTACAGTGAAGTTCCCTGCAAAGCAGCGGGTGTGTTTACCACAAATGTGGTGAAAGCGGCACCGGTTCTTTGGGACCGTAAGGTTGTGGAAGAGAGCGACTACGCAAGAGGCGTGATTATCAATTCCGGAATTGCCAATGCCTGCACCGGCGAAGAAGGAATGAAGATCTGCCGTGCTACGGCAAAAACCTTGGCGGACAAGGCAGGAGATTCGGCGGAAAACATTTTGGTGGCTTCTACCGGAGTGATTGGTATGCAGATTGATTTGGAAAAAATTGTTTGCGGGACAGAAGCGTTGTTTGAAAAGAAGGAAACCGGGGCAGCAGCGGCTACGGCGGCGGCAAGAGCCATTATGACAACGGATACGGAGAAAAAAGAAATTGCTTTGGAATTGCCCCTTGGCGGAAAAAACGTTCACATCGGAGGAATGTGTAAAGGTTCCGGTATGATTCATCCCAATATGTGTACAATGCTGGGATTTTTGACGACAGACCTTTCTATTGAAAAGGCGCTTTTGCAGGAGGCACTCAGTGAAGTGGTGAAGGATACCTTCAATATGGTTACCGTAGACGGGGATACTTCCACCAACGACACTCTTTTGATTTTGGCAAACGGGCTCGCGGGAAATGAAATCATTGCGGAAAAGAACGCGGATTATGAATTGTTTGTCCGTGCGTTGTATTATATTTGTGAATTTATGGCGAAGAAAATGGCGGCCGACGGGGAAGGCGCAACCAAACTTTTTGAAGCAAAGGTGGTAAATGCCAAAAGCAAAGAAGATGCCCGGACCTTATCGAGAGCCATTGTGGCAAGTAATTTGTCCAAAGCGGCGATTTACGGATGCGATGCCAATTTCGGTCGTTTCCTTTGCGCCATGGGATATTCCGGTGCGGAGTTTGACCAGGGAAATGTAGAGTTGTTTTTCGAAAGCAAAGAAGGTCGTTTGCAGGTATTTGACCACGGCACCCCCCTTGCATTTGATGAGGAACTGGCAGTAAAGATTCTCGGCGCACCGGAAGTTACGGTGTATGTGGATATGCATGAGGGCGAAGCTTCGGCAACAGCCTGGGGATGCGATTTGACTTACGATTACGTAAAAATAAATGCAGATTACCGGTCATAAGAAAGGGCGGTTTTGCCCAGGCTATGACGGAAGCAATATAAAGGAGAGAGAAGACATGCAGGAAAAAGAAATGGACAAGATTTTATCAAAAGCGGAGGTTCTGATTGAGGCACTGCCTTACATCCAGAAATTTAACCGTAAGATTATTGTAGTAAAATACGGCGGAAGTGCCATGGCGGATGAAGAGTTGCAGCGAAACGTTATCAAAGATGTTACTCTTCTTAAACTGGTTGGCTTTAAACCGATTATTGTGCACGGCGGCGGTAAGGAAATCAGCAAATGGGTGGCAAAAGTCGGCAAGGAAGCGGAATTTGTTAACGGTCTTCGTGTGACGGATGCGGAAACGATGGAAATCGCAGAAATGGTTTTGAATAAAGTAAATAAGCGGTTGGTTTCCATGGTTGAAGAACTTGGTGTTAATGCGGTGGGAATCAGCGGAAAAGACGGCGGTTTGCTTACTGTGGAAAAACGTTATTCCGACGGAAAGGACATCGGTTATGTAGGGCAGATTACAGAGGTGAATGCCAAAGTATTGTTTGACCTGATTGAAAATGATTTTCTTCCGATTGTGGCCCCCATCGGTTTGGATGCAAATTTTGATACCTACAATATTAATGCAGATGATGCGGCTTGTGCGATTGCAAAGGCGGTAGGCGCGGAAAAATTGGCGTTCCTTACGGATATTGAAGGTTTGTACCGGGATATTAACGATAAAGCCTCTTTTATTTCCCGTTTAAATGTTTCCCAGGCGCATGAACTGATCGGAGACGGAATGATTGGCGGAGGTATGCTTCCGAAACTTAATAATTGTACGGATGCTATTGAAAACGGCGTGAGCAGAGTTCATATTCTGGACGGCCGGATTGCCCACTGTCTGCTTTTGGAAATTTTTACCAACAGCGGCATCGGCACGGCGATTGTATCGGATGATGAATTTCCGGAGCATGAATAAGTAAAATGCGTGTAGCGGCAAGCCTGGAATGGGTTTTGCTTATGAGAGAAATGAGGGTAAAAGAATGAATATGAATACTTATATTGAAGAGGCAGAAGGAGCCCTTCTTCATACATATAACCGGTTTCCCATTGTGTTTGAAAGCGGAGACGGCGTATATTTAAAGGATTTAAACGGAAAACGTTATTTGGATTTTGTATCCGGCATCGGTGTTTTTGCCCTTGGATACAACAATAAGGCATACAATGACGCCGTGAAATCACAGGTGGACAAGATTATGCATACGTCCAATTATTATTATAATGTGCCGGCCATTGAAGCGGCTAAAAAATTGAAGGCCGTATCCGGCATGGACCGGGTATTTTTTACCAACAGTGGTGCGGAAGCCGTGGAAGGTGCTATTAAGACCGCGCGGAAGTATGCTTATTTAAAGGACGGAAAGACGGACCATGAAATTATCGCCATGGAGCACTCTTTTCACGGAAGAACCATGGGAGCGCTTTCGGTTACGGGAACTCCGAAATACAGGGAAGCATTCCAGCCGATGATCGGAAATATCCGTTTTGCCCGGCTCAATGATATTGAGAGCGTAAAGCAGCAGATTACGGATAAAACCTGTGCCATTATTATGGAAACGGTGCAGGGTGAAGGAGGTATTTACCCGGCGGAAAAAGCATTTTTGCAGGAAATCCGTCAGATTTGTGATGAGAAAGATATTTTGCTGATTTTGGATGAAATCCAGTGTGGAATGGGCCGCTGCGGAGAAATGTTCGCATGGCAGGATTACGGCGTAAAACCGGATGTGATGACCTGTGCAAAGGCACTGGGCTGCGGTGTTCCGGTAGGGGCATTTTTGATGACGGAAAAAGTCGGACAGAATTCTCTGGTGGCCGGGGATCACGGTACAACTTACGGCGGTAATCCTCTTGGCGGAGCCGCTATTTCCAAGGTTATGGATTTGTTTGAAGAAGAAAAGGTACTGGAAAATGTACGGGAAGTGTCGGCATATCTTGCAGAAAAATTGGATGAAATTGCTGCCCTGAGAGATGATATTATTATGCATCGGGGAAAAGGTCTGATGCGTGGTCTGGAATTCAAAAATCCGGTGGGTGATATCATTAATCGGGCGCTGGATAAGGGACTTGTACTTATAAATGCAGGTACCAATGTAATCCGTTTCCTTCCGCCTCTGATAATCCGGAAGGAACATGTGGATGAGATGATTGCAATTTTAAAGGAATGTTTGTAGGTTTATGATGGATAAAAAAGGTTTGTCAATTGTATTAGTAATTTCCATGCTTTTGGCGGTGTGCTTTATTGCGTACCGCCAAAATAATGATGGTGATAATATTTTTGCCGGCAGTGATGAAACGCTGTATTTTTGGTATACGGATGCATCTTTGGAGGCGTATATCAACAGCGCCGCGCTGGAGTATTATGATGCAACGGGAATCCGCGTGGTGCCGGTGCTTCATTCCGGAGTGGAATACCTGGAAGATATTAATGCGGCTTCCTTGTCGGGCAATGAAGTTCCGGATTTGTATATTTTGGGTTCGGATTCCATTGAAAAAGCTGCCATGGCGGGGCTTGCCATTCCGGTAACGGACCCGGCCCAAATCGTTAACCAGAGAGTATATCCCCAGACGGCATTGGATGCAGTGACCTATCATGGGCAGACATTTGCTTATCCGTTTTACTACGAGACCGCATTTTTGCTGTATAACGAAACCTATTTGCAGCAGATGGTGGTTTCCGGAAATGAAGCAGAAGGAGAGATTGAGCAAAGAGTGCAGGAGATGATTCCGCAGTCCATTGAGGAGATTCTGGCAATTGCAAATGAATATGATGCGCCGGAAAATGTAGAAAATATCTTTTTGTGGGATGTCAGCGATATCTTTTACAATTATTTCTTTACCGGAGCCTATATGAATGTGGGCGGAACCTACGGCGATGACGAGTCCGTTATGGAAATCTATAACGAAGATACGATTGTCTGTATGTCGGTATACCAGGACCTGCACCAGTTCTTTTCCATTGAGTCAAAAGAGAGCAGTTACGAAGCGGTTCTCAATGACTTTGTGGCCGGAAAAACTATTTTCACCATTGCTACGACAGATGCCATCGGAGTGTTGGAAAATGCACGAAGCGAGGGTGAGATTACATTTGAATACGGTGTTGCAATGCTCCCGGGAGTAGATGCAGAGCATGTTGCCAGAGGCTTATCTTCCACCAGTGCGGTGATGATTAACGGCTATAGTGATAATGCGGATGCGGCCAACGAATTTGCCGTTTATTTGGTTAACCGGTACGCGGATACCTTATATGAAAGAACGCAGAAAATGCCGGCCTGGTTCGGACCGGAAGATTACGAGGAAAACATATTTGACCGAGTTAATGAAGTGTATGCAGCTTCAGTGCCCCTTCCGAAAATTTTGGAAATCAGTAACTTTTGGGTGCAGTTGGAACTTGCTTATACGAGAATCTGGGACGGTGCGGACGTAAACGAAACGTTGCGTACATTGTCGGAGCAGATGAAAACACAAATTGCCGGAGCACCGGTGACGGAGGAAGTCATTACGGTGGTGCTGCCGGAAGAGGAAGAAGTTGTGAATTAAAAAGGTAAATTCCGGATATACTGAGATAAAAGTGATTTGCAAAATGCAAGAGCGGAGGTCAGTATGTGGGGAATTATCATAGCAATTATTTCCGGGATTCTAATGAGCGTGCAGGGGGTATTTAATACCCAGGTTACCAAGGTGTCCGGCATTTGGACATCGGCGGCCTTTGTACAGGCCAGTGCGCTGGTGGTATGCCTTGTGGTATGGGCATTTGCGGAACGGGAAAATTTGCTTTCCGTATTTCAGGTATCGCCAAAGTATATGCTTCTTGGCGGAGTAATCGGAGCATTTATCACCATTACCGTGATTAAAAGTATGGAGCTGTTGGGACCGGCGAAGGCGGTTATGCTGATTGTGACAGCGCAGATTATTATGGCGTATGTTATTGAACTTCTGGGAATATGGGGAGCGGATAAACAACCGCTGGAGTGGCGACGGCTCCTTGGGGTGGCAATCACCATTGCAGGAATAATTATATTTAAATTCTAAAAATCCCTTGTTTTGCATAAGGAATTACTTTACAATAAATTTATGTCAAGAGGGCCTTTTTGTTTAAGTTTTTTAAACAGAAAGGAGACTGATTTATGAATAAAAGAAAGTTATTTCTATTGGCAGTTGCGCTTCTGTGTATACTGTCATTTACTGCGTGCGGGAAAGACCGGGGCGCTGTTTTGCTGGAGACAGACGCAGATAACGCGGAAAGCGTATCCGTCATCAGCAGCAATGAGACAGAAGAGGAGCATGGGATTTGCTTTGTTCATATCAGCGGAGCCGTAAAAAATCCGGGTGTATATGAATTGCCGGAGGGCGGACGTCTTTATGAACTGGTGGAGGCAGCCGGCGGTTTTACGGAGGATGCAGCGCAGGATTACTGCAATTTGGCGCAGACGGTATCGGACGGATGCCAGTACCGGATTCCTACAATAGAGGAGGTTTCCGGCGGAAGCGGTTCGGAGGTTTTTTTGGCGGATTCCCATTACACTGCGGAAGGTCTTTTGGATATCAATCTGGCCGGCAGAGAGGAACTGATGCTCTTGCCCGGAATCGGGGAAACCAGAGCGGATGCAATTTTGGCATACAGGGACTCCGTGGGACGGCTGGAAAGTACGGAAGAACTCATGAATGTTTCCGGAATCAAGCAAGGACTCTATGAACAGATTTGTCCCTACATCGTTGTGCGGTGATTGATGATGGCTTTTGCCGGTGTTTTGAAACACAACGGCGAACGCAACGGAGACGAAGAAACAAAGAACGAAATTATAGTGAGGATAAGATAAATGGCAAGAAAAATTTTGGTAGTGGATGATGAAAAACTGATTGTGAAGGGTATTAAGTTCAGCCTGGAGCAGGATGGTATGGAAGTGGATACGGCATTTGACGGCGAAGAAGCGATGGAGAAAATCCGTGCCAACGAGTATTCTTTGATTTTGCTGGATTTGATGCTTCCGAAACTGTCCGGTACCGAAGTTTGCCAACAGGTAAGGGAATTTTCCGATGTCCCCATTGTCATGCTTACGGCTAAGTGCGACGATATGGATAAGATTATGGGCTTGGAGAATGGTGCGGACGATTACATTACCAAACCTTTTAACATTTTGGAAGTGAAGGCGAGAATCAAAGGTATTATCCGTCGTTATGAAGGTGCCGCGCAGAAAAGAGCGGCAACGTCCGGCATAATTCAGAACGGAGAGTTGAAATTTGACAGTGAAAACAGACGCCTTTACATCCGTGAAAAAGAAGTGAATCTCACTGCCAAAGAATTTGACGTATTGGAACTGCTTGTGCTTAATCCCGGAAAAGTTTATTCCAGAGAAAATCTTTTGAAACTGGTATGGGGAGAGGATTATCCGGGGGATGTTCGTACCGTGGATGTACATATCCGTCGTCTTCGGGAAAAGATTGAAGAGAATCCCAGCGACCCGCATTATGTACAGACCAAATGGGGCGTTGGATACTTTTACAAGAGATAGGAACGATGCAAACTGCTGTCTTAAGACAGGCAGCGGAAATGAGGAATGGCAGAGTTGGAAAAAAAAGAAAAATTTTTAAAGAAATTTGAATTTATCCGAAGTTTCAGACTTCGGATATTTCTTATCATTATTGCGGTGGGCCTTTTTGCCGGTATAACGATGCGTTACGGGGTTTTGCGCAATTACGAGGAACGCGAAATCAGTGCCAGGACGGCAGAAATTACCAATCAGATGAAGATTTTGGCGAATCATTTGATCACTTATAATTACTTGCAGGATAATTCCTCGGAAATTATTAATGCCGAGTTGTCCCAGTTGGCAACGTTGTATGGTGGTCGCGTGTTGGTTATCGACAGCAATTTCCGAATAATTAAGGATTCATACGATATTAGCGTAGGGAAAATTATGATTGCCCGGGAAGTCATCGAGTGTTTCAAGGGAGCGACGATTTCCAATTACGATGAGATTAACCGTTATATCGAGGTGGCGGTACCGATATCCCAAACGGATGCCCAGACGGGGGAGGTCCGCATTCTTGGGGTATTGTTGACCAGTGCGGCAACGACCGCCATTGATGCCAATGTTGCACTGATGAACCGGCAGGCATGGATTCTCGAGATTGTAACCATGATTATCATTTTAGGTGCGGCCCTGGCAATTTCGGCGGTGATTGTAAGACCTTTTGACCGGGTAACCCAGGAAATCAATCGAGTGGCGACGTTTGAAGATGAAAACATGGTAGTTTCCAGTTATATTGAGACGGAAGAAATTGCGGATGCATTTAATAAGCTCAGGGCCCGCCTTAAGGCGCTGGACGATTCCCGTCAGGAATTTGTAAGTAATGTCTCTCATGAGTTGAAAACGCCGCTGGCATCCATGAAGGTGCTTGCAGATTCCCTGAATATGCAGGAAGAAGTTCCGGCGGAATTGTACAAAGAATTTATGCAGGATATTGCGGCAGAAATAGACCGGGAAAACAAGATTATTACGGACCTTTTGGCCCTTGTGAAAATGGAAAAAGGTGCTACGGGACTCAATATTGAAGCCTGTGACATTAACGCAATGATGGAGCTGATTATTAAGCGTCTCGGCCCCATTGCCCGAAAAAATGAAGTAGATTTAATTTTCGAAAGCCATCGTTCGGTGATGGCGGAAATTGATGAAGTAAAGTTGACGCTGGCGCTGTCGAATCTGATTGAAAATGGTATTAAGTACAACAAACATCCGGGGTGGGTGAAGGTTGTGCTGGATGCGGATCATCAGAATATGCATGTTACCATTACGGATTCCGGTATCGGTATTCCCCAGGAGGATTTGGAGCATATTTACGAACGATTTTATCGCGTTGATAAGTCCCATTCCAAGGAAATCGGCGGCACCGGACTGGGGCTGGCAATTACCAGAAAAACAATCTTTTTGCACCGTGGTTCAATAAATGTGGACAGTACCTTGGGAGAGGGTACGACTTTTACCGTACGCATCCCGTTGAGTTATATTGTCTGAAAGGAGGAATAGGGTGTGATGAAAAAAGTATGGATACCGTTATTTTTCCTTTTGCTGGGACTGCTTATGACCGGCTGTAGGTCGGAGGATACAGAAGCGTCTCTAAGCAGCAATACGGTTAATGTGTATTATCTGAACAAAGAGGCTACGACTATTACGTCAGTTCCCTACGAAGTGCAAGCGGAAACTCAGGATGATGTTTTACTGGAACTTTTGGGCGTGCTTTCGGAAATGACGGATAATATTGAACTGCGAGCTCCGCTTGGCATGGGATTTTCCGTTTTGGAATGCTATGTGGAAGGCACCCAGTTGGTTTTGAATGTAGATGAGAAATACCGGGAACTTTCCCCTACGGATGAAATTTTAGTCCGGGCAGCCCTGGTACGCACCCTGTCCCAGGTGGAAGGAGTGGACTGCGTAAATATGCTGATTCGGGGAGAGCCGCTGACGGACAATGTGGGGAATCCCATCGGCGTCATGACGGCGGAAACCTTTATTGACAATGAAGGAAGCGAAATCAATGCGTATGAAACCGCGGTAATCCGTTTGTATTTTGCCAATGCAGAAGGGACGGATTTGTATGAATCTTCAAGAGAAGTGGTGTATAACAGTAATATTTCCATGGAAAAACTGGTTCTGGAAAATCTGATTGCAGGACCGGAGGATGCGGAATTATATCCGACGATTAACCCGGCGACAAAAGTATTGTCTGTTGTGGTGACCGACGGGGTATGCTACATTAACCTGTCGGGTGAATTTTTGACGCAGCCCTACAATGTAACGGCAGACGTGACGATTTATTCCATCGTCAATACCATGGCAGAGTTAAGCAACGTAAATAAGGTTCAGATTTCCGTAAACGGCGAAGATGCACTGGTTTATCGCGAGTTGCTTCCTTTGGATGTTATGTATGAAAGAAATCTGGATATGGTAATCCAAGCCGGTTACTAAAGAATAAAAGAAAAGAGATGATGCCTATGCGGCGTCCTTTGTGTACGTATTGTCTCTTCTTTGCGGCAGTGATGTTTGTAATTGTATTATGCGTTCCGCCACCTGCCTTTTCCCTGGGGGGATGGGCAGGCGAGGAGACGGTGCTGCAGGGAAGTGTTACACAAAAGGAAGAATCGGAAAAAGGTCAGGTGCTCTATCTGACGGATGTCACGTTCTGTGACGGAGATTTCCAACATTTACAAATTGAAAATATGGGTGTGATTTGCTACATGGAGAGCAACGAAGAAAGCGGGGGCGATTTGCCGGCGCTTGGTTCTTATGTGCAAATTTCAGGGACAGTACAGGAGTTTTCTATGGCTACCAACCCGGGAGAATTTGATATGAAAGAATATTATCAAATTTCCGGGTATCATTTTCGTGTGGTAGGGGGAAAAACGGACGCGTTGCTTTCGGAAGGAAGTCCTTGGAAAGAAGGCTTGTACCGACTTCGAAAGTATCTGGAGAAGCAGGCGGATGCGGTGTTTGGAGAGGCATCTTCTGTTCTGAGCGCCATGCTTTTGGGGGATAAAAAAGGAATGGATGCAGAGATAAAGGAGTTGTACCAGGTGGCGGGAATTGCCCATGTCCTTGCCATCAGCGGGCTTCATGTATCGATTTTGGGTGTGGGACTTTACAAATTGTTGCAAAGACTGGCTATGCCGGTGTGGGCGTGCAGTTTTATTCCGCTGGGATTGTTGGTGTGCTATGCCCAAATGACAGGGGTCAGTGTTTCCACGGTCCGAGCAGTTACCATGTTCGGCTTTTTTCTTTGCGCGAAGTACTTCAGAAGAACCTATGATTTGTTGACGGCTATGTCTGTGGCAGCAGTGGCAATTTCGCTTTGGAATCCGTACCATTTACGTTCTTCCGCCTTTTGGCTTTCTTTTATGGCGGTTGTCGGAATATCGGTTTTTGCCCCTGCACTGACGGAAGGTTTGGAGCAGAAACTAAACCGGTTGGCGGGCTTGTCAAAGAAAACAAGAATGCGGGTGCTGGCGGGACTAAAGAGTTTGATTACGACATTTGCGGTCAGTATTTTCACCATGCCTATTGTTTTGTTGTTTTTTTATGAGTTGCCTTTGTATGGTTTTTTGCTGAATTTGTTTGTAGTTCCGCTGATGACATTTTTGTTTATTGCTGCGCTTGTGGCGCTTTTGCTCGGGTGCATCTGGTTGCCTGCAGGACAATGGATTGCCGGAATTTGCAGTGGGATTTTGTGGTTTTACGAAATCCTTTGCCGCAGTTCCTTGCTTCTTCCTTTCCAAAACGGCGCTTGGGGGAAACCGGCACCGATGGCAATTGCAGGATTTTATCTGCTTACCGCATGGATTATTTATGAGAAAAAAATAAAACATTCCTATTGGAGTAAATGGGTAATTCTGCTCTGTGCCATCTGTATATTGGGAATTAAGGCTCCGGCGCCGCTCACGATGACTTTTTTGGACGTAGGTCAGGGGGATGGTATTTGCATCGAAACAGCGGAGGGTTATGTTTGCATGATTGACGGCGGAAGCTCGGATAAAGACCTGCTGTGGGAATATCAGTTAGAACCGTTTTTGAAGTCCCGGGGAATTTCCCGGGTGGATTATTGGTTCGTGACCCACCCGGATGCGGACCATTGCAGCGGGCTTTTGCAGATGTGGGAACCAGCCGTCGCCGAAGTACCGGGAAAAGGAATTTCGGTAGGTTGCCTGGTATTGCCGGATGCTGCATCCATACGCGAAGATGCGGCGGATTTGATCCGACTGGCAGAGGCAAACGGAACAGAGGTTGTATACCTTTCGTCCGGAGAGGCGCTGTATTTGGATGAAATATATTTGTATTGTCATCATCCTGAAACAGGGAACAGTGCAGAAGATAAAAATGCGTATTCGCTTGTGCTATCACTGCATTATGGCGCGTTCGATGTATTGTTTACCGGTGATGTTACGGCGGAAGGAGAAGGTGAAATTTTGAGAAGGGGAAGTTTGGCATCGGAGGTCATGGATGGCGGTGGTATGGTATCGGAGGTCATGGATGGCGGTGGTATGGTATCGGAGGTCATGGGCGGCGATGGTATGGCATTTGGGGTCATGGATGGCGGTGGTATGGTATCGGATGGTACGTGGGAAATATTGAAGGTGGCGCATCATGGTTCACGCTTTTCTTCCACAGAATCATTTTTGCAGGAAATTTCGCCTATGCTTGCAGTTGTTTCGTGCGGCGCGGGTAACAGTTACGGGCATCCGCATGACGAAACTCTGCAACGATTGCATGCAGCGGGAAGCACGATTTTGACTACACCGGAGTATGGAGCAATTGTGGTTGAAGTGAGAAGGGAGGGGAGAGAAATGACTGTTTACGGATATTTGGAATCATTAGAGTGATTTGGAATGTTTTTTGGGGGCAGAGTGAGGGAGTAGGGGTGCGGATTGCACCGCCTGGGAAGGAAAAATGAAAACTAGGCGGTGGGTGTGGTGTGGATTGCACCGCCTGAAAAGGAAAAATGGAAAATAAGCGGTGGGTGTGGTGTGGATTGCACCGCCTAAAAAGGAAAAATGGAAACCAGGCGGTGGGAGTGGTGTGGATTGCACCGCCCGGGAAGGAAAAATGGAAAATAAGCGGTGGGTGTGGTGTGGATTGCACCGCCCGGAAAGGAAAAATGGAAAATAGGCGGTGGGTGTGGTGTGGATTGCACCGCCCGGGAAGAAAAAAAGAAAACCAGGCGGTGGTGAAGTAGGAGGTTGTACCGCCTAGAAAGAAAAAAAGAAAACCAGGCGGTGGGTGTGGTGTGGATTGCACCGCCTGGGAAGGAAAAATGGAAACCAGGTGGTGGAAGGAGTGGGGGTCGCACCGCCCGGAAAGGAAAAATGGAAAATAGGCGGTGGGTGTGGTGTGGATTGCACCGCCCGGGAAGAAAAAAAGAAAACCAGGCGGTGGGTGTGGTGCGGATTGCACCGCCCGGGAAGGAAAAATGGAAAATAGGCGGTGGGTGTGGTGTGGATTGCACCGCCCGGGAAGAAAAAAAGAAAACCAGGCGGTGGGTGTGGTGTGGATTGCACCGCCTGGGAAGGAAAAAAGAAAACCAGGCGGTGGGTGTGATGCGGATTGCACCGCCCGGGAAGAAAAAAATGAAAACCAGGCGGTGGGTGTGGTGCGGATTGCACCGCCCGGAAAGAAAAAATGGAAAATAGGCGGTGGGTGTGGTGTGGATTGCACCGCCTGGAAAGAAAAAAAGAAAACCAGGCGGTGGGTGTGGTGTGGATTGCACCGCCCGGGAAGGAAAAATGGAAAATAAGCGGTGGGTGTGGTGTGAATTGCACCGCCCGGGAAGGAAAAATGGAAAATAGGCGGTGGAATAGAAAATAATTAAAAATAAATCAAGAAAGAAGGTAAAAAAATGAAAAATATAGAACATTTATTACGAGATGAAATGGAAAAATTGGATCAAATAATTACCGCAGCAAATCAGCGGTTGGAAGGTGCTCCTTCAGGAAAAATGCGCTTATCCACCAAGCCATACGGGGTGCAGTGTTACTTAAAAGACTGTCAGAAGGAATCTGATGCAAAGGAATTCTTTTCATACGAGCAAGATGAAATGGGACAAGCACCATCTGCATCCCTCAAAGGAACCAATCTCAAAGGAACCAATTTCAAAGGAACTAATTTCAAAGGAACCAACCACCAAGAAATAACCCTCAGAAAAACCAACGACAAAGAAACTAATATTCAAAAAATTGCCCCGAAAGGAGCTGACATTAAAGGTGAGAAATCAAAATGCAAAAACGGACAGTACATAAGAAAAAAAGAGAATGATTTGGTGAGGAGACTTGCGCAGAAGGAATATGATGAAGTCTTGCTAAAAAATGCATTGAAAAGAAAAAAAGTAATGGAGCGCTTTTTGAAGGGATACGAAGAAACCGGAATTGAAAAATTATATGAGAAATTGCATCCGTATCGGCGTGAACTGTTGCAGGATGTCATTGTCTCCGATGAGAAATACGTAGAAGAATGGGAGCAGCATCATTATTGCGGAAAGATGTTTGATGAAAATGCACCGGAAATTTATACCGAGAAGGGAGAGCGGGTACGGTCCAAGTCAGAGAAAATAATTGCAGACAAACTGTTTTTGATGGGTATCCCGTACCGATATGAATGTCCGCTTCGTTTGACAGAGCGGTTGGTTGTACATCCGGATTTTACGATACTCAAAGTGGAGGAGCGAAAAGAATTGTACTGGGAGCATTTTGGGATGATGGATGATGCAGACTATGTGGAGAACGTGATGATGAAGCTAAGTTCGTATGAGAAAAACGGTATTTTTCTTGGGATAAATTTGTTTGCAACATTTGAAACGGCCCAAAATCCGTTAAATGCCCGGGCATTGGATGCAATATTGAAGAAATTGTTTTTCTGAAAATAAAAAAATGAAGGAGAATGCACTTCTTGCAAATAAAAAATCTCTGAAAGTGCTGTCCGGCACTCGGAAATAGGCATTTGGCACCCGAAAAGAAGTCCCCGGTACTCGATAATCCGCAATCAGCAATCCGGCACCCGCAAATCAGCAATCCGCCACCCGGCACTCCGTACCGGGACTATCAAAAAACCCCGCCCCACGAGGAAACCAAGCGAAGCAGGGAATGGTTTTTGATATTTTATTTCAGGAACACAAAAGACTTGAGTTCAAACAGCGGCCGGTTCTTAAAATATTCGCCGGTCCAGCCGGAATAATCCGTAGTGACTTTGAAGAAGAGGGCATGTTTGCCGGTAACACATTTAGTGACGCAGGATAGGATGCCGCTGTCGGTGCCGATGTCGCAGACACCGATTTCTTCGCCGTCTTCGGAATCAATGTAAATATGCAGGTGGGCGTTGCAACCCATGCCGGTGACGGTCATGGCAAATTCCATGGTTTTGCTGCCAAAGTCTTCTCCGAAATCGAAATACTTGTATCCGATGACGGTGCCTTCCGTAATGTTGGTAATTATACGCTCAAAGGGATTGCGCTCCGTAATCATGGCACTGCCCTTTAATACACAGGCAAGGTCTGCCGGCGTAATGTGGTACGGATTTAACGATTCATCGAAGCCTAACGAGGTCATCTCCACGGTGGGAATGGTGCCGTCCGGAAGAATTTCAATCCGTTCTACGCATCCCCGGCGGGACATGATGGTGCCATTGGTCATGCGGTGGTAGAAAACGTACCACTGGCCGTTAATGCAGGCAATGGAACCGTGATTGTTTCCGGCAGGATAATCGACGCCGTTATCTATGATGTACCCCCGGTAAGTAAAAGGCCCGGTGGGACTATCGGAAGTGGCATAGGCCAGTCGGCTTCCCCGTTTGGGAGAATAAATCATGTAGTAGAGGCCGTTTACTTTTCGCACAGAGCAGGCTTCGTAAAAGCGGGAGTCCGGGTCAGTGAAACCGCCTTCTGCGGTGGTTTCGCAAGGGATAATGTGTTCCTTGCAGGTGCCGTCTAAGACTTCATACATATTTTCACTGTTAAGTTCCGCCATGAAGGAGCGCTCGTAGCCGCAGTAAATAAAGGTTCGGCCGTCATCATCCACAAAAACACCGGGGTCTATAAACCAGCCGTTTACGGTGATTTCATCGGAAATGGTGCTCTGATAAGTGGATAGGAAACGAAAAGGGCCTTCCGGCCGGTCGCTGACAGCCACGCAGCCTTTGGCGTTCACAATATAAGCGTACAAATAATATTTGCCGTCTTTTTCCACCACATCCGGAGCGTAAAGCTCGGTGCCGTCACCGGTGTAATCCGTATCGGAGGGCCAATCACGGGTGGCCTTGACACGAAAAACGTCGCCGTGGCAGACCCAGTTGCCGGGATTGGAAACCGGTGCGCTCCAGCATTTTAAGACATAGTCGCAAAATTTGTCGGAGCCTGCAATGTCGTGGGAGCCGTAGATATAAACCCGGTCGCCGAAAACTCTGGGTTCCCCGTCAGGAATATATTCATGGGTAGGTAAATAGGGATTGGGCATAGGAAAATCCTCCTTCTGATAACGATGAAATATTATGTAAACCTCAAGCGATACCTTCAAAACCGATACCGTCAAAAGCGATACCGTCAAAACCGATACCACCAAAAGTAATACAACCTAAAGTAATAGAACCTAAAGTAATACCTTTAATAATTATAATAACAAAAAACAAAAAAGAGAAGAGAAGTTTTCGGATTTTCTTGTCAAAATAAAAGGGAGAAGTTATACTAAAAACACAGAAGAGAAGGAAGCTTTTTATGATTGAACTGACCATACTGATTCCGTGTTTGAATGAAGAAAATACGGTTGTTGGCTGCGTCCGGCAGGCAACAACTTTTTTGCATTCCCACGGAATTGAAGGAGAAGTGTTGGTGGCGGATAACGGAAGCCTCGATAAAACGGTATTGCTTGCGAAAGGTGCCGGTGCTAGAGTGATTACCTGCAGGAAAAAGGGCTACGGAAATATCCTTCGCTACGGAATTCGGGAAGCGGCCGGGAGGTATGTTCTTATGGCGGACGGCGATATGAGTTATCATTTTGCGGAGGCAGGTCCGTTGGTGGAGGCGCTGCGGGGCGGTGCGGACTTGGTCGTGGGAAATCGTTTTGCTTTGCCGATGGAAAAAGGAGCTATGCCGCCGCTACACCGATTTTTCGGCGTTCCTTTTTTGTCGGTGGTGGGAAGATTCCGTTATCGGACGGGTGTTAAGGATTTTCATTGCGGCATGCGGGCGGTAAATCGGACGAGTTTTTTGAAACTGGGTTGTAGGTGCAGCGGGATGGAGTTTGCAACGGAAATGATTGGACGCGCTGCAATTGCAGGGCAAACGATTGTGCAGGTTCCCGTGAAACTGTATAAGGACCGGCGGGGACGAAGAGCCCACGTCAGAAGTTTTCGGGACGGATTCCGGCATTTGTTTCTTATGCTGGGAATTCCGCTTGGTTAAGGAGATTATGGCTTGACGGAGCATCCGGGGCATAGTATGTTAAAACGGATGCGGAAAATGTAAAGCAAGGTAAGTGAGGCCGGATGCGGAAAATGTAAAGCAAGGTAAATGAGGCCAGATGCGGCTATTATATAGAACAAGATGTAAAGCAAGGAGATAGGACGATTATGGAGATGAAGGGTTTTACCTATGGTTATGACGGAATGCGGGGAGATTACCGCTCGGAAGAAGGAATAAAATCCCAAGAATTACTTTTTCAGACGGGGGTAAACTGGATTTGTCTGGCTACCGTATGCAACCAGAAGACAGCTCACAGCACGGAAATCGATTTTGATTTCGGGAAAAGCAATACCGACCGGGATATCATGGCGGTGGTAAAGAACGCCCATGATCATAATGTGAAGGTGTGCTTAAAGCCTATGGTAAATTGCAAAGACGGAGTTTGGCGTGCCTATATTAACTTTGCGGATTCGGACTTTAACGGAAAAGATATTTACTGGGACAAGTGGTTCAAAGCATATGAAGATTATCTGTGCTATTATGCGGAACTGGCGGAAGAAACCGGTTGCGAAATGCTTTGCATCGGATGTGAAATGTGCGGCACGGAGCGAAAGGAAGCGCATTGGAGAAAGTTGATCGAAAAGATTCGCGGGATTTATTCCGGCAAGCTCATTTACAATACCAATCACGGCCATGAGGATGATGTAAAATGGTTTGATGCGGTGGACTATGTGGGAACAAGCGCATATTTCCCGGTGGCGGATGAAGGCGGCGCGACGGCGGAAATGATGAAGGAACGCTGGGAAAAGATACGCGACGAAATGAAGGTTGTGTATGACAAATGGAAGAAAAAAATCGTGTTTATCGAAATCGGATGCCGCAGTGCCCATGGATGCGCAACCATGCCCTGGGACTTTTCCCATAAGGATTTGCCCCATGACGAGGAGGAGCAGGCTGCGTTTTACGAGTCCTGTTTGGCAACATTCTTCGATGAACCGTGGTTTGGCGGTGCATTTTGGTGGGATTGGAGCACGTTTATTTACGATGATAAGGCTACGGCGGCAGAAGATAACGGATTTAATATTCATTTGAAAAAAGCCGAAGAAGTGTTGAAAAAGTGGTACCGGAAGTAGAAGCGGCCGGAAGAGAAGGACATATCGGAATCTATGAAGACTATATTAAATGATATTCGGGAAGGAAAACTGAAAAAGGCCTATCTTTTGTACGGGGACGAGGTGTATCTGAAACACCAGTACCGGGATAATTTGCTTAAGGCCATGGATGCCACCGGAGATTCCATGAATTTTTCCAAATTTGAAGGGAAAGACATTGAAATCCGGGAAGTAATTGAAGTGGCGGAAACCATGCCGTTTTTTGCCGATTACCGGACGGTGCTGATTGTGGATTCTGGATGGTTTGAAAAAGCGACGGATGAAATGTGTGAATACCTTAAGCATCCGGCAGAGACCACAAGATTTATCTTCGTGGAATCCAAGGTAGATAAGCGTGGCAGGATGTTTAAAACCGTAAAGGATCTGGGCAATGCCGTGGAATTCGTGGAGCAGGACGAGGCGGTGCTGCGCAAATGGATTACCGGACTTTTGCAGAAAGAGGGAAAGCAGATTACCTCGCCTACGCTTCAGTTTTTTTTACAAAGAACCGGTACGGACATGAATAATATCCGGACGGAAATCGAGAAACTGGTATGCTACCTGGGGGAGCGGACAATGGTGGAACAGCAGGATGTGGAGGATATTGTTACGACCAGAGTGCAAAATCATATTTTTGATATGATTTCCGCCATAGCAATGAAGAAGCAACAGCGGGCATTGCAGTTGTACTATGATTTGCTGATGCTGCGGGAGTCCCCGATGGGTATTCTGACCCTGATTACACGGCAGTTTAACCTTCTGATGCAGACCAAGGAACTGCGAAATAAAGGTTACGACAAAAACGGAATTGCCAAGAAACTAAAGCTCCAGCCCTTTGTGGCGGAGAAATACATCCAGCAGGCGGCAGGATTTAAATACGCTACGCTACGGGAAGTCTTTGAGGAATGCGTAAATGCAGATGAGGCGATAAAAACGGGCCGGATGCAGGATATGCTTTGCGTGGAACTTCTGATTGTGAAATTCAGCAGATAATAAGGGTGACAGTTATGGAAAGGACGGGAAAACCGTCCTTTTTTGTTTGCATTTCATTTTAGTATTTGTGTAAAAAAGTCTTGCAAGTATAGTTTAGAAAAAGTTGTGAAAAAGTAAGATTTAGTCCCGTTTATCGTACCGATGCAGGTGTAGGATGGTATCAGAACAAGAGAAAGGCTGGTGGCATCCATGAGAGAAAAAAATAAATTTGATGTTAAAAATGTTTTGTTTGTGTTAACGATTACATTGTTTGCCGTGTTGTTTTTCCTTAGCATCTGCACTACGGTCCGTGGACAGGAAGAGACAAGCGAAGATATGTCGTCCTATTACCGGGAATTGGAAGAGCGGTTTATGAGTGTGCTTCGGGAAGAACTGGAGAAAGACGGGTTTTTTGAAAGCGGCGTAACCCTGAGCAGCGTTATTTCGGCAAGCGGCATCCGGACTTACCACGTGTATATCCATCATGACCGGTTTGATACTATGGATGATGCGGAAAAACAGTGTTTTTTGGAAGATATTTCCATGCTTTCCTTTGCAGACAAAAACTGCGACGTGATTTATGAAATTTTACCATAACCTTTTCGTAGATAAAAAAACGGCTTTGGAGTATAATGAAAAAAGACTATGTGAAAGGATGGACAGACATGGGAAATACTCCGAAACCATACGAAATTTACAGACATTTTAAGGGTAATTTATACCAGATTATTGCGGTTGCAAAGGATAGTGAAGACGGGCACGATATCGTGGTATATCAGGCTCTCTACCATCCCTTTACCATTTATGCGCGGGATTTAAAGATGTTTATGGGCCCCGTAGACCGCAGCAAGTATTCTGCAAATGAGTATCCCCAGGAGATGCGTTTTGCACCCGTTACGGAAAATACAGGGGAAGGTTTTTGCGCGGTGCAACCTGCAAATGCAGAGCCGGCAGGAAGATACGCAGAAGAAAAAAAATCAGAAAACAGAAGCGATGCGTCGGCTTCTTCTTGCGTAGCACAAAAGACCGAGGTCAATCCGGCGCTGATGATGTTTTTGGATGCGGAAAACTATGAGCAGAAATTGGATGTACTTAGGGAGGTTAAGGGAGAACTGACTCCGGAAATCTTAACGCCCATCGAACTTTCACTGGGGATGGAGCCCCAGGACGGTACCGTGGAGGAACGTTACCGTTTGGTGAAAACGAATCTTTTAACAAGACAAAAATACGAAAAACAGCGCTTGTAAGAATCCTTGCGGGCGTTGCCCGGAAAGGAGTTTCTTATGAGTTACAATTTGGAAAACCGTTTGGTCATCGGCGTTTCTTCCAGAGCGTTGTTTGATTTGTCCTACGAAAATGAAATCTTTGAAAAGGAAGGCGTGGATGCCTACTGCAAATACCAGGTGGAGCATGAAAATGAAGTGTTAAAGCCCGGTCCCGGATTTTGCCTGATTAAATCTCTTTTGGCAATCAATAAATTGCCCAATCAGGAGGGGCGCGTGGAAGTCATTATTATGTCCAGAAACAGCGCAGATACTTCCCTTCGGGTGTTTAAATCCATCGAGCATTACGGCCTGGATATTACCCGGGCGGCCCTTGCCAGCGGCGGGTCGTTAGCACCGTATCTCAATGCGTTTAAGACGGATTTGTTTTTGTCGGCTTATGAGGATGACGTGGTGGGCGCATTAGAGAGCGGCGTTGCAGCCGGAATTATCTGCAGTGACGGAATACATACCTATGACCCGGAGAACCGGAAAGGGCAAATCCGCATTGCCTTTGACGGGGACGCGGTTCTTTTTACCGATGAATCTGAGAAGATTTATCAGAAAGACGGTTTGGAAGCCTTTGAAGAAAATGAAAGAAATAATGCCGGCAATCCGTTGAAAGCCGGCCCCTTTGCCAAACTATTAAAGACCATATCCGATTTGCAGAGGGAATTCCCGCCGGAGAATACTCCGATACGGACGGCCCTTGTGACGTCCCGAAGCGCCCCTGCCCACGAGCGGGTTATCCGCACGCTGCGGGCATGGAAGGTACGTATCGATGAGGCGTTTTTTCTGGGAGGGATTTCCAAAAAGGAAGTGCTGGAAGCGTTTGGCGCACAGATTTTCTTTGACGATCAGGCGGTGCATACCAATCCGGCCAGCGAGGTAGTGCCTTCGGCCAGAGTGCCCAGCAGTTTGGAGAAGCCGGAGCGGAGAAAAAAAGCAGCGGGATAAAAGCGGCAGAATGAAAGCAGCAGGATAAAAGCGGCAGTATGAACGAAAACAAAAAGGAATGTTACGAAAAAATAGTGAATCCTTTATTGGCTTGGTATTGTGAAAACAGGCGGTTTCTTCCCTGGAGGGAGGAGCCGTCTCCTTATCATGTGTGGATATCCGAGATTATGTTGCAGCAGACCAGGGTAGAGGCAGTAAAAGAATACTATGCCAGGTTTATGAAGGAGTTTCCCACAGTGCAGGATTTGGCCGGAGCAGAGGAAGAGCGGCTTTTGAAAATGTGGGAAGGACTGGGCTATTACAACCGGGCCAGAAATCTGCAAAAGGCGGCAGCCATGACCATAGAGGAACACGGCGGAGCGCTTCCTTCGACCTACGAAGAACTCCTTGCGTTGCCGGGAATCGGCGTATATACGGCAGGAGCAATTGCATCCATTGCCTTTGGTCGTCCGGTGGCGGCAGTGGACGGAAACGTTCTAAGGATTGTGGCAAGGCTTACGGGAGATGATACGGATATTTCCCTGGAAGGCTTCAAAAAGTCCGTTAAGGAGAATCTGGAAGAAGTGATTCCCGCCGACAGACCGGGAGACTTTAATCAGGCGCTGATGGACCTTGGAGCGATGGTGTGTCTGCCAAACGGAGCACCAAGGTGCGAAGCTTGTCCGTTGGAGGGGATCTGCGAGGCAAGGTGCTTAAATAAAACCGGCGAATTGCCCGTGAAAAAGAGTAAAAAAGAGCGTACGATTGAAAAAAAGACGGTACTGGTGGTGCGTCTCGGAAACAAAATTTTGCTGCACAAGCGCAAAAACAGCGGACTTTTGGCAGGAATGTACGAGTTCCCCATGATGGAAGGCTTCCAAAATTCCAAAAATGTGTTATATTATTTAGAGAATTTAGGTTTTTCTTCCGTACAGATTAAAAAACTGGAACCGTCAAAACACATTTTCAGCCATAAGGAATGGCATATGAAGGCGTATACCGTCCGCGTAGACGAATGGAAGGAAGAAGAAACCATTGCGGCCAGGGAGCGTGACTGGTGTCTGGTAGAGCCTTGGCAGACAAAGGATGCCTATCCGATTCCTTCTGCATTTGCAGCGTATATGGGATTTTTATCAGAGTCTTAGAGGACTTGCGTAGCGGTGACTGCGTGAAGAGAGTTACAAAAGGATATTAAAAAAGGATATATGCAAAGTAAGAAAGGGGAAAACAATGAAAATTTCCGAAATATTAAATCAGGGGAACCCGACACTGTCTTTCGAGGTGTTTCCGCCCAAAAGCAGCGACGGATTTGAAAATGTAGAAAAGGCCACCAATGCCATCGCGGCATTGAAACCGGATTTTATGAGTGTAACTTACGGTGCCGGCGGAAGCACCAGTAAATTTACGACAGAGATTGCCTCCAATGTGAAAAAGAACTACGGGGTACCTGCACTGGCGCATTTAACCTGCGTCAATGCAACGAAAGAAAGTCTGGATGCCCAGCTGGAAACCATGAAGAGGGAAGGGATTGAAAATATCCTGGCACTGCGGGGAGATTTACCCCAGGGCGTGGAAGATACTTCGGACTGGGTGTATAAGCATGCCAGTGAATTGGTGCCGGTGATTAAATCCCACGGTGATTTTTGTATCGGCGGTGCATGCTATCCGGAAAAACATCCGGAAGCTGCCAACATGAAAGAAGATATTGAAAATCTCAAAAAGAAGGTGGATGCGGGATGTGAATTTCTGACCACCCAGATGTTTTTTGATAATAATATTTTTTACAATTATTTGTACCGAATCAGGGAAGCGGGAATTATGGTGCCGATTGTTGCCGGCATTATGCCTGTTACCAATGCAAAGCAGATGGAACGGATTTTGAAATTGTCTCAGGCGTTTATTCCCAGACGATTTGTCTCTTTGTTGGATAAGTTTTCCGATAATCCGGCAGCGATGCGGCAGGCCGGAATTGCGTATGCCACCGACCAGATTATTGATTTGCTGGCCAACGGCATTAACGGAATCCATATCTACACCATGAATAAGCCGGAAACGGCAGCGAAGATTCAGGATAATTTGTCGGCGATTGTACCCTCCTGCAACAAAGCAGAGTAAGAAAGGTATCAGGAAATCATGGAGTATCCCATTAAGAAATTCGCAGTGGACGCGAAGGAGATTATCCTTAACAGAAGAGAAAGCCTGCGTTACCTCGGCTATTTTGGAAACAACACCGGGGATGGCGAAGCGGCCGGAGAATCCCGGGGCTTCGAAGCAGAAGCCATGGTTGCGGCCTGTGAGCCGGAGGTTTTGGAGGTCATCCGTCCGGTTGCCTGCTACGGCAGATTTGCCATAGAGCGAAAAGGCGATGCACTGCTGTTCCCTTACGGCGAAGTCAGGAGCGGGGATTTATCAAAAAATCTTGAAGGCTGCAAGGAAATCTATTTGTTTGCGGCGACCATCGGAACGGAATTTGACCGTCTGATAAAACGCAGGAGCATTACGGATTTGGCCGGGGCGGCGATACTGCAGGCCATCGGAGCGACTGCGGTAGAGAATGTGTGTGACCGTTTGAATGGGTATCTGGAAGCGGAGGCCAAAGCGGAAGGCAGAAAACTGCGTCCCAGGTATAGTCCCGGGTACGGGGACTATGGTTTGGAAAATCAAAAGGGAATTTTCCAGGTGTTGGAGCCCTATCGATACATAGGAATCAGTTTGACGGAAAGCCTTTTAATGCTTCCGGAAAAATCCGTTACCGCGGTCATCGGAATAGAGTAATCGAAATAGAGTACTCAGAATAGAGTAATCGGAAGGAGAATGTGATGAGGGAAGAAACCTACGGCAGGAAAGGTGTTTGCCGTTTTCTTACCATTCTCATATTGCTTTTTGAAGTTTGCTTTTCATTTACAAAAGCAGAGTCTTCTTTTGGTGCTCTGATAACGGAAGCGGCCGACGGATACCGGGATGAGTGCCGGTTGGAAACGGCTTCTTACGGAGGAAGGGAAGTCTGCGCACCGGTTCGTCTGGAGGGAAGGCAGCAGGCGGAACATATCAATTTTCTCAGGAAAAATACCACCCGGAGATTTTCCTGGAATCAAACAGCAAATCTGACAGAGAATTCTATGCCGGAATTTCCGGAACCTGTCTTGGAGGCTGTATGCACGGAGACGGAAGGTACCGTATACGGACATACGGCGATTGTTCAATTTATTCACAACATGGACGGAAAAAAGAGCTGATCTTTCACAAAATGAGAAGAAGCAACCTATGAATTCATAGGTTTGTTTTGCGTGGAATTTTGCAAAAAAATTGCTTAAAAAGAAGAAACGGGAAACCCCGTTTGTTCTGTGTTTTTTGAGTGGAAAAATCGATTGAAAAAAGAAAGGTCAGGTAAAAAAAAATGGATTTAGCATTAGATATTTTAGTAATCATTGAGTGTATTATGGGATTCTTATCCACGGCATATGTAATTGTGTCTTTGATCGGAACATTGATTTTTAAGTTTTACAGAACTGCAAAACACAAAATTTCCTTGTTTGATTAAGGATAGATTCTGCATTGTCGTTTTATGATGATGTGATGGAAATATGGCGGACACTGTGGTATAATGCAAGGCGCAAGGCATTATAACAAGGGTGCCCGCCATAATTTTATTTGCGGAAGGAAAAAGGGAATGAAGGATTGGATTTTAGAAGTAGCAAAAGAGAAATTTTTGTTTTTTGACGGCGGCTGCGGAACCATATTGCAGGCGGCGGGGCTTCAGGCGGGAGAATACCCGGAAACCTGGAACCGTAAACGTCCGGAAGTCATTACGAAGCTTCATTACGATTATCTGATGGCGGGGGCCAATATTTTAAAGACCAATACCTTTGGCGCCAATTGTTTGAAATTTCCGGAAGGCGCGGGGGAAGATTCCCTGGAAGAAGTAATCCGCCTTGCGGTGAAGAATGCAAGAGATGCCATTGCCATGGCCAGGGAGACGGCAGAAAAAGAGGGAATCGATATTGGCGAGGACCATTTTGTGGCGCTGGATATGGGGCCTCTTGGGAAGCTGTTAAAGCCCCTTGGGGATTTGGATTTTGAAGAGGCAGTGGAAATCTTCAAAAAGACCGTAA
This sequence comes from Lachnospiraceae bacterium, assembly GCA_015057055.1. Classification (GTDB taxonomy): domain Bacteria; phylum Bacillota; class Clostridia; order Lachnospirales; family Lachnospiraceae; genus NK4A136. The sequence continues at coordinate 4,623 of SVFE01000025.1, read as the reverse complement.
AAATCGGCGCAGAGCAGGGCGTGGATTTGATTTTGATTGAAACCATGAATGATATATACGAGGCGAAGGCAGCGATTCTGGCAGCGAAGGAAAATTCGGATTTGCCGGTATTTCTGACCACGGCTTACGATGAGAGCGGCAAGCTCCTTACGGGGGCAGACCCGAAGACGGTGGTGGCAGTGGCAGAAGGCCTTGGGGTGGATGCCCTGGGCGTAAACTGCAGTCTGGGACCCAAGCAGATGATGGGAATCGTAGAGACGCTGACCCGCTATGCTTCCGTGCCGGTGATTGTCAATCCCAATGCGGGCATTCCCCGTACGGAAAACGGTAAGACGGTATTTGACGTTACTCCGGCGGATTTCAAAGAGGCTATGACGGAGATTGCCTCCCTGGGTGCAAGGATTATGGGAGGATGCTGCGGTACCACGCCGGAACACATCGGGGAGATGGTAAAGGCGGTGAAAGGACTTGCTCCGAAGCCCTTAACCTACAAGGAAGATACGCTGATTGCTTCCTATACCCATGCGGTGGAATTCGGAAAGCGTCCGGTACTCATCGGCGAGCGCATTAATCCTACGGGAAAATCCAAGTTTAAGCAGGCGCTTCGGGACCACAATATGGATTACATTTTGCAGGAAGGCCTCACCCAGCAGGAGAAGAAGGCGGACGTTTTGGACGTAAATGTGGGCCTGCCGGAAATCGATGAAGTGGCCATGATGGAAGAGGTGGTTATGGAATTGCAGGCGGTGACAGACCTGCCCTTACAGATTGATACCACCAACATTGAGGCAATGGAAAAAGCCCTCCGCAGATACAACGGAAAGGCCATGATTAACTCTGTCAACGGCAAGAAGGAAATCATGGAGGCGGTATTCCCGCTGGCGAAAAAATACGGCGGCCTGGTAGTGGCCCTTACTTTGGATGAAAACGGAATCCCGGCGACGGCAAAGGGGCGCATGGAGATTGTAGAAAAGATATATAAAACCGCGGAAACTTACGGCGTGGCCAAAAAGGACATCATTATCGACCCTCTGGCAATGAGTATCAGCGCAGAGGCGGATTCTGCCAAGGTGACGTTAGAAAGTCTTCGGCTCATTCGCGACTGCTATCAGGGAAAGAGCAGCCTTGGGGTGTCCAATATTTCCTTCGGACTGCCAAGGCGTGAGTTTGTCAATGCCACCTTCTTTGCCCTGGCGATGGAGAATGGCTTAAATGCAGCGATTATGAATCCAAGCTCGGTGGAGATGATGAAGGCGTACCATACCTTCCTTGCTCTGTCGGCCATTGATGAAAACTGCAGCGAATACATCTCTTACGTGACGGCCCTTCCGGAGATGACGGAGAAGGCGCCGGGAAGCGGCGGAATCGGTAGTGTAGGCAGCAGTGCGGCGACCGGTGACGGTAGCGCGGCAGGAAATGTAGACGGCGGTGCAGGCAAAAATGCATCCGGCGCAGCAGGCGGAGCGAATTCGCCCTTAAAAGAAGCGATTATGAAGGGGCTGAAGGAGCGTGCGGGCTTGCTTACCAAGGAGGCGCTCCAGACCAAAGAGGCCATGGAAATAATTGACGGCGAACTGATTCCCGCACTGGACGAAGTGGGAAAAGGATTTGAAAACAAAACCGTATTTTTGCCCCAGCTTTTGATGAGCGCCGAGGCAGCAGGATGCGCCTTTGATGTCATCAAGGAGAAGATGGCTTCCGGCGGAAATGATAGAGAAAAGAAGGGCAAGATTGTGATTGCCACGGTAAAGGGCGACATCCATGATATCGGAAAGAACATCGTGAAGGTGCTGTTGGAAAATTACGGCTATGATGTGATTGACCTTGGAAAAGACGTAACTCCGGAGCGCATTGTGGAGACCGTAAAGGCAGAGAATGTGCCGTTAGTAGGACTCAGCGCCCTGATGACCACCACAGTACCGGCCATGGAAGAAACCATAAAGATGCTGCGCGCCGCAGGTCTTCCCTGCAAAGTCGTGGTAGGAGGCGCAGTGCTGACCCAGGAATATGCAGACATGATCGGCGCAGACAAGTACGCGAAGGATGCCATGGGGGCAATCCGGTATGCGGAGGAAGTGTTTGGGTAAGGGGTATTAAAAAACGTTATTTACATTGTCCGCGTGGTTTTCGGCTTCGAAACTAAGTTGCACTACGCATTGTAAATCTGCTAAGAACTTTAGCCAAAATCCGTAAACTCGCTTTGCTCGGACATACGAATTTTGGCTAAAAACGCATATTTCCCAATGCTAAGAGCAACTAAAGTTTCTGCAGATGAAACCCCCTGCGGACAATTGTAATTATCGCTTTTTATTGAATGAGAAGGGGCGAAGATTGGACTTGCAATGGGAAAAAGCAGGCCGGATGCAGAGATATAGTATTTGGAAAAAGCAAAAGGAAATATGGTTATGATATTTGGGAAAAAGAAGGAAGAGACGGTAAGTTTTGATAAGGAAACTCAGATTCCCGTAATAAAATGCAGTATCTGTACCGGGGAGCAGGTGGCCGGATTTAAGGATAAAAGCACCGGGAAATTTCAGGAAGTCATGCTGATTGCAGGCAAGGAGGATTTGGATGCGTTCTGCAAAAGGTATGGCGTGGATGAGGTGAAGAAGGAGTATTGAATTTTGCGCTTTGTTGCTTGCGAAGGCATATCCGAGTCCGAAGGCAGGTGGGTGCGGATATTGGTTGTGAAAGTAAAGAATGCAATTTGTGGAACACGTCTAAATGCGGGCGTGTTTTTTGTTGTAATTGCTGAATAAAAGAGAAAAGGAGACTGAGAGTAAAAAAATGGACTTATTTTTGTGATATAATGTCACATAGAAATTATCTAATGAACTTTAGGAGGAAAAGAGAATGGCGGAATTAGAAAATTCAAAAGATTTAATTAGTGTGCTATGGAGTGGAGCAGATATATTACGCTCCAAGATGGATGCAAATGAATATAAAGATTATTTGTTGGGGATTGTTTTCTACAAATACTTGTCAGATTCCTTTTTAATTAAGGTGTATGATCTGATTTATGACGAAAAACCGGAATCATTGAAGGTGGCTCTTGAAGCATATATCGAAGCACTGGAGGATGAAAGTGCAGAGGAATTAAAAGAACAGATTAAGGCAGAGTTTCATTATGTAATTGAACCGGAACTTACATATACTTGTTTTGCAGATGCGGCAAGAAATAATTCGTTTAATAGAGAGTCTTTGCAGAAGGCATTTAACAATATTGAACAGAGTGACCCTTTGTTTGCGGATTTGTTTACTGATATTGATTTGTATTCTAACCGTCTGGGCACAGGAGACCAAAAGCAGAGTGATACCATTTCAAATCTTATAAAAGAGATTGATAAGGCAGATTTGTTAAATTCAGATTCAGATGTATTAGGTAATGCATATGAATATTTAATTGGACAGTTTGCATCGGAAACAGGAAAGAAGGCTGGAGAGTTCTATACACCACAGGCAGTATCAAAGATTTTGACAAAAATAGCAATTACAGGTCAGGAAGATAAAAAAGGACTGTCTGTATATGACCCTTGTATGGGTTCCGGTTCACTTTTGTTAAATGCAAAGAAATATGCTAAAGAGCCGGGATATATTAAATACTATGGTCAGGAGTTGATGACATCTACATACAACCTTGCGAGAATGAATATGTTTTTGCATGGAATTATGCCTGAGAATCAGAAACTTCGTAATGGCGATACCCTTGATGGGGATTGGCCAACGGGCGAAGAAACAGATTTCAATATGGTGCTTATGAATCCTCCATATTCTGCAAAGTGGAGTGCGGCAGCAGGCTTCTTACAGGATGAAAGATTTAGTGATTATGGTGTGTTGGCACCAAAGTCAAAGGCAGATTATGCGTTTTTACTGCATGGATTATATCATCTGAAAAACAATGGTACGATGGCGATTGTATTGCCTCATGGTGTTTTGTTTAGAGGGGCAGCAGAAGGCAAGATAAGAGAAAAATTACTACGTTCCGGTAACATTTATGCAGTTATCGGTTTGCCTGCTAATTTATTCTATAATACTTCAATACCGACTTGTATTATTGTGTTGAAGAAACACAGGGAAGGTAGGGATGTATTGTTTATAGATGCATCTCAGAAATATGAAAAGGGAAAGAAACAGAATGCGATGACAGATAAAAATATCGATTCTGTAATTGAACTTTACAACAAGAGAGAAACTGTAGATAAAGAATCGTATCTGGCAAGTTTTGAAGATATTGAGAAGAATGATTTCAATCTTAATATTCCAAGATATGTTGATAATTTTGAAAAGGAAGAGGAAATTGATTTAAATGCTCTTCTTGATGATATGAAAGATACTGATAAGCAAATAGCAGAAGTTCAGGGTGAGTTTTTAGCGATGCTTAAGGATTTGACTTCGGATGATGAAAGTATTATGTCTTCACTAAATGACTTCATAAATATGATTGAGGGGTGATAGATATGAAAAATCCAAAAATTAGATTCAAAGGTTGTACTGAAGATTGGGAACAGCGTAAGTTCAATGACGTGTTTGATTTTATGCAAAATAATTCTCTTTCCAGAGCAGAGTTAAGCTGTGAGGGTGGAGAAGTTTTGAATGTTCATTACGGAGATATTCTTGTAAAGT
>SVFE01000073.1 GCA_015057055.1 Lachnospiraceae bacterium | reverse complement strand
GATTCTTTTAAGTTATCAATTTGGCGCTTATGCGGGAATATATCGAACCGTGATTTTGGTACCTTTATTGCTTATATTTGCTTATTCCATTCGAAATATTAATCTTTTGGAATTGGGCATGCGAAGCGGTGATTTTCACGAAGTTCGTTTCAAAGCCTTTGCCATGTTAAAGACGGCAATGGCGATTTCTTTTGGATTTGCGGCTTATTCATTGGTAATGGCCGGACCGATTGTTCGCGGTTTATTTGGACTTGATTCTGACTTGGCGATTCGATTTATTCGAATTGGTTTTGCAGGCATTCTGTTTATGGGATTTTACATAACCGTTACCTTAATTTTGCTGGGGATGGGTAAAAATCATGCTTGTATAATGAACGGACTTATCACCGTTTTTGTATATGTAATTTTAGTATTTGCATTAGCAACAAGAACGGATATGGGAATTTACAGTTTAATTATTGGCTTTTTAATATACAGTGCATTATCGGCTATTCTTTCTTACTTTGTTTTGGTAAAAGAAATGCGTAATTTGCCGGATGTTTCCAAAACATTTATTGTTCCTTTTCTCAGCGCCCTTGCCGTAGGCGTTGTATCATTGATTTGTAATCTAATATTTGGTTTGTTTATGCCGGATATCCTCAATGCAATCAGTGTATTTATCATTTTCTTTATCAGTTATTATGCATGCCTCGTAAAAGGTGGCTGTTTCAACGCATATGAGATTGAAAATTCAAAATTCGGTTTTATTTTAGCTCCCTTAGGACGGATATTACGGATTATGCATTAAGCTTTGAATAATTATTTTCTTTTCGGTTTATACTACCATTAAATTCCGGAAAGAGGATAACTGCATGAATACAGAAACCTACAGAAACTTATTGATAAAAATACTTTCGTTCGCAATTTTACTGATGTGTGCATTTTTATGTGTTCTATTTTACCAAAGTGACGAACATACTTACGAAAATAGACCGAATAGCGCTTACAGCGAAGTAGCAGAAAAGCCGGTTTCGGCAGGAGATGAAGTTCTTACGACAGTTTCTACGAACTGGGTGATTCGTGAATGCTACAGCGACGGAACAACGACGGATATAACCGAAGAACTAAATGCATCGGATTTAACACAACAATGGAGTGGTTTGAGTCGTGAGGATTTGATAACTTCAATTGCTGCGTATTTGCAAAATCCTTCTCCGGAAGATGAAGCCAGAGAACTTTTGGAAATTGAAATAGAAAGTTTTTCAACGGATAGAATCATTTTGCGGAAAATATTTGCAAAAGAACAAGATGCGTTTTATTTCTTGGTATTTCAAAACGATTTTCTGGTTGTATACGAGAATGATTTAGAAACTATTTTTATGAATACCGGAATTGAATATGAAGATTTACCGTTAAATCACCGCAACGAAATCAGTAATTGCAAAATAATATATGGACAAGAAGAATTATTTTGTTATTTGGAAGCTTTAACAAGTTAGAGGAATATAGCATGAAAACCGTAATTATCGTTGGCGGCGGCATGTCCGGTCTAGCGGCGGCCGTAACGCTATCCGAACAAGGAATGAGGGTGACTGTTCTTGAGCGACAGGATAGAGTTGGAAAGAAAATCTATTTGACCGGAAACGGCAAATGTAATTTATCCAACAAAAATCTTAGCGCTGATTTTTTTGTGTGTGATTCTCCCGGTTTGGTTCAAAATACAATAAAAACCATTAATCATGATTCCGTTCTTCAGTTTTGGAATCAATTAGGTGTTCTGACAAAAGAAAAAAACGGCGGAATTTATCCTTATAGCAATCAGGCTGCCACAGTGGTTAATGCGTTGGTTCAAAGATGCGAAAAAAATGGTGTGAAAATATTCTGTAACAGTTTTGCGGAAAAAATCAAAAAAGCCGAAAATGATTCTTTTATTGTGCGATGTAAAGAAAAAGCATTTCGTGCAGACTATGTAATTCTTGCCTGTGGCGGCATGGCCGGAGTATATAAAGAAGAAAGCAACAACGGTTACCGTCTTGCCAAAAGCCTTGGGCATACAGTTAATTATTGTTATCCCGCCCTTGTTCAAACAGTAACCTCAGAAAATCTGAAGGAAATACACGGCGTGCGATGCGACGGCACAATTTCACTTTTTATAGCGGGAGAAAAAATTTCGGAAGAAACCGGTGAATTACAATTTACAGAAAAATTTGTTTCCGGTATTCCTGTTTTTCAGTTATCAAGATACATAAAGAATGCATTTCGTTCTAAGGAAAAGGTTGAATTGGTGATTGACTTGATTGGTCAAAGCGAAATCAAATGGCAAGCCGAATTAAAAGAACGGGTAAAAGTATTCGAAGGCTATTCGTTAAAATCCTTTTATAACGGGATTTTGAATGAAAAATTAAATTTATATTTTATAAACAAAGCAAATTTAAAACCGGATTATTTAATCGGTGCGGATGTTTCAGCGCAGAAAGTGATTTCTTCTGCAATGGAATTATTGCATTGGAAGATTCCCATTACCGGTGTAAATTCTTTTAAAAATGCCCAGATTTCTACCGGAGGAATACCATGCCAGGAGGTGGATGAAACGTTCCATTCCCATGTTGTAAGGCACCTTTATATTACCGGTGAAATGCTGGATGCAGCAGGTGCCTGCGGCGGCTATAATTTGTATTTTGCAGCTGCTTCCGGAATTATCGCAGCATCATCCATTCTTTCAAAAATTAATAATATTTAATTCGGGTGCACTTATGATACGAATCAATCAATTAAAAATACCAATTACAAATGAAACGGTTACGCAAAATAGGCTTCGCAAAGAAGCTGCGGATTTTTTAAGAATTGACAGCCGGCAAATTGTAAATCTGTCAATTTATAAAAAATCATTGGATGCAAGAAAAAAGCCGTCTTTGTTTTGGATCTATTCGTTGGATGTCACATTGACCGACCCGAGGAAAGAAGAGGAGATTTTATCTCCCCGTTGCAGAAAAAAATACAAAAACAATGTTTTACCTGCAAAATTTTCCGCCTATCAAATGCCGGAAAAATTATCCGGCAAAATTCCAAACGACCAAAGACCCGTAATTATCGGGACCGGTCCGGCAGGGTTATTTTGCGGTTATCTTTTATCCCTCCTTGGTTTTTGCCCTATCTTGATTGAACGCGGGCTTCCGGTGGAAGAACGTAAAGCTAAAGTTGAGCAATTTTGGAATAATAACACCTTAGATAAAGACTGCAACATACAATTTGGCGAAGGTGGGGCAGGCACTTTTTCGGACGGTAAATTGCAAACCCAGGTGAAAGACCCCTACGGAAGAATACGGAAAGTTTTGGAGATTTTTGTATCTCACGGTGCCCCGGAAGAAATTTTATATTTAAATAAACCGCATATAGGAACAGATATTCTTGCAGACGTTATTGTTTCAATGCGAAAGGATATGATATCACGCGGAGCCGAATTTCATTTTTCAACCTGTTTCGATGAATTTATGATTACAGGGAATACCGTAAAAGGCATTTGGGTATCTAAAACGGATGGCAGTCGCCACAAAATTAAAGCAGGCGCCGTCGTTTTGGCCCCGGGGCACAGCGCTCGGGATACCTTTGAAACGTTATTAAGCCAAGATGTTTTCATGGAGAATAAGCCTTTCGCGGTAGGTTATCGTGTTTTACATCCCCAGCATTTGATTAACAAAGCGCAATACGGAGAGAATTATAAAGAATTAAATTTGCCTGCTGCGGATTATAAATTAACCTATTCTGCCACTTCCGGACGTGGGGTCTATTCCTTCTGCATGTGTCCGGGCGGTTATGTGGTAAATGCCTCCAGCGAAGCAGGTATGCTTGCCGTAAACGGAATGAGTTACCACAAAAGGGATTCCGATACCGCAAACAGTGCAATTGTAATGACTGTTTCCGAAGAGGATTACGGAAAAAATTTATTGGATGGCATGCGTTTTCAGCGAAATTTGGAAAAGAGAGCCTTTGAAAAAGGGGATGGATGTATGCCGGTAGAAAAATGTGTTGATTTCGTAAACGGTACATTTTCCCCGGAACAACCACTGCCCAAAGCAGTGAAAGGCGGGACAAAAGCTACGGAACTTCGCGGAATTTTACCCGAATCCATGGAACGAGATTTTTGCGAAGCAATGTTGCATTTTAATGAAATTATCCCCGGTTTTTTAGGCGAAGAAGCAGCAATGATTGCGGTTGAAAGCAGAACTTCCTCGCCGGTTAAAATTGTGCGCGACGACAACATGCAAAGTAACATAGCACACCTTTTTCCCTGTGGGGAAGGCGCAGGTTATGCCGGCGGAATTACTTCCGCAGCAATTGATGGCTTAAAAGTTGCAGAAAAAATCGTCATGTTGTATAATAATGAAAGTTTTTCATAGTTATTTTGCACTATGAAATCACATAAGAATCACGCCCTTTACGGAAAGGAATAAATCATGTTGGAAAACTACAGAGAATGCATGAAAAACAAGAAAAGAATCGTCGTGAAAATCGGTTCTTCCTCTTTACAGCACAAAGAGACCGGCGATTTGGATTATATTAAAATGGATGTTTTGGTACGGGAATTATGTAATCTCAGAAACCAAGGAAAAGAAATTGTTTTGGTGACGTCCGGTGCCATTGCAGTCGGAAAAAGAGCCGTACATATCAAAGCGAACGATAATCCGATTGCGGTAAAGCAGGCCTGTTCTGCCATCGGCCAAGCCAGACTTATGATGACCTATCAGAAACTTTTTTCGGAGTATAACCAGGTTACCGCTCAGGTTTTAATGACACGAAATACCATCATGGATGACTTAAGCCGTTTTAACGCGCATAATACTTTTTCCGAACTGTTGAATCTTGGCGTTATTCCCATTGTTAACGAAAACGATACGGTATCCACTTCTGAAATTGAAATCGGTGATAATGATACTTTGTCAGCAATTGTCGCATCGTTAGTGGATGCTGATTTACTAATTTTGTTATCGGATATTGACGGTCTTTATACCGATAATCCGCGGGTAAATCCCGATGCAAAATTTATCAGTGTTGTGGAAACGATTACAAACGAAATAATGGAAATGGGAAAGGCATCTACCGGTTCTTCGGTTGGAACGGGAGGAATGAATACCAAACTAATTGCCGCCAAAATCGCAACCAATGCCGGTGCCGATATGATTATTGCCAATAGCGAAGATGTAAAAATAATTCACCGAATTATTGATGGCAAAGAAATCGGAACCCTCTTTTTGGCACATAAGAACGAAGACTTTTATTTGCAGGATTTTCTGGATTCATTACATAATTAAGAGGTTCTATATGACAACATTAAACGAAAAGATAGCCCGCATTGACGAGCTATATCACAAACAGCAGACCGAAGGTCTAAACGAGGCAGAAAAAGAGGAGCAGAAACAGCTTAGGGAAGAATACATTGCCAATGTAAGAAAAAATTTAAAATCCCAGCTGGATAATATTGACGTTGTGGAAAAAGACGGAAGCATAACCAATTTAGGTGAAAAATATGGCAAACAATAACACCGGCGATGATTTACATGCGAAGAAACTTTTGCTTCGAAAAAAGCATTTACTGGAAAGAAATGCAATGGATAAAGGAAAAAGAGCGGAGCTTTCAGAGATTATTTCCAATCGTATTGTTGCTTTAGATCGTTTCAAAGCATCCGAAAACATCTTGTTGTATTCAAATTACGGAAGTGAAGCAGATACCGGTTTACTTCATAAGATATCGGAAAAACTCGGGAAAAAAATATTTTACCCCAAAGTACAGGGAGAAGATATGATTTTTTATAAAATCACTTCTCTCACATCTATGGCAGAAGGATATAAAGGTATTATGGAGCCGGTGGGCGATACGGATGTTTGGGAGGGCGAAACAAATTCTATGATCATTGTGCCGGGGGCGGTTTTTCATCCCAAGGGATACCGCATCGGATACGGAAAAGGATTCTATGACCGTTTTTTAAGCAAATACCCAAAACTATTTTCCGTGG
>SVFE01000072.1 GCA_015057055.1 Lachnospiraceae bacterium | reverse complement strand
TCGTTCCTTCGCTGCCGTCGATAAACACTTTTTTCTTTTCCATCGCATTGTTCTCCTAAGTATTCCTATGTATTTTCTTTCTTCTCAAAAATAGCACATTGTCGCAACTACTGTCAATTCTTCCGCCCATTCTTCCCCGCGGCGCATTGCACATTTTTTTCCTACTTTCCCTCCCGGATGCAATGTGTTACAATCCCTTTAGCAAAAATTCAACAAAAACCCGAAGTTCCTAAGGAGTCCGTTATGAAAAACTTTGCTCAAAATGCATTTGCTTTCTTTAAAAAAGAAACCGTGCTCTGCATCGCCTTTGTCCTTGCAGTCATTTCTTTTATTCCCGCCGTTTTCGCCAGCGGCGCGGGGGCATTTTTGAGTTGCACGGGCGGCATTGATTTTCATGTGCTCGGACTTTTGTTTTGTCTGATGAGTGTGGTGGCCGGCTGGCAGAAACTTTTGGTATTCCGCCGCTGCGGCAATTTCCTGATTGGCAAATTGAAGCATACCCGGGCCATCTACCTGCTCCTGATTTATTTTTGTTTTTTCACCTCGATGATACTGACCAATGATGTGGCACTGATTACCTTTGTGCCCTTTTCCGTCATGCTGCTTCCTATGATTGGCCAAAAGAAGCGACTGATTTTTATCGTGGTTATGCAGACCATTGCGGCCAACCTCGGCAGCATGCTGACTCCCCTGGGCAACCCGCAAAATCTCTATCTGTATGCCACCTCCGGCATGACGCTCCCCGCATTTATGGGATACCTGTTCCCGGCCTGGATGGTTTCTCTGGTGCTCATCACCCTGCCCTTTTTCTTTTTGAAAAACGAGCCCATTTCCGCCCCGGACGAAACTACGCTACCGCCCCGCGAACCGGGGAAAGAACTGGTTTTCACCATTCTCTTTGTGCTGTGCCTTCTCTGCGTTTTGGACGTTCTTCCCTATCAGGCACTCTTTGTCATCACCTTGATTACACTGCTTGCCGCAGACAAATCCATCCTCGGACAGGTGGACTACTTTTTGCTCATTACCTTTGTCTGCTTTTTCATTTTTGTTTACAACATTAAGCTTATTCCGGAAATCAGCAGTTTCCTGTCCGGCGTTTTGGAGGGAAATGAATTCCGCGTGGGACTTCTTTGCAGCCAGTTTATCAGCAATGTGCCTGCCACACTTCTTCTGGCCGGCTTTACCGAAAACTATGCGCCGCTTCTTCTCGGCGTAAATATAGGCGGCCTGGGCACTTTGATTGCATCCCTCGCCAGCTTGATTTCTTTCAAACTCTATCTGGCCTCAAACGACAGCAAAGGTGGCAAATACTTTGCCACCTTCACTCTTTGGAACCTTCTCTATTTGATTGTCCTTTGTATTCTGTGCCATTTTATGTACGCCCTCTGATTTAGGCGCTATGCTTTCTTTGGCAAACGAATTTCCTCATCTGCGTACTGCAGCGGGATTCCGTAGGTCTTTTCGTAGATATTCTTCCAGCAGGCAAAGTTCTCATCCATCATCGCCTGCACGTTTTCACTCCGTTTTTTCTTTGCATCCGGATAAATGGGTTTGCCGATGTGAATGGTGTATTCCTGCACAAAAAATCCGTCGCCGTCCTTCACGTCGCTGTCTTCCATGGTGATAAAGCAGGGAAGCACCGGCACATTATTTTTCGTTGCCATGATAAATCCGCCTTTTTTCAGCGGCTTGGGCTTCCGATAATTCCACCACATGCTCTGCTCCGGATAGATTAAAAGGAAATGACCGCCGGTCAAAATCGCATCCACGCTCTTCATAAATTTCCGCATGGTCTGCTTATTGGAACTCAGGGGAAATGTGTTGCAGTTTCGCATCAGCATTCCGTAAAATCCCGGGAAATTAGTATAATTTCCTTCCCGGATGACCCGGTAAAATTTGCGTTTCTTTTGCCCGGAGGCCTCATAGGCAATCTGCATGGCAAAGCTGTCCATGGCATTAAAATGATTGCAGGTAACCACCGCTCCCGACTGCAGGCCGGCATAATTTTCCAGCCCTTTGATGTCCTTGATAATCAGCTGTTTTTTCGCAATCATATCATTCATAAATATCCGGGCAACGGAATAAGCAAACTTGGATTTCAATTTGCTCTTCACAGAGGAGCGAAGATAGTCCACGTGTTCCGGCAAAAGTTCCTTGGAGGGCGGATCTTCCTCCACATCCTCGTCAAAGCGGCCCTCCCGCTCGTACTTCGCAATCTTATCCACAATCAAAAGTCGCTCTCTGGATTTGGTCGTACCGTTTTTCACAATGCTCAGATAATTGTCTTTTTTGTTGATTTCATAAATCGCCGTCTGCATCAGCCGCTTCGCAGACACAAGATCCCTTTCCTTTTCCTCGTCCGTGTAATTTTCCAACACTTCCTTGATTTCCTCGTAGGCAAAGGTCTGCTTTGCATATTCCCAAAAGAATGCTCCGCACCGGCAATCCGCATAGTGCCAAGGCTTGGAAACCATAATATAATGAATCAGTTTGTATTCTTCCTCCGGATAAGGAATCTCCCCGAACATCTCCGTGTTCCACTGCTGCTCAACCCAAAGCACCTTATCCTTGCATAGGACATTGAGATAATCCTCGTCCTGGGTCACCACAAAATTGTAGATGCCGAGAAGTTCTATAAACTTCTCCAGCAGCCGATTCTCCCGAAAGGCCTTGCAATTTATCAGAAGTACGCCGGCATTAAAATAGTTGTTTCGGTCGATTCCAAGGACCTCTTCCACGTAGCAGCCGTAGACATTTTCCTGTACCATTGCCTGCTCATGCGCCGCTCCCACATAATTGTCCCCGAGTTCTTTTTCGTACAATTCGGAAATATCCCCCGGCACCACCGTATCACTGTCTATGTAAAGTGCCTTGTCATATTCCGGAAACATTTCCGCAATGAACATCCGGTAATAGGTGGTATTGGAATAGTAATCCCGAATGGGAAGCCGCTCCGCAATTTCCTGCAAATGCATCCGCACATCATGAAAACAGATTTCCGCGTACTCCGTGGCCATCGCTCGAACCTTCTCCTGCAACTCTTCCGTAATATCCGAATGCAGAATATGAATCCGGTAACGGTAATCGGGTGATGCGTTACAAAGCAGTGATTTCAAAGAAACCACCATATATTTTACGAAACTGTTGTCACAGGCATAAAACACCGGAATTACTTGCTCGCTCATTTTTTCTTCCTCCCGTTTCCCTCTGGAATTTCTCCTTTAGATAAATATACTCATATAAGATGTCATCAAATACATAATAGCGAAAAACTTTGTGTACTCTGCTCACCATCCACTGCTTGATATTGTCCGTGTGAGGGTAAGGCAGATAAAAAAGCCGCTTGGAAAAATGCCGCACCACCGTGTGTTTATGCAAAAACTTCTGGTCGTTGTACCTCTGGGGCAGCATCTTCTTTTTGGTGGTAGCACGGATAATGGCACTCTGGTCGGCAAAAACCAGTTTCTTCGTTTTGATTAATTCCCGGGCTTTTTCCAAAAGTCCCGTGCGCTTCATTTCCGCAAGATTAAACAATAGGACTCCCGCGTTAATGTAATTCGGATGAACCAGATATTTGCCGTAGTGGTCCCGGGCCGCTGCGTACTCATAGCCCGTCACGTCAATGTCATACAAAAGCCGGATGTCCCGATTGAACAGCAGGTCCACATCCAGATACAAAAGTTTCTCCGGCATTTCCGGCACCAAATCTGCCAGCAGCCGAAGCAGTGTGTAGGGCGAGCAATACGCCGACTCGTTGGGGCAATACGCAAATTCCTCTTCGTAAAGTTTTGTCACATCCACGGCTACGACACGGTTTTCATCGTTGTATTCCTTTGCCACGCTTTCCAAAAACGCAATCTCTTCCGGGCCGATTGCAGTATATTCCGGCTTCACCCGGGTAATGTCCATGGTAAATATATAAAAGCAAAAGGGCTCCGAAGTCTCTGTCCTTTTGAAGATGGATAACATGCAGGTCAGTACACCGTCCAGCACTTTGCTGTTTCCCGAAAACAATACGTTAATCATTTTCTTTCTCCTGCTCCTCCCCTTTTTTGCGGTACTCCACCAGTGTAACCGTATTATTTTGGCTGCGTTTTTTCATCGTCTCATAAATACGATCTCGTAAATCCTTTCTCTGGGCAGCTCCGGAAAGTTCCTTCCGTGGATAAAACGGACCGTCCACATAGGTCACAATGCGGGGTACCTTTGTCCAACGCCGTTTCTGATAGGTATTGGTAAAACAAAAGGACGGTACTTCACACTTTATAGGATAGCGGAAGGAGGTGTCCCGAAACGGTCTTATCCCGGTATAATATGGCCAGATGTGGGCCTCCGGATAGATGGTTACGGCGCATTTCTCCGCAATACGCCGGTCCACCGCCCGGATAAAATTCCTGGTAGCCTGCGCATCATCCGGAAGAGGCAGGGCTCCGAGGCTTGGCGTAATCCGCCCGAGGAAGGGCATCGATACATTGTCGGGATGTACAATGACATACATATCCTTTGGAGTGGAAAGCATGGTCGGTATCAAGGCATCCGCCATAAAATGGGTGTGGTTTCCATAGATAAACCAGCCCGTTTTCTTCGCATCCTTCAGCACCTTCTTATTCACGATTTTATGACCGAAATAAAACTTCATATAGAGAAATGCCAGCGGCGTCGCTATCATCCGATACCAGAAAAAATGAGTAAACTTCTTCCATGCACCGCTGTGAAGATACACATAGCTTCCGTCAATTTCCCTGGCTTGAATGGTCGCCTCTGCAAATTCGTCATTCAATTCATCGCTGTAATAAATCACTTTTTTCTTCATAATAAATCTATATAGTAAACTACTCTAATGTTCAATGGTGTTCACAATTTTTTCACATATTTTACAAAACCTTTTGACATAGTTATTATAACTACATTGTGCAACTTTGACAACCATTTATTTTGAAAACCTTTTTTTTTCGCAAAAAACCCGGCAGACTTATCTTTGCCTGCCGGGTGTGTTTCTATTAGTAATTTATAGTAATTCACTCTTTTTCGTCGTATTTTTCCTTCAATTTTTTGTTGATGTCCTCTGCCTGCTTCCGGTCAAATAGGTAATACGCCCCAAAGCAGATGGCATACACCAGCGCCACGTCGATTGCCATTACGATGACGCCCGCAATTCCCGGAGGTACCCAACCAAACCGTTTGCCGAGAATGGTCATAATTACGCATAAGGCAAGGTAATGCAGTACCATGCGGATTGCGGTAACCTTTCCCCGGTCTTCGTCCTCCGGACAAAGAATCCACGTAGCAAGTGCCGTTACAGCCCCGGAAATCAAAATCTGCCACAAGGTATCCTTTGGCAAAGCCTCCAAACCATATGCTTCAAAACTAACGGCAGACACGACCAAAATTCCTGCCGAAATATATATAAACCATTTAAACAATTCTTTTATCGAACGCATATTTCCACCTCCTAAATTCCGAGCTTTTGCTTCAAATCCGCCACATACTGCCGCGAAATTATAATCTTTTCGTCATTTTTCAGTCGCGCCTCAAACCGCCCGTTAAATCCGGGACGCAGATATGCAATCTTGGCGACATTTACTATGACCGACTTGGAAATCCGCAAAAAGTCCGTGTAAGAATAGGCTTCCATGATTTCATACAGCTTCATCTGCACCTCGTAAACCCCTTTGTTGCCATAGGCAAAGACCTTGTTGTCCACAGACTCAAAATAGTAGATGTCCTTAGGGTCGAGTTTCACGATTTTATCCTCCACGTAGGCCGTCAGTTTTGAATTCTCCGACTTAAGGGAAGAAATTATTTTTAACATTCTCTCATCTAAATTGCTGCACCGGACAATGATTTCATCCTCCTGCCCGGGCTGCGGCGTTTCGATTGTAATTTTCATTTGTGACTCCTTTTGCCTGCGGCCATCCTTTGCCGCTTTGCATGATGCAATTTTATTATACCATATTCTTTACCAATAGAATTTACAAATATGTCATTTTCAGATTCCCCTACCCTTTACCATCCGTTTCAAAAGAGATACAATGAAACTATATCAATGTAAAACAAGCGCACGTTTATCGGGAGGTGTAAGGCATGACCAGAGCGGAAGGCGAAAT
>SVFE01000024.1 GCA_015057055.1 Lachnospiraceae bacterium | reverse complement strand
AGCTCTTCAACTGGTATTCCAAGATAGGCGGAAAGTCTGAGAGCGAGTTCAAGGGAGGGCATTTCTTTCGCCTCGTTCGATGCGGCCGATAGTGCGCCCGCAGGAACCGATAGCAATAGCTAAATATTTACTACCATTTTTACTACTAACACCTAGTCACAACTTGCAAAAATATGCTATAATTTGCCTAGTTGACATACAAATAAAAGTTAAAACAAATACCCGGAATATCCCGCAAAACTGGGCATTTTCGGGCAAAAAGGAGCAAACAATTACTATGATAAAAATACTCTTTATCTGCCACGGCAACATCTGCCGTTCCCCTATGGCGGAATTTATATTTAAAGACATGCTTAGTGCACGCCACTTGTCCGAGCGGTTTTACGTGGAGTCGGCGGCTACCAGCTATGAGGAAATCGGGAATCCGGTGTATCCGCCGGCGAGAAGGGAACTGGCAAAGCACGGCATCCGCTGCGACGGTAAGACGGCACGAAAGTTAATCCGTGCGGATTTTGACAAGTTTGATTATTTGATTGCCATGGATGCCAACAATCTCCGGAACATCCGCAGGGAGTTTGGGGACGAATTGTTCTCCATGGTAACGCTTATGATGGAGTATGCAGGAAGCCGGGACGACGTGGCAGATCCCTGGTACACCGGGAATTTTGAGGTAACTTACCGGGACATCGTGGCCGGCTGCGAAGGATTTTTGCAGAAGCTGGAAAGAGAGGGGGTAATATAACCTACCACAGCCCCTTCGGCAATCGATCCAGCGTCACAAAGGCGTCGCTTTGGTATAACTTTTTCAAAGCATCGTAGGTATTAAAGTCCTCTGTCAGGCAAAAATCGTGACTCCAGGTCATGTACCAAAGCCAGGGCACAGGGTCAGCCATGAGCATTTCCGGATCCGGCAGGATGCCGATTTCCCCAAGGGCTGCGCCTTTGTCAGTAGAAGTAATTTTCCGCAGTTCATCGTATTCTTTTCGGTAGTTCGTCCGGCTGTGCGCCTCGGCGTACAAGTCCCGGGAGATAATATCACACACATCATCGCCCACATACCCTTCCGGCAGCGGGCAGTTCCAAACCCAAATCAAATGATGCAATTCATGCACCACGGTAAAGTAGTCATACATCAGACGGTAAAGCTTTGCCGCCACTTCCGGGCCCTTCGAACCCCACCAGAACCATTTCCCTTCGGACTCATGAAAAGGACGCCACAAAATCGGAATCCGTTTTGCCAGGAATCCTTTTAGGAGCTCTGCCATCTTATCCAAATCAGAATAAAAGGCTTCCCGTTCCGGCGTGCCTTCCGTCAGCACCTTCTCCGGGTCAAAAGCAGTATGCTCCGTATAAAAGGACTTACTTTCCCCGTAGAGCGGCGAAAACCAGTGCCAGGTAAAGGTGAGTAGTGCCCCTTTTTCGGCCCATTCGTAGGCCTGCTCCAGGGTGCCTCTGGCTTCATACACCTCCGCCAGACATTCTTCATCCGCATTGTCATAATCAATATTTGGCGAATAGGAGAGCAGTTCAAAGCCGATGACGGCAGGATAAGTGCCGGTCTTTTCATGAATCTTTACCAGCTCTTCCTGGGGACGGCTCTGGGTATGCTGCCCGGTCAATATCTTTTTTCCTTCCATGGAAGCGAGGTAGTTAAGTACCGCCCCTACTTCCGGTATGGCGTTTGGGTTACAAGGTTTCTTAATCATAGCGTTCTGTACCTGTCTTTGTTATTGTTCGTTTATAAACCCTTATAAATAAGTTATAAAATAGAAAACAATTCGGTCCAATCCATTTGCGACCAAAATGGTTACAGCTTCGTCGTCCATTTCGTGCAATCCTTCACAGACGTTGCCAGTCCGTCATAAAATTCCGGCTCATGGCAAACCATCAAAATGCTGCCTTTATAGGCTTGCAAAGCACGTTTCAATTCTTCCTTGGCATCCACGTCAAGGTGGTTGGTGGGCTCGTCCAAAACCAGCAGATTGCTCTCCCGGTTAATCAGCTTGCAGAGCCGGACTTTGGCCTGTTCGCCGCCGCTAAGGACCTTCACCTTGCTTTCGATGTGCTTGGTGGTAAGACCGCATTTGGCGAGAGCGGAGCGCACCTCGTACTGGCTCATGCCGGGGAATTCTTCCCAGATTTCTTCCAGACAGGTGGTTTCGATTTTACCGCTCATTTCCTGCTCAAAATAGCCGATGGCCAGATTTTCCCCAAGGTCAACCTTTCCCTTCAACGTGGGGATTAAGCCCAAAATACTCTTAAGTAGTGTGGTTTTTCCGATTCCGTTGGAGCCGGTGAGCACGATTTTCTCGCCCCGTTCCATGGTAAAGTCGATGGAGTGGGAGAGAGGCTCGTCGTAGCCGATGACGATATCTTTGGCCTCAAACAAAAAGCGGCTGGGGGTTCTGGCTTCTTTGAAATGAAACTCGGGCTTTGGCTTTTCTGCCGAAAGCTCAATCACATCCATTTTGTCCAATTTCTTCTGTCTTGCCATGGCCATATTTCGGGTAGCCACCCTTGCCTTGTTTCTGGCAACGAAATCCTTTAAATCCGCGATTTCCTTTTGCTGCTTATTATAAGCCGCTTCCAGCTGTCGCTGCTTCATGGCATAGGCTTCCTGGAATTTATCATAGTCCCCTACATAGCGGGTAAGACTCTGGTCGTTCATATGGTAAATGAGATTCACCACGCTGTTTAAGAAGGGAATATCGTGGGAAATCAGGATAAATGCATTTTCATAATCAATTAAGTAGCGCTTCAGCCAGGCAATGTGCTCTGCGTCCAGATAGTTGGTGGGCTCGTCCAAGAGCAAAATATCCGGCTTTGCCAGTAAGAGTTTGCCAAGTAAAAGCTTGGTACGCTGGCCACCGCTTAAATCCGTTACGTCCCGGTCAAGGCCAAGGTCCAAAAGCCCAAGAGCCCTTGCCACTTCCTCCACTTTGGAATCAATCATATAAAAATCATGCATGGTAAGAAGGTCCTGGATGGTGCCAAGCTCCTCCATATAGACTTCCAGTTCTTCTTCGGAAGCGTCTCCCATCTTGTCGCAGATTTCATTCATCTGGGCTTCCATTTCAAACAAAAAGTCAAAGGCAGAAGAGAGGACATCCCGCATGGTCTGCCCCTTTTCCAGCACCGTATGCTGGTCCAGATACCCCACACGGACATTCTTTGCCCATTCAATCTTCCCTTCATCCGGCATCATTTTATTGGTGATAATGCTCATAAAGGTGGATTTTCCTTCGCCGTTGGCCCCAATCAGCCCGATGTGTTCGCCCTTTAACAGGCGGAAGGATACGTCGTTAAAAATCGCACGGTCGCCAAAACCGTGGGATAAGTGTTCTACATTTAAAATACTCATTTGTTTCGCCTCATATAATATGGATTTGTTGGCTGCAAATTCGGTCAATTGCAAACCATTGCTTCGTTTATTGTAGCGGAAAATGCCAGGCCTTTCAACTGAAAATCTTTTGCGGAATATCTTTGCATTTGGGCCGCTTCGTATTATAATTTCTGTGGAAAGAAATTGGGGCAAGGAAAGGATTTTCCTTATCGATTTTACCAAAAGACAGGAGTGGGAATTTGAAAAAGAACGAAACATTGATGCAGTATTTTGAATGGGATATGCCCTCTGACGGGCTTCATTGGAAGCGCTGCAAGGCAAAAGCGAAGGATTTGAAAGAGGCGGGAATTACCGGCGTATGGCTTCCGCCTGCTTATAAAGGGATGCGTGGCAGGGAAGATGTGGGCTACGGCGTCTATGATATCTATGACCTTGGAGAATTTGACCAGAAAGGTTCCGTAGAGACCAAATACGGCAGCGCCGGGGAATACATTGAAGCGGTGAGGAGCCTTAAAAAACAGGGAATCCGGGTATATGCGGATGTGGTATTGAATCATCGCATGGGTGCGGATGAATGGGAAGAGGTAAAGGCAACGGAATACGCGGAAAACAACCGTGGCGTGGCGCTGGGAGAGGCGTACAATGTCGGTGTATGGACGAAATTTCTCTTTCCGGGAAGAGGCGGCAAATACAACGAAGATACCTGGGATGCAACGATGTTTACCGGTACGGACTGGGATGAAATAAGGAAAAAACGAGGCATTTTTCTGTTTGAGGGCAAGACCTGGGACGGCAAGACCGACAAGGAAAAAGGGAATTTTGACTACCTGATGGGAGCCGATGTGGATTTGGACCATCCGGAGGTTTACGCCCGTTTGGTTGAATGGGGCAAGTGGTACCTGGAAAAGGTCGGGATGAACGGGTTTCGTCTGGACGCAGTAAAACACATGAATGCAGATTTTTACAGGAAATGGACAAGGGCAATGAAGGAAGCATTCCCGGAGGAGGACCTTCATTTTATCGGAGAATACTGGCATTCGGATTTGCAAAGGCTTCTTCATTATATCGAAATGACGGAGGGCGCAGTGTCTTTATTTGATGTTCCGCTGCATTTTAATTTTTACAATGCCTCCAAGGAGCAGGGCCGGTTTGATATGCGTTATTTACTGGCCAATTCCCTGGCGGAAGAAAAGGCCCACCGCGCGGTTACGTTCGTGGATAATCATGATACCCAGCCGGGACAGTCCCTGGAATCCTTTGTAGAAGCATGGTTTAAACCGATTGCCTATTCGATTATATTGCTGCAAAAAGCAGGGCTCCCTTGCGTATTCTACGGAGACTATTACGGAATCCCGGCGAAAAATATCGGCCCGGTTACGGAACTGCCGCTTTTGCTTAAACTGAGGGAACTGTATGCCTACGGGGAGCAGGTGGATTATTTTGATGATGCTAATGTAGTCGGGTTTGTACGGAAAGGCGAGGAAGAAATGGAAGGCTCCGGGCTGGCACTGCTTTGCAGCGACGGTGCAGGCGGCAGAAAACGGATGCACCTTAGCCGGAAATTCAGCGGTCAGGTTTTCTGCGACTGTGTGGGAAACCAAACGGAAAAGGTGCTGATTGATGCCAACGGCTGGGGTGAATTTTCCTGCGACGGCGGTAGTGTATCCGTCTGGGTGCCGGAGACAACCTACGAATATCTTCGGATTAATATATAATTTTTCAAAAAGTGCTTTACATGCGAAAGGAGAACGGGATGCGGATTGGAATCGATTTGGGCGGAACCTTTATTAAAGGTGGAATCGTAAATGACGCCAATGAAATTGTGGTGAAAAAAGCGGTGCCCACCGAGGTGAAAAAGGGTCCGGCAGGGGTTATAGAAAATATGCTGGGGCTTGTCGGAGCCCTTTTGGATGAGATGCAAGGAGGAGCGGCTTCTTTGCAGGGAATCGGCATCGGAAGTCCCGGCACCGTGGATGACCATACGGGGCGCGTCCTTTATTCAAACAACTTCAACTGGGAAAATGTGGACCTTGCCGGTGCATTTACGCAGCGCTTCGGATGCGCGGTAAAGGTTTCCAACGATGCAAACTGCGCAGCCCTTGGCGAAATGCTTTCGGATAAAGAAAAAAGCGGCAGCGCCGTTCTTTTGACCTTGGGTACCGGCGTTGGAAGCGGGATTATCAGCGGAGGCAAATTATACCCGGGAGACAATCCGGGCGGCGCGGAGCTTGGGCACATGGTGATTCGAAGCGGCGGACGACTTTGTTCCTGTGGACGAAGAGGATGCCTGGAGAGTTATGCTTCGGCGACGGCGCTTATAGAGAGCGCCCGGGAAGCGGCGGCCCTTTATCCGGACTCTGAGCTGGCAATTCTGGCGGACAAGAACGATTTAAACGGAAAGACCATAACCGATGCGGTGCGAAAGGGCGACAGCGGCGCCATCACCGTATTTGATGCGTATCTGGATGCCTTGGGAGAGGGCATTGTCAATGTCATTAACATCTTCCGCCCGGACGTAATTTATCTTGGCGGCGGCGTTTGTGAAAGCTTTGATTTGATGGAAGATAAGCTGAATGCGTTTGCGGAGAAATACGCATTTGGCGGCGATAAAGCGCTGGTTGCAAGGATTAAAAAGGCAAGCGGCGGAAACGATGCCGGCATCATCGGCGCAGCGGGACTTCTTTTGTAATGATGTGATTGCTGCCATGCGAAAAATGAGACATAAATCTGTGGCACCGACGTTCCCGGTTTTTGTCACAGTATGACATATCCCGATTACATTACTTATTGAAAAAAATAGATTCGTGTGGTACGATTAAATCCGGATTTTATAAACTAAGGAAAGGCAGGTAGAAACTATGGCTCAGTTATGGGGCGGTAGATTTACCAAGGAAACAGACCGTAATGTGTATTTGTTTAATGCCTCCATTGATTTCGACAAGAGACTGTATCTGCAGGATATCGAAGGAAGCATTGCCCATTCCATTATGCTGGAGAAGCAGGGGATTATTACCCTGGAAGAGAAGGATGCCATTGTAAAAGGGCTTCGTTCCATCCGGGATGATGTGGAAAACGGCAGTTTGGAAATTACGGACGAATATGAAGATATTCACAGCTTTGTGGAAGCCAATCTGATTCAGCGAATCGGGGACGCCGGGAAGAAACTTCACACCGGACGCAGCCGAAACGATCAGGTGGCATTGGATATGAAGCTTTATGTGCGCAGTGAGATTTTGGAAATTGATTCCCTTTTGTACGAATTTCAGAAAATCTTATACCGCGTGATGGAAGAGAATTTGGATACGTTTATGCCGGGCTTTACCCATTTGCAAAAAGCCCAGCCGGTGACGCTGGCGCATCATCTTGGCGCTTATTTTGAGATGCTTCGAAGAGACCGTTCCCGGATGAAGGACATTTATCAGCGTATGAATACATGCCCTCTTGGGGCAGGCGCTTTGGCCGGCACCACTTATCCGCTGGATCGGAGCTATACCGCGTCCATGCTCGGCTTTGAAATGCCCACCTTTAACAGCATGGATTCCGTATCGGACCGGGATTATGTGATTGAACTCATGGCGGCGTTATCTACGGTGATGATGCATTTGTCCCGCTTTTCGGAGGAAGTGATTTTGTGGAACTCCAACGAATACGGTTTTGTAGAGATTGACGATGCGTATTCTACCGGAAGCAGCATTATGCCCCAGAAGAAGAATCCCGACATTGCAGAACTTGTCCGGGGTAAAACCGGACGGGTGTACGGACATTTAATGGCGATTTTAACTACCATGAAGGGCATTCCCCTTGCATATAATAAAGATATGCAGGAGGATAAGGAAGGCGCCTTTGATGCCATCGATACCGTAAAAGAGTGTATTACCATGTTTATGCAGATGGTAGATACCATGAAGTTTAGAAAAGACGTGATGAAGGACAGCGCCAACAAAGGTTTTACCAATGCCACGGATGCAGCGGATTATCTGGTAAAACGCGGCATGCCATTTAGGGATGCCCACAGCGTAATCGGGCGACTGGTACTTACCTGTCTGGAAAAGGGTAAGAGCATCGACGAGATGACCATCGAAGAACTGAAGGAAATCAGCGATGTTTTTGAGGAAGACGTTTATGATGCGGTTTCCATGAAGACCTGTGTAGAGAAGCGTCTTACCATCGGCGGGCCTGCGCCGGAGGCCATGAAGAAAGTACTGGAGAATTACGAAAAGTACCTGAAAGAGCCGTTTTTTGCAAAAGAGAATTATAATTTAGGAGGAGATATATTATGAGTGAAAAATTGAAAGTTGGTATCCTTGGCGGTACCGGAATGGTAGGACAGAGATTTATTTCTTTATTGGAAAATCATCCTTGGTTTGAAGTTACAACCATCGCAGCCAGCCCCCGTTCCGCAGGAAAGACATACGAGGAAGCAGTAGGCGGACGTTGGAAAATGACAACTCCCATGCCGGAAGCAGTGAAAAATATCGTTGTTATGAACGTAAACGAAGTAGAAAAAGTAGCAGCAGAAGTAGATTTCGTATTCTCTGCCGTAGATATGACAAAGGACGAAATCAAAGCCATTGAAGAAGCGTATGCTAAGACCGAAACACCGGTCGTAAGTAACAACAGCGCACACCGTTGGACGCCCGACGTTCCCATGGTAGTTCCCGAGATTAATCCGCAGCACATGGAAGTGATCGAATTCCAGAAGAAGAGACTGGGAACCACAAGAGGTTTCGTTGCAGTAAAACCTAACTGCTCCATCCAGAGCTACGCTCCGGTACTTACCGCATGGAAAGAGTTTGAACCCTACGAAGTAGTTGCTACCACATACCAGGCAATTTCCGGTGCAGGAAAGACCTTCAAGGATTGGCCGGAAATGGTAGAAAATATCATTCCTTACATCGGCGGCGAAGAAGAGAAGAGTGAAAAAGAACCCCTTAGAATCTGGGGTGAAATCAAAGACGGCGTGATTGAACCCGCAACTTCTCCCGTAATTACTTGTCAGTGTATCCGTGTACCCGTATTGAACGGACACACCGCAGCAGTATTTGTAAAATTCCGTAAACAGCCCACCAAAGAACAGCTCATTGAAAAGCTGGTTAACTTTAAAGGTGTTCCTCAGGAATTGCAGCTTCCTTCTGCTCCCAAGCAGTTTATCCAGTATTTGGAAGAGGACAACAGACCCCAGGTTAACCTTGATGTAAACTACGAAAACGGTATGGGTGTCAGCGTCGGACGTATCCGTGAAGACTCTGTATATGACTGGAAATTTGTCGGTCTTTCCCACAATACCGTACGTGGTGCGGCAGGTGGGGCCGTTCTTTGCGCAGAACTTTTGAAAGCACAGGGATACATTACCAAGAAATAAATACCGACAGGTGAATTCATGTTTGTAGGAAGAAAAAAAGAATTAGATTATCTGGAAGAAAATTATAAAAAAAGCGGAAATCAGATTTTCGTGATGTACGGACATAAGGGAGTGGGTAAAACCTCCCTTATGTTCCGTTTTGCGTCCGAAAAGGATTGCGTATATTACAATGCCCGTCCCTGTTCCGGCCCTCAGCAGATCTATTTTTGGCAGAGGGACCTTGGGAAAACGGGCCTTTCTTCGTTTGGAGAAATTTTTGAATCGATTGACGAAGGAAGGGCTTTTGGAAAACGGGTGCTGATTATCGATGAATTCCAAAATATCGTAAAGTATGCACCGGAATTTATGACGTCCCTGATCACATTTTTGAAAAGTGCAGGGAACGAATATATGGTGCTTTTGGCATCGTCCTCCATTAGCTTCGTGGAAAATACCCTGGTATCCAAAATCGGTTCATTGGCTCTTGGAATCAGCGGTTTCTTTAAGGTTCCACAGCTTCGATTTATGGATTGCGTGGCGTATTTTAAGAATTTTTCCACCAGAGACTGTATGGAAGTGTATAGTATTTTGGGCGGAATCCCGGCTTATTGGGCTCGTTTTTCCGACAAATTATCCCTGGAGGAGAATATCAAGCGATGCATTTTGCACCCGGATTCGGCTTTGTTTGAAGAAGGGATGCAGATTATAACCGGTGAACTTCGGGACGTGAATGTGTATTGTACGATTTTGTCCTGCCTTGCGGAAGGGAAGAACAAACTTAACGATTTGCATTTGCATACCGGTTTTTCCCGGGCGAAAATCAGTGTTTATATCAAGAATTTAATGCAGCTGGAATTGGTGGAGAAGGTATTTTCTTTTGACAATGCAAGTTCAATGAATGCCAAGAAGGGCGTCTACCGCATCAGCCATTCCTTTTTGCTTTTCTATTTTAAATTTATGTTTGCAAACTACAGCGAGCTTACTGCCAAAACACCGGCAGCCTTTTATGAAACCTATGTGGCACCGTTCCTTGGGGAGCTTCATGAGCAGAGTTTCAAGAAAATCTGCATGGAATATTTGGATTTGCTGCAGCAAAAGGATAAACTTCCCATTCGTCCCGTCAGCGTGGGAGAATGGGTCGGAAAAGACGGGACCATCGATATCGTAATGCAAAACGAAGACTGGGACAATATCCTGTGCTATTGCAATTGGAAAAAAGAATGCTTTGATTTGCAGGATTTTACCCGTTGCATTGAGGTGGCCAAAAAAGCAAGGCTGACCCCGGACTATGTGATGGTATTTTCGGCCGGTTCTTTTGAACAGGAACTTATGGTACAGGCCGAAGAAGTGGGAAATATCGAACTGGTTGATATCAATCAGTTATAAAGACAGTTATAATAACCAAATGCGGAAACGGAGAAGGTATGGGAAAATCCCTTTATATTGCGGAAAAACCTTCCGTTGCGAAGGAATTTGCAAAGGCTTTAAAATTGAATACAGCTGCGAAGGACGGCTACATGGAGTCGGAGGAAGCGGTGATTACCTGGTGCGTGGGTCATTTGGTGACGATGAGTTATCCGGAGGTCTACCGGCCGGAGCTCAAACGCTGGAGTTTTGATACGATTCCTTTTATTCCAAAGGAATTTAAGTATGAGGTAATCCCCGGCGTGGCAAAGCAGTTTAATATTGTCAGCGGACTTTTGAATAGGGAGGATGTGACGACGATTTATGTCTGCACCGACTCCGGGCGGGAAGGAGAATACATCTACCGTCTGGTGGAACAGCAGTCCGGCGTTACGGGGAAAGAGCGGAAGCGTGTGTGGATTGACTCCCAGACCGAGGAAGAGATTCTCCGCGGAATCCGGGAAGCAAAGGATTTGTCGGAGTACGATGATTTGTGCGCTGCAGCCTATCTGCGGGCCCAGGAAGATTATTTGATGGGTATCAATTTTTCCCGCGTTCTGACCTTGAAATATGGCGGATTTGTAAAAAATTATCTAAAGGCTGACAAGGGTGTCATATCTGTTGGCCGTGTTATGACCTGTGTGCTGGGTATGGTAGTGGCAAGAGAGCGGGAAATCCGTGATTTTGTAAAGACGCCCTTTTATCGCCTCATCGGAAATTTTAAGATTGAAGGAGCCAAGGTACAGGGCGAATGGAAGGCGGTGGAAGGAAGTCGCTATTTCGAATCTCCCTTGCTATACAAGGAGAACGGATTTTCCAAGTTGGAAGATGCGGAGAATTTGGTGCGAGAGCTTACAACGCCCCTGTCCGAGCCCATTCCATCCGTGCTGAAGAAGGCGGAAAAGAAGGCAGAGAAGAAAAATGCGCCCTTGCTTTACAATCTGGCAGAACTTCAGAATGAATGCGCTAAAATATTTAAGATAAATCCGGATGAAACCCTCCGGATTGCCCAGGAACTTTATGAAAAGAAACTGACGACGTACCCTCGAACCGATGCCCGTGTGTTATCCACTGCGGTGGCAAAGGAAATCGGAAAAAATATCGGGGGTCTGAAGAACTATCCCTATGCCAGGGAATTTGCTGAAGAAATTTTATCTTCGGGCTGCTATAAGAATATTGCCAAGAGCCGTTATGTCAATGACAAGCAGATTACGGACCATTACGCAATCATCCCGACAGGACAGGGCTTTGGTGCCTTAAATTCCTTATCGCCTACGGCGCAAAAGGTATACGAAATTATTGTGCGGCGTTTCCTTGCGATATTTTATCCGCCGGCCGTGTACCAGAAGGTGACATTGACCATTGACATTAAGGGCGAGACTTTTTTGTCCAATTTTAAAGTGCTGGCAGAGGAAGGTTATCTGAAGGTCATGAACAATTCCTTCGCCAAGGAGAAAGGGAAAAACGAGGAAGGGGCGAAAGAAGAAGGTCAGGATGAAATCGGATGCAGCGAGGAATTCCTGACGGTGCTGGCCTCCTTGAAGAAAGGAACGCCGATTCCCTGCGAAGGCATTGATATCAAAGAAGGTGAAACCTCACCGCCAAAGCGTTACAACTCCGGTAGCATGATTCTTGCCATGGAAAATGCCGGACAGCTGATCGAAAATGAAGAACTTCGTGCCCAGATTAAGGGAAGCGGTATCGGAACCTCCGCAACCAGGGCAGGTATTTTGACGAAGCTTTTTAATATTAAATATTTATCCTTGAACAAAAAGACCCAGGTGATAACGCCTACGCTTCAGGGCGAAATGGTGTATGACGTGGTAAATAATTCCATCCGTTCCCTACTGAATCCCATGCTGACCGCCAGCTGGGAAAAGGGGTTGACCGGGGTAGCCGGCGGTACGATTACGGAGGAAGAATACATCACGAAACTTACCGACTTTGTGGCCAAACACACCAACAATGTAAAAGGGCTGCAAAACCAATCCATGTTGTATTCCTGCTTCGACAGAGCAGCGAAATACTATAAAAAATAATCTATAAGGGAGAAGAAAACTATGGAAAATGCAAAAATTGCAAATCTCTATGACTTAAGCGAGACCATCGCTGCAGACCTTTTTGAAGGTGCAACCTATCCGTGGGAGCTTTTACCTAAGATAAGTGCCTTTATCATGGAACTGGGCAATACTTTGGACCCGGAAGTGTATGAAAAGAAAGGCGACAACATCTGGATTGCCAAAAGTGCCAAAGTGGCGCCGACCGCATGTCTCAACGGTCCTTTGATTGTGGACGAAAATGCGGAAATCAGACATTGCGCCTTTGTCAGAGGCAATGCCATCGTCGGTAAGAATTCCGTAGTAGGGAATTCCACCGAATTGAAAAACGTAATTCTCTTTAATAACGTGCAGGTGCCCCACTACAATTACGTAGGGGACAGTATCCTGGGATACAAATCCCACATGGGAGCCGGTTCCATCACATCCAATGTAAAAAGTGACAAAACCTTGGTGGTTGTGAAGGATGCAGAGGAAAATATCGAAACCGGAATGAAGAAATTCGGCGCCATGCTGGGGGATTTTGTGGAAGTAGGATGCAACAGTGTATTGAATCCCGGTACGGTGGTAGGACGAAATTCCAATATCTATCCCACCAGTTGTGTTCGCGGCGTGATTCCCGAAAAATCCATTTTCAAAAAAGACGGCAAGGTAGTTGCAAAAAAAGACTAGATTTTTTCGACATAATATGCGAAAATATAAGACAGTCTAAATGGCGTACAATTTAGTAAGCGTAACATTTTGTCGTATAACGACGGGATGTTAAAAATTTTATATCATTGAAAGGAGAACTACACATGATTATTTCTAAGGAAGTTCAGGAAATGTGTAAAGTTGCACAGGGTGTTCACCATGGTGCAGCACCCATCCCCGAAGAGGCAAAATGGGTAAAAGTTAAAGAAGTTAAGGACATATCCGGTCTTACACACGGTATCGGCTGGTGTGCACCTCAGCAGGGAGCTTGTAAGCTTACATTAAATGTTAAGGAAGGTATCATCCAGGAAGCACTCGTTGAAACCATCGGTTGCTCCGGTATGACTCATTCAGCTGCTATGGCATCTGAAATTCTTCCCGGCCTTACTGTAATGGAAGCATTGAACACAGACCTTGTTTGTGATGCTATCAACACAGCTATGAGAGAATTGTTCCTTCAGATCGTTTATGGTCGTTCCCAGAGTGCTTTCTCTGAAGAAGGACTTCCCGTTGGTGCAGGTCTTGAAGACCTTGGTAAAGGACTTAGAAGCCAGGTTGGTACTATGTACGGTACCCTTCAGAAAGGACCCAGATATCTTGAAATGGCAGAAGGTTATGTAACAGGTATCGCACTTGACGCAGATGATCAGATTATCGGTTATAAATTTGTCAGCCTTGGTAAGATGACTGACTTCATCAAGAAGGGTGATGACCCCAACACAGCTTACGAAAAAGCAAGCGGACAGTATGGTCGTGTGGCTGATGCAGTTAAGATTATCGACCCCAGAACAGACAAAGAAGTAAAATAAGGAGGAGACAATAACATGGCTTTATTTGAATCATATGAAAGAAGAATAGATACAATCAATAAAGTTCTCGGTGAGTATGGAATCTCTTCCATTGAAGAAGCTGAGAAGATTACAAAAGATGCAGGACTTAATGTGTATGACATGATCAAAGGCATTCAGCCCATCTGTTTTGAAAATGCATGCTGGGCATACACAGTAGGTGCAGCAATCGCTATTAAGAAAGGTTGCAAGAGAGCAGCTGACGCTGCAGCAGCAATCGGTGAAGGTCTTCAGGCTTTCTGTATTCCCGGTTCTGTAGCAGATACACGTAAGGTTGGTCTTGGACACGGTAACCTTGGTAAAATGCTTTTGGAAGAAGAAACCGAATGCTTCTGCTTCCTTGCAGGACATGAATCTTTTGCAGCTGCAGAAGGTGCTATCGGTATCGCAGAAAAAGCAAACAAGGTTCGTACAAAGAAACTTCGTGTAATTCTTAACGGTCTTGGAAAAGATGCAGCACAGATTATTTCCCGTATCAACGGTTTCACATTTGTAGAAACAGAATACGATCCTTATACAAACACAGTCAAGGAAGTTTCCCGTAAATCTTACTCTGAAGGTCTTCGTGCAGAAGTTAACTGCTACGGTGCAAACGATGTTTGCGAAGGTGTAGCAATCATGCACAAAGAAGGTGTAGACGTTTCCATCACAGGTAACTCTACGAACCCTACCAGATTCCAGCATCCTGTTGCAGGTACTTACAAAAAAGAATGTATCGAACAGGGTAAGAAATACTTCTCTGTTGCTTCCGGTGGTGGTACAGGACGTACACTTCACCCGGACAACATGGCTGCAGGTCCCGCTTCCTACGGTATGACAGATACACTTGGACGTATGCACTCTGACGCTCAGTTTGCAGGTTCCTCTTCCGTACCGGCTCACGTAGAAATGATGGGTCTTATCGGTGCAGGTAACAACCCCATGGTTGGTATGACCGTAGCGGTAGCCGTTTCTATCGAAGAAGCAGCTAAGGCTGGTAAATTCTAAGGATTTTATGAATTAAGATCTTTATAAGTTATAACAAATTAGGAAATAGCATGTCCTGTATGGGTATGCTATTTCTTCTTTATTTAAAAGAACAGTTGGTATATTTTGATAAAATTGGTAAAAAATACTTCCAAAGACAGAAAAGGGTTTCTGAAAGGAGGATTTATATGAACTATTTGCAAATTGAAAAAGTAACCGGACGTGAAATTTTGGATTCCCGGGGGAATCCCACGGTAGAAGCGGAGGTGAAGCTGGCTTGCGGAGTTAGTGCACGGGGAATGGCTCCCAGCGGGGCCTCAACCGGCGAATTTGAAGCCTTGGAGCTTCGAGACGGAGATAAGAGCCGGTATAAGGGAAAGGGAGTGCTTCGCGCGGTAGAAAATATTAATACCGTTATTAATGCGGTACTTACCGGAATGGATGCATCGGACATCTATGGGGTGGATAAAGCAATGATGGAAGCGGACGGGACGGAGGATAAGTCGAAACTCGGCGCAAACGCTATTTTGGCGGTGTCCATTGCGGTGGCAAAGGCGGCGGCAAAAGCACAGAATGTACCGCTTTACCGGTTCCTTGGAGGAGCCAATGCCAACCGTATGCCGGTTCCCATGATGAATATTTTAAATGGCGGCGCCCATGCTGCCAACAATCTGGACGTTCAGGAATTTATGATTGTGCCGGTGGGAGCTTGTTGCTTTAAAGAAGCGTTACGTATGTGCAGCGAGGTGTTTCATACGCTAGCCTCCATCTTAAAGGGCAGAGGGCTTGCAACTTCCGTGGGCGATGAAGGCGGTTTTGCACCTAATCTTACCGATGATGAAGAGGCGGTTAGATTTATACTGGAAGCCGTTGAAAATGCGGGCTATGTGCCCGGGAAAGACTTTATGATTGCTTTGGATGCAGCGGCCAGCGAATGGAAGGGTGAGAAAAAGGGGGAATATCTGCTTCCGAAAGCCAAGAAAAAATATACGTCTGCGGAATTGATTGACTACTGGGAAAGACTTTCCGAAAAGTATCCCATTATCTCCATTGAAGACGGCCTGGACGAAGAGGACTGGGATGGTTGGATGATGCTTACGGCGCGGCTTGGAAATCGTCTGCAGCTTGTGGGAGATGATCTGTTTGTGACCAATACAAAAAGGCTGTGGAAGGGAATTGATCAATCTTGCGGTAACAGTATTTTGATTAAGTTAAATCAAATTGGTTCGGTGTCGGAAACCTTAGAAGCAATTAAAATGGCACAAAGACACGGCTATACGGCAATTTCTTCCCATCGTTCCGGCGAAACGGAAGATACTACGATTGCGGATTTGGCCGTGGCATTAAATACAGGGCAGATTAAGACCGGAGCTCCCAGCAGAACAGAGCGAGTGGCAAAATATAACCGTTTACTTCGGATTGAAGAACAACTAGGCGGTCATTCGGTGTATCCGGGACTACAGGCATTTAAAGTACAGAAATAAAAACCAAGAAATAAAGACTAAGAAATAAAAACTAAAAATAAAAAAACGCCTGCCGTGAACTCTTTTTGAAGAACATTCATAGCAGGTGTTTTTTTGTTAAAATTCATTCTTTGTAATTAAATCACAGTTTTTTTCTGCACTTTATTTTCGTACATTTTTGCGTCTGCAATTTTGATGATTCCCATGGCATTCATACCGCTGCTAAGAGGAATGCAGGCGCTTCCGATGCTGGCGGATAATGTATAGGGTTTATCGTTTTGGTTATTGATTTTTTGAATCGCGGCTTCAAAATCAAGAATACGTTGCGAGGCATCCGATACGGAATAATTCCCCACACCGATGACATAAAATTCGTCGCCGCCGGCGCGAACGCACAATTCGTTTTCTTTTGTGATAGACATAGCAGCACTGCAAACCGCTTTGATTCCATAGTCGCCGTCTACGTGACCGAAAGTATCGTTTAACAGCTTCAAATTGTCCATATCAATGACAAAGGCCAGCATACTGTCGGTAGGAGCTGCATTTGCAAGCATATGATCCAGTTTAAGTTCCATCCCCCTTCGGTTATAAACACCGGTCATTCCGTCCTTCGTGGAAAGGGACAGAAGACGATGCTGGGTACGGTTGATTTCCAAGGCGCAGTTGATATTTTTTACCCATTTACGCAAAAGGAAATTGGGATAATGTTTGGAACTTAAGGGTCTTCGAAGTACGGCATAGCCCATGCTTTTTTCGATAAAATGAACAGGCATAAAATAGTAAACAGAGGGTTCATGGTCGTCGCTACCAAGTTCAGGAAGAATCTCTTTGGTAGCAAAGGTTTTGTTGGGATAGTAGCCGGTATTTTTGGCATGATTCATGTATATTTCCACATCGATGTTTTCCGGATAGCCGTTTACGCAACAATAGTCCGGATTTAACCAATTTTGGTCCAAACACAGATAGAATTCCGAATAGGGTTTTAACAAATAAATTAATTTAACAATCTCAAATTTAAAATCTTCAATAGAACGGTTGTCGCACAAATATTCCACCATGTTGCTTTCTAATAAGGTTCCGATATCATAACTGTCCTGTTCAGAGGTGTAGTCATGGTTGGGACAGTACAAGGAATTGCGGAATTTTTTGGCAATGTATTCGTGCTCGTAAGGACATCCGCAGCTTCCGCCTACGCGAAGATGACTTTGCTTGGCGTACTGATAAGGATAGACTTCCTTTTCCGGTTCGATACTTCTTCGGATTTGATTGACAACTTCAACCATGGTTTCAGAAAAATCGGGCTCGAAACTGGTAACGGCAATATCATTGATGGCGGCTTCCTGCGTTGCATCAAAACCGGTTACAATGATGTCTTCCGGGACACGGATTCCGTTTTGAACAAGGTGATTTACCAGGCCGATGGCCATATGGTCGCTGGCGCAGATTACAGCCTCCGGCATTTCAACCTCACCGCTTGTAATTTTATCTGCCATTTTTTTGCCACCGGTATACCAAAAATCCCCCCAAAAGATTTGGTTATCATCGACCGGGATGCCGCGTTCTTTCATTTCATCCGTAAATCCGGCAAGGCGGTCGTAGGAGACTCTGTTTTCCTTAGCACCGGTCAAAAAATAAATTTTATTGCATTGATGTATATCCAGAACATGGGCGGTGACTTCCCGGAAAATGGCTCGGTCACTGACACAGTAAAGGGGATAGTCTCCCAACTTTTCTCCGACGGAAAATACCGGTTTGGTACAATTTTTCTCTAAATCCTGAAGAATCATGTCGGCAACTTCCGTGACGTTGCCGTTTCGAAGAGACGCGGTATCCACAATAACGGCGTCCAAACGGTCATAATTAATCAAATCATATATGCGCAATTCGCCTTCCAAAAAGTTTTTTTGCTGGTTGCAGGTCATCTCCAACGTAGAAAAAACAGCAACATCATATCCGTATTTGTTGCACTGCGAAAATATTCCGTCAAAAATACGTTGTGCACTGATGGATTCCGGAAAAGCGGTAATTAAACCGATGATTTTGCGGCTCATAATATCCTCCCGATAAGAAAACACAATAGAAAAATTAGGTTCCAAAATCAGAACCTATAATTATGTACAATTTTACCATTAAATTTACTGTTTGACAAATGAATAAAATGTTCATAAGATGATAACAAAAAAGACAAATTACGAGGAAGACAAGTGTCGTATTTAATTGATTATTACAATAAATTTAACGAAGAGAAGCGGTTTGATTCCAGGCATGGACAGGTGGAATATCGCGTAACCATGCATTACATTGAAAAAATGCTAAAAAAAATCAAGGAAAAGAAGGCGGCGGAGCAGATCCGGATTTTTGATATCGGTGCCGGAACCGGAAGGTACGCAGTGCCGCTGGCGGATGCCGGATATGAAGTGCATGCCCTGGAACTGGTAAAGCACAATTTATCACGGATGAAGGCAAAGTCCGATAAGGTCCGGGCAAGACAGGGCAATGCGCTGGATTTAAAAAAGTATCCGTCGGATTATTTTGATTTAACCCTACTGTTTGGTCCGATGTATCATTTGTTTACCAAAGAAGATAAGATCCGGGCCCTTTCGGAAGCCAAAAGAGTTACCGCTCCTGGTGGCATTATCATGGTGGCTTATTGTATGAATGAATACGGCTTGATATCTTATGCTTTTCGGGAAGGGCATTTGAAGGATTGTCTGGAACAAGGCCGGATTGATGCAGATTTTCATTGCATCAGCAAAGAGGAAGATTTGTATGATTATGTAAGAATCGAAGATATTGACTATCTTAACGAACAGACAGACTTAAAACGGCTGACGATTTTATCGCCGGACGGACCGGCCAACTACATTCGGCCGGCATTAAAAGCAATGACCGGTGAAGAATTCGAATTTTTTGTGCAGTATCAGACCGCGGCGGCAGAACGGAGTGATTTAATCGGCGCTGCTGCCCATACGGTGGATATTCTTTTGAAAGAATAGACGGTGAAAATAAAGTATGATATAATAAGCGCGACTTAGGAGGTTTTTTATGATTCAGCATATTGTAATGTTTAAATTTTCAGAGGAAGCGGATGGCAGAAGCAAAGAAGAAAACCTTAAAATGGCATGTGATTTGGCCGGTGAATTACTTCCGCCGATTGAGACGATGAAAGGTATGCAGGTTGTAACCAATGCAAAGGATGCGGATGGTACAAATTATGATTTTGCGCTTATCTGTATGTTTGATGATATGGAGGGACTGAATGCCTACCAGGTACATCCTAAGCATGTGGAGTTTGGCGGTTTTATTAAAAAAGTAAGAGAAGCCAGAGCATGCATTGATTTTGAAGTTCCCTGACGGAGGAAATATGAAACCAACGGATTTTTATAAAAACCATTCCGGTGCCGAGGAAGTCAGATGCAGTTTGATGCGGTGCATTAAGGCCCTTTCCGGCTACTTGTTAAAAGTCCAAAAAGACGGTTATATTGTACCGGAAGGAAACGTTTCCTTTGGAGAAGTTTTGTTGAAAGAACTCTTTATCGGAATATCGGTTCGTTTTGTAACAACTTGCAAATCGGCGGATACAAAGCAGGGGCTGTTTGACGTAATGTATGATTTTGTAAGCGATTGGAACCGGGAAATTTTTCTTTTGGATAGAGATGAGTTTTTGGCGGCAACACAAGATTGGAACGAGCGTATGAAGAACGGCGAAAGTACGTCGGAACTGTATCAGGCGTATGGGGTGCTTTGCCGGTTTGATCAGATGGCCCAGGAATATTCCGGTGCGTTTTATCGTAGAATGGGAGTGGAAAACCCGGGACGAATGAGCGCTTTTTATCTGCAACTTTTCGATGCGGCGGAGTATATTCTTGCAAAATACAGCACCGGAGAATGCGGGGACGTTGCCGGACAGGAAAACTTTCACCGGTCGATGCAAGTGCTGAAAGATGAATTAAAAGAAATGGAACTTGAGTTTTTGGAATAGGAGAAGTCAGCGGCAATGATACGCAAATTACCAGAGAGAAAAATGCGAAAATTCAGAAGCGTTTTAGAAAGTACAAGACGTTCTTCGCGCTTTGATGAAAGCAGAAAGTTTATACAGCACGGAAATACTTCTGTACGGACCCATTGCATCAATGTGGCACAGACGGCTTATTACATATCCCATCGGTTCGGCATTTCCGTTAATGAAGAGGCACTGATTCGGGGAGCGCTTTTACATGATTATTTTTTGTATGATTGGCATGAGAAAATTCCCAGAAACAGTATTCACGGTTTTACTCATCCCGGGACGGCTTTGTCAGAAGCTTCCAAAGATTTTGTTCTAAGTGAAACGGAACGTGATATGATTAAACATCATATGTTTCCTCTTACGCCGGTTCCGCCCCGTTCAAGAGAAGGCGCCATTTTATGTCTTGCGGACAAATTATGTGCCCTTCGGGAAACATTAGAGACCAGAATCGGATAGTTAATTTACAAAAGAGGATTCCATAAGAACAATTTGGAGGGAGAATTATGGGTTTTACATTTGCAGGGATGGATTTTCCGACCCTGACCTGTGTTATGATGTTTTACAGCTTTATCGGATGGTTTTATGAATCGACGATTTTTTCTTTAATTGAGCAGGGGAAATTTATGAACCGCGGATGCTTTGTGGGGCCGTATTTGCCCATTTATTCGGTGGTGGCTGTTTTGAATTTGTATCTGCTCAGTGACGTTACAAGTCCGATGAAAATTGTCTTAATTGCAGGCTTGACCTGCTGCGCAATTGAATATGTTACGTCCTGGACGCTGGAAAAATTGTTTCATGCAAGATATTGGGATTACAGTTATTTTCCGTTGAATATTGACGGAAGAATCAGTGTGGTATCGGGAGCATTTTTTGGTTTTGCAATTTTGTTTTTGGTCAAAGCGCTGCATCCTTTTACCATGATTTGGATGAACCGTATTTCCGAAACGGCCAGATTAAATGCCTGTATTGTATGCTGGACCATCTTTTTGATTGACGCGGTTTTTACTGTAATCGGGATGCGCAATCTGAACCGGAAGTGCAAAGAAATCTATGATTCGCTGGATCAGTATATTGATAAATCATTTGACAAAATCAATGCCAAGGCAGAGTATTTTAATCGTTTTCTTATTGTGGAGAAGAGTAAGGGTCTGGTTGTTAAAATTAAAGGAATTAACAAACGATTTGTTGAACTGGAAACAAAGTATTTGAAAGTATATCCTTCTTTCAAATCCACGCAGTATTCGGACCTTTTGGATAAGATGAAGGAAGCGGTGGAAAAGAAGGGAAAGGTTTTTCGCTGGGGAAAAGAGGAAGAAGAGTTTGATGAATTTGAACCGGATGAGGACATTGCGATTGAGGACCCGCTAAAGGAAACTGCAAATGAATAGGGCATAAAAAGAACTGATAGAAATTATAAGACCGTTTGGATTTTCCAAGCGGTCTTGTTTGTTGCATTAGGATTTGTTATTCGTATGTAACGGTGACGCCGTCACCTTCGGGAATCTGTCCCATCAAAAGCTGTCCCATGTACTGAATGTTGGTCATGGCCTCGTCATATTTGGCCTTGGCCTGGGAAGCAATATTGTTGTCGTAAGTGCTCTCGCCCAGCGCCTGATGATAGAGAAGTACTGCTTCATTCATCCGGGCAGCGGCATTGTCTGCCAGAGTTTCCACGGAAGAAAATTCTTCCGGCACGGTATATTCCGCCATGGTATTAAAAGCAGTGTTCATCTCATCCAGTTTTGCCAAAAGTTCGGTGGCTGCATTTTCGCCGGATGCATCAATGGAATTGATGGCCGTAGCAGTGGCATTTACCGAATCGTAAAAAGCTTGCATGTTTTCTTTGTATATTTCTAATTCGCTTTTGGGGCCGCAACCGCAAAGGCATCCTGCAATAAGGCTAAGGAGCAGGGCATAAAGCAGGGGGGTCTTAATTTTCGCTTTTTTCATATCTGATTTTTCTCCGATGTTTTCCTCTTTTAAGAATAGTGTTCTCAGTTTCTTAAAAAAAATTACCATACTTTACATTTTTTTTCAAGGATAACATAACTTCGTTGCAAAAAAGCGTGTCTTGTTGTATAGTTTTGTATAGTTATTAAATTTTTACGAGGTGAAATTATGAACGGCGCAGATGCCATTGTGAAATGTCTTGAAGAGGAAAATGTAAAAGTAGTATACGGATATCCCGGAGTAGCGATTTGTCCTTTTTACAACAGTATTTTGGATTCCGATATTCGCAGTATTTTGATTCGTACAGAGCAAAATGCGGCACATGCTGCCAGCGGTATGGCCAGGGTGACCGGTGAAGTAGGTGTGTGTGCGGTGACCAGCGGTCCCGGCGCAACCAATTTGATTACCGGTATTGCAACCGCATTTGCGGATAGTATTCCTTTGGTATGTATTACGGGACAGGTCAATTCCGAACTGATTGGTTCTGATGTGTTTCAGGAAGCAGATATTACGGGGGCAACGGAGTCTTTTGTTAAATACAGTTATCTGATTAAAGATGTAAAAGAGATTCCCCGTGTCTTTAAAGAGGCGTTTCATATCGCACGTACAGGCCGTAAAGGACCTGTTTTGATTGATGTGCCTATTGATATTCAAAACCGGGAAATTCGGGGGTTTGAATATCCGGAAAGTGTAAAACTTCGTACCTATAAGCCTACCGTAAAAGGAAATACCTTGCAGATTAAGAAGGTGGTAAAGGAACTGGAGAAAGCCACCAGGCCCTTGATTTGTGTGGGAGGCGGCGTGATTTTGAGTGATGCTGCCAAAGAACTGCGGGAATTTGTGGAAGAATACCAGATTCCGGTGGTTTCTACCATGATGGGAATCAGTACATTGCCTTCGGAGCATCCACTGTACTACGGTATGGTGGGTAATAACGGAGCGCCCTGCGCTAACCGTGCCATGAAAGAAGCGGACCTTATAATGATGATTGGTGCGAGAGTGGCGGACCGTGCGGTAAATCAGCCAGATACCATTACCAACGGCAAAGTATTGGTTCATATTGATGTGGACCCTGCGGAAATCGGCAAAAATGCCGGCCCCACTATTCCCATTGTCGGTGATGCCAAAAGTATTTTTGAGGACTTTTTGGAATATGAAGTGGACGGAATCTATGACGACTGGATTCGTACCTTGAACGAATATCGTACGTCTATGCAGATTGTGCGGACGCCCAACAAAGATTTTGTGGATCCGGCAGAGTTTATTCGCGAACTTTCCGCGCAAATGGAAGACGATGCGGTTTATGTAGCGGATGTTGGTCAGAACCAGATTTGGTCCTGCAAATACCATGTGGTAAAGCAGGGAAGATTTTTGACTTCCGGCGGTATGGGAACCATGGGATATTCCATTCCTGCGGCTATGGGAGCAAAGGTTGGTTGTCCGAATAGACAGGTTGTTGCGGTTTGCGGCGACGGTTCTTTCCAGATGTCCATGATGGAACTGGCAACCATGCGGCAACATGATATCCCT
Source organism: Lachnospiraceae bacterium (assembly GCA_015057055.1). Taxonomy (GTDB): domain Bacteria; phylum Bacillota; class Clostridia; order Lachnospirales; family Lachnospiraceae; genus NK4A136. Next base: position 13,698 of record SVFE01000024.1, on the reverse strand, counting down.
GTAAAAATTATTGTTTTAAAGAATAATTATCTCGGAATGGTTCGTCAATATCAGCATTTTACTTATAAAGATAACTATTCCGTGGTGGATCTTAGCGGAAGCCCGGATTTGGAACATATTGCCAAAGCCTATGACATGAAATTTATCCGAATTGAAAATATGGATGATTATAAGGCCGGGATTAAGAAATTCCTGAAAAATGACGAGGCGTATTTGATGGAATGTCTGATTGACCCGATGGATTTGGTATAAGGAAGGTGTATAGAGATGAACAGAATTTTTTCCGTTTTGGTTGAAAACCGTTCCGGTGTACTGTGTAAAGTGGCCGGATTGTTTTCCAGAAGATGTTTTAATATTGATTCCCTTGCGGTTGGGGAAACCGACGATGCCCAGGTATCCTGCATGACCATTGTCAGCAGTGGTACCAAACAGACGTTGGAGCAGATAGAAAAGCAGTTAAATAAAAAACTGGATGTCATCAAAATCAAAACATTTGAATCGCATCAGGCGGTAAGCCGGGAATTGATGCTGGTTAAGGTGAAGTATAATAAATCCAATCGTCGGGACATTATGGAGACCTGTGAAGTGATGAAGGCGGAAATCGTAGATATGTCCAAAAACATGATGATGATTCAGATTTGTGATACACCGGAGAAAATCAAACTGATGCTCAGCATGCTTGCTCAGGTCAGTATCGTAGAAGTTGCAAGAACCGGAACTTTGGCCCTTTCGAAATGTATGGAAGCGGAATAATGCCTTTCCCGAAAATATTGACTTTTAAAGGGATTATTGCTAATATATTTTTTGGTGGAATTGCGAAAGAAAGGTATGAGTTTTTACTATGAATAAAAAAGTATTTCAGCTTTTGGTAGATAATACGGCGGGTGTTCTCAGCCGGATTTCCGGATTGTTTTCCAGACGCGGATATAACATTGAAAGTATTACTGCAGGGCCTACGGCGGATCTTCGGTATCACAGAATAACTATTGTGGCTTCCGGAGATGACGAGATTTTGGACCAGATTGAGAAGCAGGTAGAAAAACTGATTGATGTTCGGGCAGTGAAGGTTCTTGACCCGGATGATTCGGTTTATCGAGAACTTTGTCTGATTAAGTTGGAAGTAAATTCCGAAAACCGCGAAGGTGTTATTGCCATTTCCAATGTGTTTAGAGCAAACATTGTGGATGTAGGCAAAGAGAGTCTGATTATTGAACTTACCGGTAACCAGTCCAAGATTGATGCTTTCCTTGGTTTGTTGGATGGATATACGATCATGGAACTTGCCCGTACGGGTATTACCGGCTTGTCCAGAGGCATCAAAGATGTTGTCTGGCTGGATGACTAATTTTTATTGAACTTTAAGGAAAACCTTTTAAGTTAGATACATAACATTTCTAGGAGGAAATAAAAAATGGCTAAAATTTATTATCAGGAAGATTGTAACCTTTCCCTTTTAGACGGAAAAACAATCGCGGTTATCGGTTATGGTAGCCAGGGACATGCTCACGCTCTTAATGCAAAAGAATCCGGATGCAATGTAATCATTGGTCTTTATGAAGGTTCTAAGTCATGGGACAGAGCAGTTCAGCAGGGATTTGAAGTATTTACCGCTGCAGAAGCTACTAAGAAAGCAGATATCATCATGATTCTTATCAATGATGAACTTCAGGCTTCCATGTATAAGAAAGACGTTGAGCCCAACCTTACTGCAGGTAAGATGCTTATGTTTGCTCACGGCTTTAACATTCACTTTAATCAGATTATTCCGCCTAAGGATGTTGATGTTACCATGATTGCACCTAAGGGACCCGGACATACCGTACGTAGCGAATATCAGGCAGGTAAGGGTGTTCCTTGTTTGGTTGCAGTTCACCAGGATGCGACAGGACAGGCTCTTGATAAAGCACTTGCATATGCACTTGCTATCGGTGGTGCAAGAGCAGGCGTTTTGGAGACTACATTCCGTACCGAAACAGAAACCGACCTTTTCGGTGAACAGGCTGTACTTTGCGGTGGTGTGTGTGCTCTTATGCAGGCCGGTTTTGAAACTTTGGTAGAAGCAGGATACGATGAGAGAAATGCTTACTTCGAATGTATTCACGAAATGAAATTGATTGTTGACCTTATTTATCAGTCCGGTTTTGCAGGAATGAGATATTCTATTTCCAATACTGCAGAATACGGTGATTACATTACCGGTCCTAAGATTATTACAGAAGATACCAAGAAGGCTATGAAGCAGATTTTGAAAGATATCCAGGATGGTACCTTTGCAAAAGACTTCCTTTTGGATATGTCTGCTGCCGGCGGTCAGGCTCACTTCAAAGCAATGAGAAAACTTGCCAGCGAACATCAGTCTGAAAAAGTTGGTGAAGATATCCGTAAACTCTACAGCTGGAACGGCGAAGAGAAGTTTATCGATAACTAATTCGGAAATGAAATTTTAAATAAACCAGAGAGGCCGGCAGTTTTGCCGGTTTCTTTGTATCAGAGTATTTGTGGTATTTGGGAGGAAAAGGATATGCCGCCGGGAAGAAAATCAAGCAGTTCACACAGTCGAAGCCGCAGCAGTAGCCGTAGTCGCAGCAGCAGCAGGAGTAGCAGTCGGAGCCGAAGCAGTCATTCACGTTCATCTCATTCTTCGCGCTCTTACCGGAGTTCGCGTTCTTCCGGTGGATATTACGGCGGTGGTTATTCCGGATTTAACGAAAGCAGTTTTGCCTATAAAAACCGACGCCCGATGCGGGATGCATCCGCAGCACCGTCCCCCAGAGGGTATCGCGGCGCAAGAAGTGTTTATCATTGCTTAAAACATGATTATTATTACTATGACAGTAGTTTTATGGATGCTTCCGGCACGTTGTATAATGCGGGATATTATGATGAAAACGGAACCTATTATTCCAGCGTGGATATAAAGGAACAACCCTCTCCAACCTTTTGTGCCTGCAGATATTGCGGAACGAATGTCGCAGTGGATGTTTCGTCTGTGCTTGGTAATGAATCCGGAGTAAAAGAGTTTCAATGCACCAGTTGCGGAGCGGATTTACCACTGGATAATATCATTCCGGATAATGTGGATTACACGGTTTTGACGGATGATTTTACAAGCGGTGCCGTCGACAGAAGGAAACAAAAAACCATAGCAACCGTTATTATTGCCATTTTTGGACTAACGATTTTTTCACAATTTGTAATCCCGCTTATTTTTGTTATCTTTGTTGGGGTTATGGATTTGGCAAGCGGTGATGATGAGGATTCTTTTTCTTATTCGTACTCTACGGAAATTGATTTCGGGGATACGGAAAGCAACACAGAACTGTTCGGGGAGCGGGTCTATGTGCCGGAGATTGAACGTTACTGCGTTTGGTCTGAGGAATACGAATGTTATTATGACAATGCAACGGAATGCTTTTTCTGGTACAACAATGAAATCGATACGCCCCAGTTCCAATATTGGTATGAAGATTTCTCATCAGATTACGAAGAATCCGGATGGTTGGAATATGACCGTTTGGAAGAAGCGTGGTATGTGGAAGTGGATGACGGCGAGTGGGAAATCGTAAAAGACGTACCTGATTATTTCTGGTATACAACGTATGAAAGTTTGATTGACGATTAACCAAAGCTTTTTTAGGAGGATTGGCAGTATGGAGGGGAAAAAATTATCCTTTGCGACAAATATAAACCAGCTGATTTGCGTCGGATTCGGTATCGCTTTTTTGATTATCTATATTGCCAGTGCTGTTTTGCTCTTTATTACCGAACCGGAAACGGAGATGTATTATCTTAAGGCCATCGGGATGTTCTTTTTATATCTTTTGATGTATGCCGTTTGTGTCTGGTATATGTCCCGAAGAATTGAGCGTATGTTTGAACCCTTAGACCAGATTGCCCACGCTCTGATGGAGGATAAAATTCGCATTTACGGTGAAGAAGACGACATATTGGAATTTGCCAACGGACTGAAAAGCCAAATGGAAAAGATGCAGATTTTGTCGGAAGAATTGGAATCAGCGAAAGGCAGTCTTGAGGATTTCTACGAGGAGTCCAGACAAAATATGCAGGAATATGATATTTCTTTGGATAAGTGCGCGGATAATTCTGCTTTTTTGAGTAGAAGAAGCGTTGACATAAAGACTCAATTGCGCAAAAATGTTGAAAAAATCGGTGAAATGATCGCTTCGGAGGCGAAAGTCAAGAAAAGTCAAGATGATTTGCACAGTGCGGAGCAGGCCCTGGATAAATCCTTGAAGGATATTCGCTTTTCTACGGAGGATACCAGAGAAGATTTTTCCAATACAAAGGATGCGTATTTGGTTTTGGGCAATATGCTTTCGGAAACTACGGATTTAATAGAAAATCTGTTTACGGAAATAACCGCCGTGCAAAGCATTGCATCTCAGATTAACCTGTATTCCGTGAATGCTTCCCTGGATATTGCCAGAGGCGGTATTTTTCCGCAAAGTAACCGCGGGGCATTAGAGGATATCAAGGATTTGGCTGCCAAGATGATTGAAAAAACGGATGAAATCTCAATTTTGGTTATTCGTTGCAAGAATTCGACGAAACTTGCCCTGGATCAGGCTTCGTTTTGCGAGGAACGACAGGAAGAAGCAGCAGATAGTTTCGGAACCACTAAGGAGAAGTTATCGGAATTAAATGTTCAGATGAAATATGCAATGGATTCTATCAGGGATGTCAGAAATTTTGTATCTGAGTTTTCCGGTAGTCTCTATGAACTGCAGTTATTGGGGGAAAAACAGTGTATGGAGATGGATAGTTTTACGGAAAGCGCGGAGAAATTGAACCGTCGTTTAAACAGAATTCAGCAGAGCATGAAAAACGGATGATTTTTATGTGTTTGTGTGATATGATAGAAAGCGATAGAAAAAACGGAGGATAGTTAGCATGGGAATGACAATGACACAAAAAATTCTTGCAGCACATGCAGGACTTAAAGAGGTTAAAGCCGGTCAGCTGATTGAAGCAGATTTGGATTTGGTGCTGGGTAATGATATAACCAGTCCGGTTGCAATTAAGGAAATGGAAAAAATGAAAACCGAAGGAGTTTTCCATAAGGACAAGATTGCCTTAGTACCGGATCATTTTGTTCCGAATAAGGATATTAAATCAGCAGAACATTGCAAATGTGTAAGACAGTTTGCGAGAAAAAATGAAATTACAAACTATTTTGAAGTGGGTGAAATGGGTATTGAACACGCACTTTTGCCGGAAAAAGGTCTTACGGTGCCTGGTGACGTTATTATTGGTGCAGATTCCCATACATGTACATACGGTGCGGTAGGTGCATTTTCCACCGGTATCGGCAGTACGGATATGGCAGCCGGTATGGCAACGGGTAAAGCATGGTTTAAAGTGCCTTCTGCACTGAAATTTGTTTTGACAGGAAAGCCTGCTCCCTGGATTAGCGGAAAAGATATTATTTTGCATATTATCGGTATGATTGGTGTGGATGGGGCCCTCTACAAATCCATGGAATTTGTCGGAGACGGTATTGCACATCTTACCATGGATGATCGATTTACGATTGCCAATATGGCTATTGAAGCCGGCGGAAAGAATGGTATTTTCCCGGTGGACGATAAAACAATTGCATATTTGAAGGAACACACCAGCAGAGAATACAAGGTATATGAAGCGGATGAAGACGCAGTTTACGATGAAGTTTATACCATTGAACTGGATAAATTGAAACCTACGGTAGCATTCCCTCATTTGCCGGAAAATACGAAAACCATTGATGAAGTGGGTGATATTGCCATTGATCAGGTTGTAATCGGTTCCTGTACAAACGGTCGAATCGATGATATGCGTATTGCCGCTAAGATTTTGGAAGGAAAGCACGTTGCGCCCGGAATGCGTTGTATCATTATTCCTGCAACGCAAAAAATTTATCTCCAGGCGATGGAAGAGGGCCTCTTGAAAATCTTTATTGAAGCGGGTGCTGTTGTAAGTACTCCTACCTGTGGTCCTTGCCTTGGCGGGTATATGGGTATTTTGGCAGAAGGCGAGAAGTGCGTTTCTACGACAAACCGTAACTTCGTAGGCCGTATGGGACATGTTAACAGTGAAATTTATCTTGCCAGCCCTGCGGTTGCGGCGGCAAGTGCAATTACCGGTAAAATTTCCGGACCGGAAGCGTAGAAAGGATGAAAATTATGAAAGCATGTGGAACAGTTTTTAAATACGGAGATAATGTAGATACGGATGTTATCATTCCTGCAAGATACCTGAATTCTTCCGACCCGGCAGAATTGGCACAGCACTGCATGGAAGATATTGATGCAGACTTTGTAAAAAACGTAAAAAAGGGTGACATTATTGTTGCGAATAAGAATTTTGGTTGCGGTTCCTCCAGAGAACATGCACCCATTGCCATTAAAGCATCCGGCGTAAGCTGTGTGATTGCGGATACCTTTGCCAGAATTTTCTATCGTAATGCAATTAATATCGGGCTTCCCATCATCGAATGTCCGGAGGCGGCGAAAGAGATTCAGGCCGGAGACGAAGTGGAAATTGATTTTGATTCCGGTATTATTGTGGATAAAACATTGAATAAGAGCTTTGAAGGTCAGGCATTTCCTGAATTTATGCAGAAAATTATTGCTGCGGAAGGTTTGATAAATTATATCAATGAAAAAGGCTGATTGGATTTTAATTGCGGTGGTTTTATTTTTGGCTGCCGCAATTTTTATAATGCTGATATGCGGAAAAAAAGACGAAGGTAATCTGTATGCCGAGATTTCGCTGGATGGCCGGACTTTTGCTACCCTTCCCCTAACGGAGGAGGTGACTTTGCCGGTTTCTTACGGCGGCGGAACCAATTTGATTGTGATTGAAAACGGTACGGTTTGCGTAAGGGAAGCGGATTGCCCTACCGGAGTGTGTGTAAAAACCGGAGCAATCTCCGCGGCCGGCGAAAGTATTGTATGTATTCCGCATCGGCTTGTAATAACGCTTCGCAGTGCAAATGGAGAAGATTATGATGTCATTATCCAATAAAAATATTAAGAAAACAGCTGAGTTTTCCCTGCTTCTTGCCCTTGCCGTTTTAATGGGGTATTTGGAAATGCTCATTCCGTTTTCGTTTGGGATACCGGGGATTAAGCTGGGACTGGCAAATTTTATTATAGTACTTGTTTTGTATTTGTATTCTGCAAAATGGGCTTATGCGCTGAGTATTCTGCGTGTACTTATCATTGGTGCTTTATTTTCGAATTATTCCATGGTTTTGTACAGCCTCTGCGGTGTTTGTTTGTGCATTCCACTGATGTTTTTCTTAAAGAAAAGCGAACGTTTTTCTGTGGTTGGAGTCAGTGCCGGTGGCGGAGTAATGCATAATATCGGGCAGTTTACGGCGGCTTATATTGTGCTTCCTTCCCCTGCATTGTTTTATTATCTGCCCTTTTTAATGATTGCAGGACTTGCAGCCGGGATTTTGATTGGACTTCTCGTTCAAATGACTTTGCCCCGCATAAAGAAGGGAATTCGTAAATTTTATTTCTAATCTATTTAAAAACAGAATGGAGTTTTAAAATGTATGCATATATAAAAGGAACCTTGGAAGAAATCGGTTCGGATAAAATTGTGGTGGAAGCCGGCGGAATCGGCTATAACATTTTGATGTCTCCGGGGCGCTTTGGTTTTTTGCCGCCACTTGGAGATGAAATAAAAGTGTATACCTATACGAATGTTCGGGAAGATGCCATGCTTTTGTTTGGGTTTCTCAGCCGCGAAGAATTGGATTTGTTTAAAAAACTGATTGGTGTCAGCGGGATCGGACCCAAAGGCGGACTTTCCATTTTGTCGGTTTTATCCGTGCAGGATGTTATTTTGGCAATTGTATCCGGAGATTCCAAGAAAATTGCAAAGGCTCCCGGTATCGGCGCGAAAACGGCAGAACGAGTCATTATAGATTTAAAGGATAAAGTGGACGCGGAAGATGCGTTTTCCGGCGGCCCTGTTTTGGCAAAGAGTGTTGATGCAAATGATACGGATGCGGACGAAACTGTACTGGCGTTGGTTGCACTCGGCTACGGCATGCGGGAAGCAAAAAGTGCGGTAAGTAAAGCAAGAAGCACGGCAGGAGAAACTGCGGATTCGGAAAAACTGTTAAAATTATCACTGAAATACTTGTAAATTCGTTTTAGGAGAATACCATGGCAAAACGATTGATAGAAACTTCCTTTACCGAGGAAGATGTAACAATTGAAAATTCCTTAAGACCGAAGTTCTTGAAGGATTATATCGGACAGCAGAAAATCAAGGAGAATTTGTTGATATTTATAGAAGCGGCCAAGAAAAGGGGAGAGCCCTTGGATCATGTTTTGTTGTATGGACCTCCCGGCCTTGGAAAAACCACTCTTTCGAATATTATAGCTAATGAAATGGGCGTGAATATTAAGATTACCAGCGGACCGGCAATTGAAAAGCCGGGAGAGTTGGCCGCCATTTTAAATAATTTGGAGGAGGGCGATATTTTGTTTATTGACGAAATACATCGTCTGAATCGTCAGGTGGAAGAGGTATTGTATCCGGCAATGGAAGATTTTGCCATTGATATTATGATTGGCAAAGGTGCCGGCGCAAAGTCCATCCGTCTGGATTTGCCAAAGTTTACCCTTATCGGTGCGACCACCAGGGCGGGTTTATTAACGGCACCGCTGCGAGATCGATTTGGAATGATTCAACGGATGGAATTTTACAGTGAAGAAGAATTAAAGACCATTATTGTGAATTCTGCCCACAAATTAAATGTAAATATTGAACAGGAAGGGGCATATGAAATGGCAAGAAGAAGCCGTGGCACCCCTAGATTGGCCAATCGTTTGCTGAAGCGTGTAAGAGATTTTGCAGAGATAAAGTTTGATGGTGTTATTACGGATAAAGTTGCAGATTATGCTCTTGATTTGATGGAAGTAGATAAATACGGTCTGGATCATATGGACCGTAATATTTTGCTTACGATTATTGAAAAATACGGTGGTGGTCCGGTGGGCCTGGAAACGTTGGCGGCTTCCATCGGGGAGGATTCCGGTACAATTGAGGATGTTTATGAACCGTATCTGATAAAAAACGGTTTTATAAACAGGACCATGAGGGGCCGGGTTGCGACGATGCACGCCTATCATCATTTAGGGCTTGAAAAGACTACCGAGGATGAAGTATAATGACCATAGGCCGAAAGGGGAAAAGTAGGCGGAAAGGCAAGGTTTTTTATGACAGAAAAAACAGATGTACAGGTTGTAATTGACGGAAAGGTTCTTACGTTAAGCGGTTACGAGAGTGAGGAGTATCTGCAGAAAGTTGCATCCTATATTAATAATAAAATTGCAGAGTATAATAAAATGGCTGCCTTTCGTCATGCCAACAAAGATATTCAGCATCGTTTGATTGAGATTAATATTGCGGATGATTATTATAAAGTGAAAAAGCAACTGGAAGAGCTGGAAGAAGAATTGGCAACGAAGCAAAATGAACTTTATGATATGAAGCATGACGTAATCAACAAAGATATGTTGATTGAGACAACCAAGGAAAAGTTGAAACTTGCACAGGAAGAATTGCATGAAAATGCAAAAAAGATTGTGCAGCTTGAGACGGAATTAAAAGAGAAAAAGAAATAGACTCAAAACAGAAGAAATTTTATTCAAGGTTACCGGCGGGTGCTGGTAACCTTATATTTTAGGAAAAAGTGTTCCATGTGAAGTACTGGAAAGGGAAGCGGATGAGCAAAAGGAAAATGCCGGAATTATTGGCTCCGGCCGGAGAATTAAAGAGTGCAATTGGTGCAATTAATGCCGGTGCAGACGCGGTATATCTTGGTGCGCCTTCATTTTCTGCAAGAGCTTATGCGAAAAATCTTACAACAGAAGAGATTGTACAGGTCATTTCCTATGCCCACTTTTGGAATCGGAAAGTATATCTTGCGCTGAATACCCTTTTGAAAGACAGAGAAATTAAAGATGCTGTAAAAATGCTGCAGCCTCTTTATGAAGCGGGGCTGGATGCCGTAATTGTGCAGGATTTAGGGCTTTTGTCTTTGCTTCATCAGTTTTATCCGGAAATGGAAATTCATGCCAGTACACAAATGGCTGTTTTGTCTAAGAATGGTGTTGAATTTTTAAAAAACTACGGCGTAAGTAGAGTGGTGCCCGGGAGAGAACTTTCCATTGAGGAAATTCGTAATTTAAAAAAAGCGGGGCTGGAATTGGAGTGTTTTATCCATGGGGCAATGTGCTATTCCTATTCCGGAAAATGCCTTTTGAGCAGTATGGCAGGCGGACGAAGCGGAAATCGCGGCCGATGTGCAGGCCCTTGCAGAAAAGAATATACGGCGGAAAATGGAAAAAAAGGTTATTTTCTCAGCATGAAAGATATGTGTCTTTTGACTGCTCTTGACGGACTTGTGAACGCCGGCGTCGATTCATTAAAAATCGAAGGCAGGATGAAAAATCCCGCTTATAGTGCCGGGGTTACCGCTATTTATAGAAAATATCTGGAACGTATGGCGGAAGGAAAGTGTGAAATTTTACCGGAAGATTTGGATCGGCTGAAGAATATTTATATTCGAAGTGAGATTCAGGAAGGATACGGGAACCAATACAACGGAAAAGATATGATTTCCGTCACAAGTCCTTCTTATAAAAGTATGTCAGAGGAGCTGCAGCAGGAAATTACGGAGCAATATATTGATACAAAGAGGAAGAAAGACATTGTTATGTCGGTGTCCGTTTATGCCGGTGCGCCCATTAGCGTTTGTGTTTCCTGTGAAGACAAAGAAGTGCTTATCGAAGGGGCTTATGCAGAAACAGCGCAGAAAAAAGCGCTTTTGACGGAAGATATTTTAAAACAAATGCAAAAAACGGGAAACACTTTGTTTCAAGTATCTGTTTGCGATGTCTATACGGATGAAGAATCTTTTGTGCCGGTATCGGTGTTAAATGAAATCAGAAGAACTGCCCTTACGGCTTTGGAAGATAAGCTTTTAAAGCGTAGACAGATGCCTGGGGCGGATTGGGAAACCGTTTTTTCAAAGAATTCTTTTTCGGATTTTGCATTGAATAAAACACCGGAACTTATTATCGGTGTGAAAACGCCGGAGCAATACAACGCTGTTTTTGCAAATTTTAATGAGATAATGCAGAATCCGCAAGCCGGGTCAGGTATCGGTGGCATAATTTTACCGCTAATGAGCTATGAACGGTTTGCGACGGATAAGGCTGCGGATAAAGGGATTCCGATTTTTATCCGAATGCCGGAAGTGGTGCGGGAATGCTATCGCGAGGGAATAATAAAAAAACTGGAAGTAGCAAAGCAACGGCTTAGGCCGGAAAAAATTTATTGCGCCTCCTTAGATGCGCTCGGTATTGCGAAGGAATATTTTGATGCCGAACAAATTGTAACGGATAACGGTGTTTATGTGTTTAACCGATTTACGGAGGAATTTGTATTGAAAAATGCCGGCAGATATACCGTAAGCTATGAATGGAATGAAAAAGAACTGCAAGGCAGCCGGTTTTCGAAACAGCGGGAGATGGTTATTTATGGTTATATTCCGGTGATGTATTCGGCCAATTGCATTGCCAAAACCGCGGAAAAATGCAATAAAAGTAAGAATACTGCCATTATTAAAGATGAGATGAATCATCGGTTTGTGATACAATTAGACCATACATTGTGTACAAATACCATGTATAATTGTGTTCCCTTGTCGCTGTTACAGGATACAGAACGTTTAAGAAAAATTGCTGCAGCTTTTCGAATGGAATTCTCGGTGGAGTCAGAAGCGGAAGCAAAAGAAATTTTAACCTCTTTTTCCTGTAAAGGGGAGGTTACCAAAGGCCATTTACGCCGCGGGGTAGAATAAATGAATTTATTGTTTACGGAAATCGCAAAGTATATAATGATTTCTTCTCTGGGATGTTATGTTCTGGAGTCTTTTGCGATGCTTCTATTTCCCTTTTGGGAGAAACGGAGCGGGGCACATATACGGCAGTATATTTATATCTTGCTGATTCAGGTACTTGGCCTTAGCAGTCTTTATGTAATCAATGAAGATTTAAGTCACTTGTTTCATTATTTTCTGCAGATTGCCGTTGTTTTTGTTGTAAATCGGATTACGTTCTTTTTATATCCGCGTTGTAACAAGGCTCTGGTAAATCATATGTGTCTTCTGTTGGCAATCGGTTGTCTTATTCTGACCAGATTAGTGCCGTCGAAAGCAGAAAGACAATTGTATATACTGATTGTTTCGCTGGTATTGTTTTTTGTAATTCCATTTTGGATAAAAAAGATTAAATTTTGGAAACATTTTTCCGTGCTCTACGGCAGCGTCGGCATTTTGGCATTGTATGTTGTTTTTGCCTTTGGAGATACGGTATACGGGTCCAAATTATCCTTTGAAATTTTGGGTATGACATTTCAGCCCTCAGAATTTGTTAAGATTATTTTTGCCTTTTTCATCGGCGCTTTACTATATAAAAAACCCCGCATTGGAAAGGTTATCCCGGCGACATTTGCAGCCGCAATTTACGTATTGCTTCTTGTAGTTTCCAAAGATTTGGGAAGTGCACTGATTTTTTATGTAATGTATATCGGTATGCTTTATGTTGCAACGGGAAGAAAACGCTATTATGTGCTTGGAATTGGCGGCGGTTGTATTGCGGCTCTGATTGCAGGCCGTTTATTTTCGCATGTGCAGACCAGAATTGCGGTGTGGCTGGATCCTTGGTCGGATTTGGATAACACAGGATATCAGTTGACCCAGTCGCTTTTTGGTATCGGTACCGGTGGCTGGCTGGGCATGGGTATCGGCAAAGGAAGACCGGATACCATTCCTTTTGTGGAAGAGGACTTTATTTTTTCGGCAATTGCAGAGGAACTGGGAGCGATTTTTGCAATATTCCTTATCTGTGCGTATTTTATTTGTATTGCAGAAGTTTTAAAAACAGCATTTAAACTAAATGATTCTTTTTGGAAAATCGTTGCAGTGGGCCTGGCATCTTCCCTTGGGGCACAGACTGTGCTTACCATAGGTGGCGGGACCGGCCTGATTCCCCTAACCGGGGTTACATTGCCGCTGGTTAGTAACGGAGGAAGTTCCGGTATGGCTACGGTCCTGACTTTCGCGATTTTAGTCGGAATCTCCTTGGTTCAGGGAGCGGAAAAGAAGGATGTTTTGGTAACGGCTAAAGGAAATACTGATGAGGACAATGCCGGCGAAGAATTTACTACGGAATTGTCGGAAGAAGAACTTCTTCTTGAAAAAGCGTTTCAGGAAAAGAAACGCCAAAGAACAGCTGTAGGAATTATTATTGCTGTTTTTCTGGCTTTTTTTATCGCGATGATTGTTAATATTGTTTATTTTATGTTTGTGAAAAAAGACGAAGTCATAAGTAATTCCTATAACGGTAAGCGTTTGGAAATATTGGCGGCAAATACCATGCGTGGAACGATATACGGAAATGAAGGCGAGGTGCTGGCGGAAACTATTCTTGATGCACAGGGGGAAGAGATTCGTCATTATCCCTATGGAGAGTTGTTTGCTCATGCGGTAGGGTATTCGGATTATGGTGCATACGGTGTGGAATCCATTGCCAATGCTTCGTTGATTATGTCCAATTTAACCCTTACACAACGTGTGAGCAATGAAATTAACGGTGTAAAAAATCC
>SVFE01000071.1 GCA_015057055.1 Lachnospiraceae bacterium | reverse complement strand
CCTGCATCCGGCTCCACACCATAGGCCATGCAAGCGGGGAAAATAATCAATCCGGAACAGAACGCCACAAACGTATCCAGCACAGAAACATTTACGGCCTCCCCCAAAAGTCTTCTCTCTTTTCCGATGTAGCTTCCGAAAATCGCCATGGAGCCGATTCCGAGACTCAAGGTAAAAAACGCCTGATTCATGGCGGCGACCACCACATTCACCACACCAATTTCCAAAAGATTATTTAAATTCGGCATCAGATAGAACCGAAGTCCCGCTTCGCCGCCTTCCGTAAAAATACTGTTTATTGCCAACACTACCATAATCCCCAGCAGTACCAGCATCATCACTTTCGTAACCTTTTCAAGACCTTTCTGCAACCCGATGGAGCAGACGCCAAATCCGAGAATCACCGTAAGCGCCGTGAAAATCATCATCCCTGGGGCACTATCCTGCATTCCTTTGTAGATCGCCGCAACGCCGGCGGCATCCGCACCGATAAATTCGCCCTTGGCCATCTTGACAAAATACTGCAACATCCATCCGGCCACCGTAGCATAAAACATCATCAGCAAATAGTTTCCCGCCATGGCAAAATACCCGTGAATGTGCCACTTACTTCCCTTGGGCTCCAATGCCTGATATAGCCGCACCGGGCTCTTTCGGCTGGCACGTCCCAGGGCAAATTCCACCGTCAAAACGGGAATTCCCAGAATCGCCAAAAAGAACAGATAAATCAGAACAAATATTCCGCCACCGTATTGCCCCACCATATAGGGGAATTTCCAGACATTGCCAATACCGATGGCGCAGCCGGCACTGAGTAATATGAAACCGAGCCGGCTTCCTAGTTTTTCTCTTTGCATGTTAAGTCAACCTTCCTAGTTTTCTTCTTTATTTCCTATGTTTTTCTCTTTCTTTTTTGCTTTTTATTCTTCTATCTTTCCGTAAGTCTTCCCGAATATTTTCTCTTCTACCACGTATACATCATGGAAATCATCGGTACGCACTACCAGATAATCGCCGGGCTTACCCAGCATATATTTTTCCTTATCCCAGGCAGTAAATATTTTCACACCTTTTTCCAGCGGTCGGGCATAAATCTGCACATTTCCCGTAGGCACGCAGACACCGGCATAATCCGTGAGTTGAAGCGTCCTGCCGTTGACGCGGTTTTTAATGGTAGGCACGTAATCATTACTGATGACGCATTCCTCATAGACATACTTCTTGTCCAGAACCTTATAGGCCCGCTCAAATTTTTCCCGGCGGTTGGGGTAAACCTCCCCCTTCACGCCAATGATGATATACAAATCCTCTTCAATGGTAATGTCAATATCGCCCTCCAAGGTACGCACGGTAATGGGGGTACCAAGAGGCAGGATTTCGTCCGCTTTGACAAACCCGATGGGCAGGGATTTTTTCTGGTATTTTTCCATGGTGGTAACATCTGCCTCGTATTCTCCGGCATAAATCAGTTCGAAGTTCTCGAAGTATTCCACCATACGGCCGTTAAAATACGCCTCCGCATGCTTGGAACCGTATTTTTGACGGTACAATTTCTGGCTGATAAAGCCGCCGGCCTTTTCAAGATGACCGCCTCCGGAACCGATGCCCTCTGTAAGAAATGCCGCCAATTCGCTGGCATTGACCTCCCGGCTGCAACTCCGCACGGAAATCTTGTAACCGTCATTCAATTCATTGTAAACCACGCAGCTCATGATTTTATCTACCTGCAACAAAAAGTCGCTAATCAGCCCCAGAATATTCGGATCACAAGGCTGGGCCTTGATTACAGCAAAACCATACTCCTCATTGAAACTGTACCGAAGCATGGCAATACCGGCAATCTCCAGTTCCGATAGGGAAAGGTTGCAGTTTTTCAGCATATTTACCAGCCCGGCGTCGTGGGGAAGCATGTCTCTGGCATCCCTATCCAGCGGGTTTCGCATTTCCGTAAACTGGTTGGTATCCGTAAAGAGCCCGTAATACAACGCCGTACCGACACCGTTTGCATCGCTGATTTCATACCCTTCTCTGCCCAGAAGCTGCCACACAAGCGTAGAACAACTGCCCAGGGAAGAATTGATAATACTCTTTTCCACGTTTTCAATCTCGACCCGGTGATGGTCAATAATCGCCACGTCCTCTGCCGCAATATAAGTCACATTGCCTGCGCCGTACTGGCAGTCCACGGTAACTAAGATGCCTTCAAGAAACAAATCCTTCGTATCCGCCACGTACTCGATGGGAATATTTAATTTTTCCACCAGCAGTTTTAAATTGGATTTTGTAATTTCCGCGCGTCCGGCATAAATAAGGCGCACATCCTTGCCCTTCTCCTTAAAATAACAGTAAAGTCCGTACCCGGCACCGATGGCGTCCGCATCCGGATTGTCATGACACTGAATCGTAATTTTTGAATATTGTTCCAATACATCCAACATAACATTTACCCCTTTTTCCTTTATCATCCAAGTGTTTATCTACACCCTCACCAATACATTCTTACACAAAGAAAAGTATATTTCAAAAACACGGGAAAATCAACCCAATTCCTTTTGGTAGCACCACCAGTCATTCCCAAAAAGCGTGCATTCACCGCGCTTTTCAAAATGTAGTTTTTCGTAGGAGGCAAGCGCTCTCTTATGCTTTTTGCTCACCAGGAAGTAGGCGCTCTTTAATCCGTCCGCCGCAAGTTTTTCCATGGCGCAGGTAATAAGTTCCCTCGCCAGCCCCCTGTTTTCATATCCTTCCCGTACCACCAGCCGCGCCAGTTCTCCGCCGGGAAACAGTTCCTTATTCCAGCAGGGCAGGCTATCCACCGCCTCATCTTTGTCTACGGAAACCGCGCCGATAATCTCACCGTCTTCCGAGCGCATCACAAACAGGCTCTCCCTTTTCAAATCATCCGCCAGCGTCTCCGGTCCCGGATACTCCATGCTCCAGGTGCAGCCCTCCCGCCCGATGGCGCTGCGATAGAGCCGAAGGATTTCGTCGCTGTCGCCGGGCGTAGCATTTTCAAAAATGTATTTCATTTTGTCTGACTCCTTTTTTCAATTCCGTTCCCATGGTTGTTTGCATCATAAAAAACCGATATAATGAAGATAATATTTACCAATGATTATACAAAACAAATGGGGGCTATACAATGGAGAATCTTACAATCAACGAACTGACCGCAGAGGAAAAAGCAACTCTTTGCTGTGGCAAATCTTTTTTTCAGATGGCAGGCGTTCCTCGCCTTGGACTGAAGGGACTGCGTCTTTTAGACGGTGGCACCGGTCTTAACTTTGAACAGCTCTTCGGGGACTTTTGTTCGGAATCGTCCATGGAGATGGAAAGCACCGGCGGCATGGCAAGCTCCGGCTCCTTAAACCGTGTCATCGAATATTTTTACGAACCGGAAAAACTGCAGGAAGAAGACCTGCCGCTGTATGATTGGATAAAAGAAAAACTCCATGCCCTTGCCGGTTGCGAATATGCCCCGGGGTGTTTTCCTTCGGGAATGCTCCTAGGTGCCACCTTTGACCCGGAAGTGATTTACAACATGGGCGTTGCCCTCGGCGAGGAGGCCCGCCTGTATCACATTGATATTTTACTGGGCACTCCCAATGTGAACATTCACAGGGACCCGCTGGGCGGCCGTCTTTTTGAAGGCTACTCCGAGGACCCCTATCTGGTTTCCGCACTGGCTCCGGCTTTGGTAAAAGGAGTCCAATCCACGGGAACCATTGCCAACGTAAAACATTTTGCCGCCAACAACCAGGAGACCAACCGGGTAGGCATCAACGAAACGATTTCCGAGCGGGCGCTTCAGGAAATCTATTTGCCGGGCTTTAAAGCCTGCGTACAGGAAGGAAATGTCCTTACCGTTATGAGCGCCTATAACGCCATAAACGGAACCCCCTGCAGCGAAAGTCATAAGCTTTTGACCGAGATTTTGAGAGACGAATGGGGCTTTGACGGAAGCGTTGTCTCCGACTGGGGCGCCGTCTATCACCCGGTGGAAGCCCTGAAAGCCGGCAACGACCTTGCCATGCCGGGACCGATTTCGCCGGGGCCCCTTTTGGATGCTTATGAAAAGGGCGAGCTGTCCGAAGATGATTTGAATACTGCTGCGGGACGGCTTCTTAAGCTGGTGGTGCGCCAAAATCAGGCTAACGGGGATGACGTTTTTGACATCGACTCCGCTGCGGCTTCTGAAGGGAACGCAGGTACTTTTGAAGCGAACGCCGGAACTTTTGAGGCGAACGCCGGAACTTTTGATGTGACCATGCCGGGCGTAAGCGAAGAATCCCTTGCAAAGCTTTATGAGAAATCCACCAAGGCGGCTTATGAAGCAGCTGCCTCCGGCATCGTCCTTTTAAAGAACAAAAATAACCTTCTTCCTTTTTCCGCTGCAACTCCGGGAAATCTTTTGCTCCTTGGAAGCGCCGCCAAAAAGCTAATGGAATGCGGAAGCGGAAGCGCCGGAATCACCACAA
Source organism: Lachnospiraceae bacterium (assembly GCA_015057055.1). GTDB lineage: Bacteria > Bacillota > Clostridia > Lachnospirales > Lachnospiraceae > NK4A136. Next base: position 1,695 of record SVFE01000071.1, on the reverse strand, counting down.
GTCGCACTTCCTCCTTAGCAGGTACCTTATCCGGCAATCTTCCGGGACATGACGTTACCGTGCTTTCCCCGGATACGCCTTTTGCCGATGTGGAAAAATATCTGGAAACCCATGAAAACTGTATCATTCTCTACGAAGCCATGGTGGGTGGTATGGAAGGAAATGACCGCTATGACCTTGGCTTATCCGCCGAGGATGACGCGCTGCTGAAAAAGTTAGGAGCCTTAAAAGAAACACTTTCGTTTTCCCTTGTTTTGACGCTGAATGTCTGCGGACCGGTGTCCCTTACGGAATACGAAGAATCCCTGGATGCTATCTTTGTGTGCTTTTTACCAGGAATGGAAGGCGCTCATGCACTGGGGGATATTATGTGCGGACGCCTTGCCCCCTCCGGCAAGCTTCCTTTGACGTTCCCGAAGCGATATGAAGATACGCCGACCTTTTTAAATTTCCCGGGGGATGGGTACGAAGTCCACTACGGTGAAGGCATCTATGTAGGATACCGCTATTATGACAAGAAAAAAATCGAGCCGGCTTATCCCTTTGGCTTTGGCCTCAGTTATACCACCTTTGCCCTGTCGGATTTGCAGGTATCCAGCGAACTTTTTTCCGGAGAAATTAAGGGTAACGTTACGGTAGAAAATACCGGTGATATGCCGGGGGCGGAAGTGGTACAGATTTATCTTTCCGATGAAAAATCCACCCTTTTAAAACCGGCAAAGGAGCTTAAATTCTTTAAGAAAGTGCATTTGGCACCGGGCGAAAAGAAATGCATCTCCTTCTCTTTCACGGAGGCGGATTTTGCTTCCTATGACCCGAATTACCACAAATGGATTGCGGAGGAAGGGTATTATCAAATTCTGGCCGGAACCTCCTCGGCTCCGACGGACCTTCCTTTAAGTCGCAGAGTGTATCTAAAAAATGAAACGCCCTATTCCTACGGACTGCATTCCACAGTGAAAATCATGTATGAAAAAGCTGCGCTTAAGCAGGCACTTTTGGACTTATTTGCCGCGGAAGGCTGGGACCGCCAAATCATCGAAACCAACTACCAGTACACCCCCAATAAGAGTCTTACGGAAATTTTCCCTAAGGCCCCCGCGGAAGTTCATGTGGCACGGTTTCTTTCGCAAATTGCAACGGTAAAGCATGATTAGTTACAACTTAATCTGCTTAGGAAACGCTTCTGTTCGCATGATGCCCCACATCTTGTCGATGTAAGACAGCGTGTAAAAATTTTCGTAATAATGATAGTAGAACGCACCCTTTAGCGTCATTTCATAAATACCGTCGTGTTCCTTGATAAATCCCAGTTGCTTTGCAACCCGGAGTTCGAAGCCATACATTTTTTTCAACGGCACGCCAAAGAATTTTTCAAACTCGCTTGCCACTACCTTTGTACTGTATGCCGTCCAGAACAGCCAGTAAATCATCCTCTGACGTTTGGTAAAACGAATCGTCAATGATGTTGCAAGTTCGCCGGAACGAATTCTTTCACAGTAAGCTGCAACATCGAATGTGTTGATTTTAAATTGTTCTTTAAAAAGACTGGTGGCAGAACAGCCAAAACCAAGAAAGTTTTCTCGGGTCATGGAGGAGTAGTTTGCATTTGGTTCATTGGAGAATGTCCAAATAGAACTGCGTGTATATCCCATGTCCAAGCAATGTTTTGTAATAGCATCCAACAGCTTCCGT
>SVFE01000023.1 GCA_015057055.1 Lachnospiraceae bacterium | reverse complement strand
GAGAGAAATGACGGCAAAACGTTTGGAAAAAAAGGCAAGAGAGGAAATGGTTGCGTCGGAAGCAGAACCAGAGACAAAAACAGAAATTACCATTGAAATTAAAACGGAAAATACGTCCGAAGGGGAAGAATAAAAAGTATAAGAAAGTGGGAAACAGGAGGCATTATGGGCGCATTAGAAGGGTTACAACCGGCAGGAGTATATCGTTTTTTTGAAGAAATAGCAAAGATTCCGCATGGCTCCTACCATGTGGATGAAATCAGTGACTATTTGGTTGCTTTTGCAAAAGAAAGAAATCTGAAGGTAGTGCAGGATGAACTGAAAAATGTAGTGATTTATAAGGCTGCATCTGACGGATATGAGGATGAAGAAACGGTAATCATTCAGGGACATATGGATATGGTGGCTGTGCAGGATGCGGATGCCCCGATTGATATTACCAAAGATCCGCTTATGTTAATGCAGGACGGAAACTATATTTTTGCAAAGGGAACCAGTCTTGGGGCAGACGATGGAATTGCGGTGGCATATGCCCTTGCTATTTTGGATGACGATTCGTTGAAACATCCGGCCTTGGAGGTTGTGATTACGGTAAATGAAGAGGTCGGACTGGGTGGCGCGATTGGCCTGAATGGTGCTTTGCTTAGCGGGAAACGAATGCTCAACATTGATTCGGAGGAAGAAGGGATTTTTACGGCAGGTTGTGCGGGTGGCATGAGCTGCGAATTAAAACTTCCGTTTGTGAAAGAAGAACGCCGGGGATGTGTTTGCACGATTGAAATTAGCGGGCTTTTGGGCGGACATTCCGGGGTTATGATTCATCACGGCAGAGCCAATGCAAATGTACTCATGGGTAGGCTTTGGATGGCAATCGGAACGGCAATGGATTATCGCTTGATTTCTGCAAATGGGGGCGAAAAAGGAAATGCCATTCCCACCGACTCGGTTTCAACCATTGTGATTGATGAGGAAAATACAGAATTACTCCAAACGATTTTGCAGAATGCAGAAGCTTTGTTTAGGAAGGAATTTGAAGGTAAGGAAACGGAGATTTTTGTAACAGTCGAGATAAAACCGGCTGCTGTTGTTTCCTGTATGGATAAAACATCGACGGAAAAGTGTAAACATCTTTTACTAGCACAGCCTGATGGTGTGCAGGTATACAGCGGTGTTGTGGATGGACTGGTGGAAACATCCTTAAATATGGGAATTATGCGGACGAATGAAACGGACTTGCTGACACATTATGATATCCGCAGTTCCAGAAAGAGCGGAATATCTGCAGTAAGGGATAAAGTGAAAATTATCGGTGAGATATTAGGCGGTGCCTTTGAAGAATTGACATCGTATCCGGAATGGGAATATTGCAGTGATTCGCCTTTGCGAGACAAAATGGTAGACGTATATAAAGAAGTCTATGGCAGGGAGCCCAAAATTGATATTATCCACGCCGGTTTGGAGTGTGGCGTATTTGCCGAAAAAATTGAAGGTTTTGATGCGGTATCCTTTGGACCGAATATTTTGGATATTCACACAACAAAGGAACGGTTGGATATCGAAAGTACGAAACGTGTGTGGGATTTTCTTTTGCGTCTGCTGGAAACAAAAGATAAGAAATAGTGAGTGACAGGTGAAAAGAATGGGAGAGTTATGGGGATTGAAATCCCTTCTGGACTGTGCGACGGATGTGGGAATCGTGGTGGTTTCAGAGCGGGATGATAAAATTTTATATTGCAATCATTTCGTGACGATCAAGACCGGTTGGCACGCGGAAACCTCCATGGAAGGGGTTTGGGCCGAATACGAAGAACTCCGCAGCAGGCTCGGAGAAAGCCGGTCCTATATTGGTATCATGGAAGAGTCTCCTTTTGGAAAGAATAAGAATATAACCTTGACTAAGGTTGTATGGGATGGCGGATTGCAGGGAATAGCAATTTTGATTACGCCTCATATTGAAGACAAGGCGGAACAAGAGCGGGAGATTGTTTTTAAAGCCGTCGGTAATTCCTATTTGAGCATGTATGTGTTGGATATTACTGAGGCTACGGTAACTACGTTGAAAGAAAACGGGCAATCCAATGTGCACATGTTCCGGCCTAAGGCGTTTCCTGAGTGGCGTAGCGAAGTATTGGAAAAATATGTTTTTGAAGAAGATAAAAGACCACTGGAGCAGTTTTTGGATATAAAGGCCATTCCGACGGAGTTGGAAGAGAATGCCGGACGGGTTTATTGGCAATTTCGAAAAAAAGTGGGAGAGGAATATCATTGGTGTGAATACCAGCTGCGTCAGATTGATGCGGCCGGCTACAAAAGCAAGGTGGTTATTACTGAGAAAGACATTCACGGACGCCGTGCAATCAACAGTAAACAGTTGGAAAACGAAATGATTATGAAATCCCTTGCCAACGGTTATCGTTCCGTATATTTGGTGGATTACAAGACAGGAACCTATGAGACGGTGAAACCGGACGAACTGCTTTTTGGTATACCGGAAGATGGAAACTATGATTTACTGTTAAATATTGTGGAAGAGTTGATTCCGGACAAACATCAGCAAAAGGATTTCCGGAATGCATTTGAAGCAGTTGCGTTGCGGGAAGCGTTTTTTGCAAAGCAGGAAAATGTTGCAAGGGAATACAATAGCTTACTCAGCCGGGAAATGAATTGGATGTCCATTGTTGCTTTTCCGACCCCGCTCGTGCAGGATATGGAAAATAAGTGTGTATTGACTTTTATGGATATAACGCAGCGCAAACAGGTAGAAGCAGAACGGAATGAAAAAAAGATTGTTGTGGATGTTTTGTCGGCTCATTATGAAGCGGTGTATTTCGTAAATTTGAGTACCGGTGAGTTTCATTCTATCAAAGTGCCGCAAAAATACGGATACATAGAGAAGCAATACAAAGATTTTTCCGAGGCCATCGGACATTATGCGAAAGCATACGTTGCGGAAGCTTTCCGGGAGATTTTGAAGAGTTTTCTCAGTGCGGAAGGGTTTGCGAAGGACTGTGAAAACGGCGGCGAAAAACGCGAATTACGGTACCATAATATAGATGAGGAAACATATCGGGTCAGTGTTTATCCTATAAACGCTGAAAATACGGAGACCCCGGAAGTTATTGTGGCCTTTGAACGGTGTAATGGACAGTAAAGCACTGACAGTTGAAAAAAATGGAAGAATATAATATAATCATTTTGGGTGCGTTATGGGGAATACACATCCAAGAAGAATGAGAGGAAGGTGTTTTATTATGGCATTCTTTGATAAAGTGGGTGCTACATTAAGCAGTTTTGGAAATGATGTTTCCAATAAAACCAAGAGTATGGTGGAGGTTACAAACTTAAACGGACAGTTGAAGAACTGTGAAGATTCTCTTCGTGAGTATTACCGTGAAATCGGTAAAGCATATTATGAAAAGACGAAAGATGCTCCGGAAGAGGATATGATACCGTTTTTTAATAAAGTAAAAGAAGCGGAAGAAGCAATCGATCATTTAGAGGCTTCCATTCGTCGTGCAAAGGGAACCAAAATTTGCCAGAATTGTAAGACCGAAGTGTCTTTGGACACGGTTTTCTGTCCTAATTGCGGTTCTAAGGTGGATGATGTGCCTGTAGACAATACGGCTACAGAGGCTGTATTAGGTAAAAAGTGTGCGAAATGTGGTGCGGATATGAAACCCGGAGCTGCTTTTTGCGTAAGTTGCGGAGCAAAGGTAGAAGAGGAGTCAACTTCTGCAGAGTAGGTTTCGAATAAATCCCAGAACGGAGTATTATTTTTAATGAAAAAGCAAACGATCAGTGCAATATTAACGGCTTTGATGATTTGTCTTGTACTTGCAATTGTTGTTTTGGTTGTGCGCATTCAGATGCGTGGACCAAAACCGGAAGAAACCGCAGTTTCTGAGAATGAAGTTGCAATGAACGAACAAACTGTCAGTGAAAATGTGCAGGCCGAGCCGGTGGAAGAGGAAGTTGAAACCGTATTATTAGCCATTCCGCAGGCCACCAGTAGCGTCAATGTGCGTTCCGGACCGGGAACAGAATATGAGAGAATTGGTTCTGCGTATTCGGATTGTGAATATGAAGTAGTAGAGATTTATGATTCCGGATGGACAAAACTACTTTATGAAGGACAAGAAGGATATATCAGTAGTGAATATTTGATTTTCCGATATCGTTCGACGACTTCCGGCGGAACCATCAGTTACACGGATGTAGATGTTTCAGAGTTGGAAATTGTGGGAAGCAGTACCGGTGGTACAGATAGTACAGGTACTACGGAAGATACGGATACCGGAGAAACTGCAGAGGACCCTGCGGAAACGACGGATATCACTACAGAACAGGCGCAGTGATAATATTTTTCATGGGTTTTCAAAAATAGAATAAACTAAAAAAGCAGGTCAACTGACCTGCTTTTTTGTTTTTCTATTTAGTAACCTTCCAACGAGAAGTTGTATCCCAAGGCTTGCAACTCCAGTAATTGTTGTTGCAATACACTCATATAGGAAGGATTGCTGTAGAACAAATCATCGTGAGGACACATATTGGAAGTTCGCGTAGTCGGTATGACATTTCCGTTGGAATCCGTTAGTGAAGATCCGCTCCACAAACTGGTATGCTCAATGGGCAAAAGTTCCAAAGTACCGGGCACCTGGAAAGGACAACGTGGATTGGCGCACAGGCCGGAATACAAGCAAACCATACCGGAGTAATGAACATCACAGGTTTCGGTAGGAACCGTTCCGTCTGCAAAATACTCTGTCCGAAGATGGGCATCACAAAGCCCTGCCACCGGAAGTTTGCCGGAACGACTGCATATGGTACAGGTGGTAATTCCACCGGGGATGTTGAAACTTTGCGGCTCCAGATTCTCATGGATTCTGGACATGACGGCTCGCCAAAGGGTTTTGGAAAGGTTTTTGGTAGCACTGCCTTCCGGGTCCATACTGATGTTATTATCAAAACCGGTCCAGGTAGTCGCCGTATAGTAAGGGGTAAATCCGGAAAACCATAAATCTCTGGAAGCGGTAGTTGTACCGGTTTTTCCGGCAATGGGCATACCGCCGAAGTTTACTGCGCCACCGGTTCCTCTTGTAACTACATCGACCATGGCATCGGTAAGAAGAAATGCCGTAGTCTCTTTGATAACACGTCTGGATTCCTGTTCTTGGGTCATATCAATAAGAACATTTCCGTCGTGATCTACAATTTTGGTGTACAAAATCGGCTCCAAATATACTCCGCCATTGGCAATTGTAGCATATGCTGCATTTAATTCCAAATTTGTAATACCGTCTGTAATACCGCCCAGTGCGAGAGGCTGCAGAATATCGGAAGAAATCGTACCATCGCTTTCCACACGCCGGTCAACTAATGTGGTAAAACCGAAGTTTATCAAATAATCGTAACCAAGTTGCGGTGTAATCTGTGTCAGCGTTTTAACTGCAACAATGTTAAGGGATTGCTCGATACCGTAACGAATTGAACAAATACCCTTATAGCTGGCCGCGGAATACCAGTTGGAAACCGGTCGGCCGTTGTTGTAGTTAAAAGGTGCATCAATATAGACGCTGGCTAAAGTTAGTCCTGCGCTGTCCAATGCAGGTGCATAAGTAGAAAGTATCTTAAATGTGGACCCCGGCTGACGGAGCGTATTGGTGGCACGGTTTAGGGAACGGCTGGATTCCTTGGTGCCGCGACCGCCGATAATAGCAACGACATGTCCGGTGGCATTGTCCTGTATGGTCAGAGATACCTGGGGCTGCGGGGTTAGGGTAATGTTTTCTGCGAGAATTTCATCCCCTTCCACCATCACGGCATCCAAATAAGCTTCAATGGCTGCGTATGCTTCGTCCTGAGAAAGATAAATTAAATTAAAACTGCTGTCAAACTGTTGGTAGTAGGACCGGAACATTTCGGTGCTGTGGTTTTCCACTTCCCCATTGGCATGTTGGATACTGAGCTGGTAATTAAGATACCACTTGGTATTCTCCGGGAAATAAGACTCATCGGAGTATATTTCATCGCAAATAGCCTGAATCTGCGGGTCCTGTGTGGTATAAATACTAAGACCACCGCTGTAAAGCAGATTATAGGCCATGGTAGAAGCCTGCGATTCGGTATAGCCTTCGGAAACCAGTTTTTCGGTCAAATCTTCCGCGGCGGTTTCGATAACCTCATCAACAAAATAGGAATAAACAGAATCGTTGGCAATCTGGGTGTTGGTCTGTTGGATTCTTGCATATACGTCATCTGCAAGAGCTTCCGCATGTTCTTCCGCAGTAATATATCCCTGTTCGTACATATATTGTAATACGATTTCCCGTTTTTCCGCGTTATTTTCCGGGTGTGTAATGGGATTGTAGTAGGACGGATTCTGCGTAATGCCGGCGATAACGGCACATTCGGACAGGTTCAATTCATAAACCGGTTTGTTGAAGTAACGCAGCGAGGCCGCCTGAACGCCCAGGGTATTCTGACCAAGGTTAATGGAATTCATATAGAGCTCCAAAATTTCTTCCTTTGTCATGATTTTTTCCAGTTCCAAAGCCAGATACTGTTCCTGAATCTTACGGCGAAGACTTTCCATAAAGGAGGACTCGCCCATCCAGTTGTCAAAAACGTTGTTTTTAATCAACTGCTGTGTGATGGTACTTGCACCCTGGGAGAATTCACCTTCCTGTATACCAAGGGCAAAGGCTCTTAAAATACCCTGAATATCAATACCATTATGCTCATAGAAACGTGCATCTTCAATGGCTACAAAAGCATCCGCAAGATCCTGAGGAATTTTATCCATCGTTACATAAGTACGGTTAGAATCAGCGGCTACCAGTTTGGTCATTTCATGTCCTTCGCAGTCGTACAGTGTAGTTGCAAAGCCGGAAGGAGTTACATCAATGGTGGAGATGTCCGGCGCAGTATTTAAGATTCCCTTGAACATACCGATGCCGAGACATAGTCCGATGATGCAGACGGAAATAAAGCAAATCAGTAAGGCTTTTAAAAAATTAATGCCAAACATTTTCTTGATTTTATTTCCTTTGGAATTCAGTTCACGTTGTTTTTTACGGACACCTTTTCTACTATAATTCATATCAAAATCAAACCTTTCCCGAAATGTTGTATCATAATTTTTGGATTCGACTTCAATTCAAAAAAACACACCATAGATTATACCAAAAAAAACACATTAAATAAAGTACAGAAAATTCTTTTATTCAGAATGTTGACATGTTATTATAATTTTATGCAAAGTTATAGGATTTTATTGAATGGCGGCCAAGGAGAACTTGTCGAAAAAAAATCCAGATTCATCGCAACACTTAGGCCGGTGAATACGGAAGAGGAGGCGGCTGCCTTCATTGAGGAAATGAAAAAGAAATATTGGGATGCCAAACATAATTGCAGTGCCTATGTGATTGGCGAACATTGCGAGATTACCAGATGCAGTGATGATGGTGAACCTTCCGGAACGGCAGGCAGACCTATGCTTGAAGTACTACTTAAAGAAGAACTTCATAATACGGCAGTGGTGGTGACGCGTTATTTTGGTGGGGTTTTACTGGGCACGGGAGGACTGGTCAGAGCCTATTCCCAAAGTGTGAAGGAAGGATTGGCGCAGTGCGAGACGGGAACGCTCCGGAAAGGGCAAAAATGGAAGATTACTGTTCCCTACAATGAGTTGGGAAAAGTGAAAAATTATCTGGAAGCGCATAATATAGAGCCGGATGGGACAGAGTATTTGGAAAATGTGCTTATTTCCGTTACTTTTCCGGCAAATGAATCGGAGCTTCATAGAGCGGAATTGGTAGAACGGTGCGCAGGAAAGTTGGCTCTTTCGGATGAGGGTGACTGTGTTTATCTGGACAAAAATCTTTGACAAAAAAAAACATGGATTGTATTATGAAAAAGTCAGTTTGACTCACGTTATACAAAACAAAAAAGGAGGCGGATTATGGAAGCATTAAAAGAATTAATAGAAACAAAACAATATACCCGCCTCAGGCAGGAATTTGCAGAACGAAATGACGCAGATATTGCTGTTTTTTTGGAAGAATTGGAAGAAGATGATTTGCTTAAGATTTTTCGGATTTTGCCCAAATCTATGGCGGCAGATGTTTTTTCTTATCTTGATATTGAAAATCAGCAGTCCATTATTACCCGCCTTTCGGATAAGGAAGCGGCGGGCATCATTAATAACCTGATGGCGGATGATGCTACCGACCTTTTGGAAGAAATGCCGGCCAATATTGTAAAAAAACTCCTTGCCAATGCCAATGCGGAAACCAGGCGTGATATTAATCACCTGCTTCGTTATCCGGAGGATTCTGCGGGCAGCGTGATGACGGTGGAATATGTTGATTTAAAGGAAAGCAGCACGGTACAGCAGGCAATTGAGCGGATTAAACGGGTGGGAATTGATTCAGAAACCATCAATATCTGTTACGTCCTGGATCATAAAAGGACCCTTCTTGGTACGGTGGCACTACGGTATTTGCTTCTTAGTGACCCGGAGGAAATCATTGGGGATATCATGCATGAAAATGTTGTATCCATTCACACCCTGATGGACCAGGAGGAAGTGGCAAGGCAATTCCAGAAATACGACTTTACTTCCATGCCGGTTGTGGATAATGAAAACCGTCTTGTTGGTATTATCACCGTGGATGACGTTGTGGACATTATGGAAGAAGAGGCTACCGAGGATATTGAAAAGATGGCGGCGATTGTGCCCTCCGATAAGCCTTATATGAAAACGGAGGTAATGGAAATCTGGAAAAAGCGCATGCCTTGGCTTTTACTTTTGATGATTTCCGCAACATTTACCGGTAGCATTATTTCCAGTTTTGAAGATGCGTTGAGCAGTTGTGCTATTTTGGTAGCTTATATTCCCATGCTGATGGATACGGGCGGCAATGCCGGCGGACAGGCATCGGTAACCATTATCCGTGGTCTTTCGCTGAATGAGATTGAACTTCGGGATGTATTTAAAATCATATGGAAGGAGTTTCGGGTTGCCTTTTTGTGCGGTATCTCACTGGCAGCGGCCAATTTCCTGAAATTGCTGTTTATTGACCGGGTGGAACTGTCGGTAGCCTTGGTGGTATGTCTTACCTTGGTGGTATCTGTACTGATTGCCAAAATTGTGGGATGTACTTTCCCTATGCTGGCAAAACGAATCGGATTTGACCCGGCGGTAATGGCATCCCCTTTTATTACGACCATTGTGGATGCAATTTCGTTGATTGTATATTTCCAAATCGCATCAGCGCTTTTGGGGCTGGCTGCATAAGGAACTGATTTTTGAAAACGGAGGATGGATATGAGTTTAGCAGATAAAATTTTCATCGATATGTGTAAAGACATTTTGGAGAACGGAACCAGCACCGAAGGGGAAAAGGTTCGTCCTCGTTGGGAAGACGGTACGGCAGCGTATACCATTAAAAAGTTTGGCGTTGTGAACCGTTATGACCTGCGAAAAGAGTTTCCACTGATTACGCTTCGGAAGACCGCGTTGAAAAGCGCGACGGATGAAATGCTTTGGATATGGCAGCAAAAGTCCAATAACATTAACGATTTGCACAGCCATATCTGGGATGAATGGGCGGATGAAAACGGCTCCATCGGAAAAGCGTACGGTTATCAGCTTGGTGTAAAACACAAATACAAAGAAGGCATGATGGATCAAGTGGACAGGGTGATTTATGATTTGAAAAACAACCCCTTCAGCCGCCGGATTATGACGAACATATATGTGCACCAGGATTTGTCGGAAATGGCATTATATCCTTGTGCTTACAGTATGACTTTTAATGTGGTACAGCAGCCGGGTGAGGACAAACTGACACTGAATGCAGTATTAAATCAGCGTTCCCAGGATGTCTTGGCAGCAAATAACTGGAATGTGGTTCAATATGCCGTTTTGGTACATATGCTTGCGCAGGTATGTGATATGTATGTCGGAGAACTTTTGCATGTAATCGCGGATGCCCATATCTATGATCGGCATGTGGACATCATTAAAGAATTGATTGCCCGTCCGACTTACGATGCGCCGAAATTCTGGTTGAATCCGGAAATCAAGGATTTCTATCAGTTTACGCGAAATGATGTGAAAGTAGAGAATTATGTGACGGGGCCGCAAGTGGAAAATATCCCCATTGCAATTTAAAGCGGAGGAAGCGAAATGAATTTAATTGTAGCAGTAGATGAGAATTGGGCAATCGGAAACGGAAATAATCTTTTGGTTCGAATTCCGAAGGACCATAAGATGTTTCGGGAGGAAACCACGGGGAAAGTGGTAGTTCTCGGAAGGAAAACGCTGGAAACGTTCCCGCAGGGACAACCGTTAAAGAATCGGACCAATATAATATTAACCAAGGATCCGTCCTATACAGTAAAAGACGCCGTTATGGCACATTCCATTCCGGAACTTTTGGAAATATTAAAGGATTACAAGAAGGAAGATGTGTATATTATCGGCGGTGAGAGTGTGTACCGGCAGATGCTTCCGTATTGTGATGTTGCCCACGTGACAAAGATTGACCACGCTTATGATGCAGATGCCTATTTTCCTAATCTGGATGAAGATGAAGAATGGGAAGTGACGGATTACGGCGAGGAAGAAACCTATTTCGATTTGGAATACCGTTTTATGAAATATGAACGCAAAAAATAATATCGAATGAAACAAAAAAGGAACCTTCGCGGTTCCTTTTTGTTTAGATTTATATAACAACACGATTTCGACCGCCGGTTTTTCCTTTGTAAAGTTTTTCATCGGCGCGGTTAATGGTAGCTTCCACTCCAAGGCGGTCGTTGAATTCTTCCATTCCGTAGGTCATAGTCACCTGAAAATCATATTCTTTGAACTGCATGGGAATTTCCGATACCCGCTGCCGGAGTTCATCCATACATTTATAGGCTTTGTCGATATTCATATTTTCAAATGTGAACAAAAATTCTTCACCACCCCAGCGGGCCACATGACCTTTTCCGTGCATATAAATGCGGAATTGGTTGGCCAGTTTGGAAAGTACGTAGTCACCGGTGTCATGACCGTAAGTGTCATTAACCTTTTTGAAGAAGTCCACATCTCCGATAGCGACGGTAAAAATCTTGCCGTTACGATTGTATTCCGCTACAAGCGTATCCATATGCTCGTTCATATGACGACGGTTGGAAAGTCCGGTCAGGGTATCAAGATTAGCCATACGTTCCAGGTTATCATTGATACGGCGAAGTTTTTCTTCTGCCTGATTGAACTTTGTACAGTAAGAATATGCAATGGCTCCGATACAGCCGGAAAATGCCAGCATGTTTAATGATTGGATGAAAATCCGAGCAAATCCGTCCGGTACTCTGGCAACATCAAGGAAACTGCAAAATTGAGTCATACACATTAGATAGGCACAGATAAAAAAAGTGTAGAGACGCTTCCAAAGCATATGCTCGGTTTTGTTAAAATAAATCAGAAGAATATTCAAAAAAATCGGCAAATGAAAATCCATGTCAAAACCAACATACAGAGCCAGCAAAGTGGAAAAAACAAGCAGAATGATATTCAACAGTACAAGCCCGGTCCGAGTGCGGTTTTCATAGGTGCAGATAAATGCTACAACCAAAAGACCGATGGCGCCCACCAGCAACAGTCCAAGATAGTAGTGCTGTATAAAGGCGATGGCAATTCCGGCCACCAGATAGTAAACCATAAAAATGCAACAGATAATGCGGACTAATACTGCCTGTTCTTTGGTTTCTTTTTTGTCCTGCACATCCGTCATTATAAAATTTACAAAGGAGTCTAATAAATTTTGAATCATAAGCCGCTCCGTTCATAATAAAAATGCATATTTTGCATAAAATTCCTTTTCTATTATAGCACAAGCATTTTTAAAAAACCACAGAAAAAGAAAAATGTGGCAGGGGGGATTCTTGACAGTGAAAGGGTACGGATGTAAGATAAATAAAGACTTAGAAAAGTTGCAAACGGAGGCAAAAGATGGAAAAGAAAAATTTAGATTGGGCCAATATCGGATTTGGCTATGTACAGACAGAAAAAAGATATGTTTCCAATTACAAGGACGGAGCATGGGATGAAGGCGTTTTAACCGAAGATGCCAACGTGGTACTTAACGAATGTGCCGGCGTTTTACAGTATGCCCAGACTTGTTTTGAAGGCCTTAAGGCATATACCACCGTGGACGGAAGAACGGTAACTTTCCGCCCGGATATGAATGCGCAGCGTATGTTTGATACTGCAAAGCGTTTGGAGATGCCCACATTTCCCAAGGAGCGTTTTGTCGATGCGGTAAAACAGGTAATTAAAGCAAATGAGAGTTATGTTCCGCCTTTCGGTTCCGGAGCATCCTTGTATTTGCGTCCTTATATGTTCGGAACCAATCCGGTTATCGGTGTAAAGCCGGCAACGGAGTATCAGTTCCGTATCTTTACTACCCCGGTAGGTCCTTATTTCAAAGGCGGTGTGAAGCCCCTCACCTTATGCATCAGTGATTTTGACCGTGCGGCGCCTAACGGTACCGGTCACATCAAAGCAGGGCTGAATTATGCCATGAGTCTTCATGCCATTGTATCTGCCCACAATGCCGGCTATGATGAAAATATGTATCTGGATGCAGCGACCAGAACCAAAGTGGAGGAGACCGGCGGAGCCAACTTCCTTTTCGTTACAAAGGACAACAAAGTGGTTACACCGAAGTCTTCCAGCATTCTTCCTTCCATCACCAGACGTTCTCTTATGGTTGTAGCGAAGGAGTACCTTGGTTTGGAAGTAGAAGAAAGAGAAATCTTCAAAGAGGAATTAAGCGACTTTGCGGAATGTGGTCTTTGCGGTACCGCAGCAGTTATCTCACCGGTAGGAAAGATTGTGGATCACGGCAAGGAAATCTGCCTTCCCAGCGGTATGACGGAGATGGGACCCATTACCAAGAAATTGTACGAAACTTTAACCGGAATCCAGATGGGCAAGATTGAAGCTCCTGAAGGCTGGATTGTGGAAATCAAATAATAAAACATACAGAAAGTAAATGACAAATCCCTTGAAACTTTGCAAAAGGTTTTCAAGGGATTTAAAACATTTTCATTCAGCGAGGATAACAATGACAATCAGAGAGCCGGAGACATTGGATGAGGTTATCGGTTATAGCCTTAGCCAATTGAGCGAGCGTAGTGCAACAAACTATCGTCAGGTAATATTGCTGGTAGAAAAATATTTTCAAAAACCGCTTTATGAACTGAATGATTTTGACGCGAAGGTATTGAAAAAGAATATGGAGCAGCATGGAAATTTTCTGCCGGAAGGGAAGACATTGTCGGAAACTACAAGG
Source organism: Lachnospiraceae bacterium (assembly GCA_015057055.1). Lineage (GTDB taxonomy): Bacteria > Bacillota > Clostridia > Lachnospirales > Lachnospiraceae > NK4A136. Next base: position 24,176 of record SVFE01000023.1, on the reverse strand, counting down.
CATTTTTATTTGCGTGTTCTGATTTCTACCGGACGAAAAATGGAGGATATCATTAATCATAATGCCCATATTCGAAACGAATACTACCAAAGATTTGGGGAGAACTATCATTCGCCGTTTGCTATTTTAGATGACAAAGTACAATTTCATCATGTAGTAGGAAAAAAGGAGTATGCATTTCCGAAGAAAGAGGAAATGGAGTTATTTTTAGAAAAGGTGTTTTTAGGAGCGGAGAAAACAAAGAGACCGGAGGTAAAAAAACTGGAATGTCAGGAGACGCTGCTGGTGGCTTTGCTCTTTTATTGCGGTGTGGCACCAAGGACAATCTGTAAAATGAAATTTTCTGATTTTACGTTTCGAAATCAACTGGTATTTCTGCGTCAAAAGGAGAAGGGAAAAGAAAATGAAATGGCGCTTCATCCGGTAGCGGTATCCTACTTAACGGATTATATGCTTTATCTTATGCAAAGCGGAAACTACCAAAGGGAAGATTATGTTTTTCGTAATCGCAACAAAAATCCGATCAATCTGAAAAATATCAGTTCGATTCTGCTTCATTACAGCCGAAAAGCAAAGAGTGAATCCGGTATTACCACCGGTGTATTAAACTTAATTGCGAAAGCAAGAAAATACGAAAAAGCTTTTGGGAAAAAAAGACCGGAAGAATATGAAATGCTGACGGAAGAGGAGTTAGAATATTATAGTCGTCAGATAATGACGGAACGAAAGGAAAAAGAGATATTACCGGAAAATAAGATTTATTTAAGGGCATTGGAATACGTGATGGAGGAACCGGACCGCATCTGGGAACAGGAAACTTCGGGGAATGCAGAACGAAAACTACTGGAAAGAATGTTAGATGAAAAAAAATAAAAATATATGTTGACAATGTATGTATGTAGCAGTATAGTGATGTATGTAAGATGAAAGGTGAAGCACAACCAGATCTGTGTGATTAAATAGCAGGAGGATTCGGATGTTAGATTTTTGTTACGATAAAAGGATAATTGAAGACGGGATAAGCGGAGAACAGCGAAACGGAGAACAGGTAAACATAGAGTTATTTCGCCCGGCAAAGGAAGCGGAAGTAAAAAAATATGTGGAAAAGCGACTGTTGCGACTTGGGTGTGAAGAAGAGCAGCTTTATGAATATGAGGAACTAATCCGTTATTTGCTCAGAGTTCGTGTGATAGTTAAGGATGAATTATTTGCAGCAGGAATTTGCGATGTTATTGAGAAAATCGGAAAAGATTTAAAGAAGGTTACATCAAAATTACTAGGTGAAGAGGCGGAAGAACAAATTGAGAAAATGGTTTGCATTCTTGATTCACTTTACTTTATAAGAGCGGATCTTTGCAGTTGTAACCCGCATAATGAAGATGAGGAAGAAGAACTCAATTGCGCACATGGAAAAATATATAAATTGCTTTCGGAATATGAGTTGTGTGACGATTATACGGCATCAGAGGAAGTCGTGAATGAGTTGATGCGTGCAATCAATAAAAAAAAGATTGCACATTGGTCTCCGAGACAAATTAGAGCCTATATGGATTATCATGTGATTGGTCAGGAAAATGCAAAAAAGGCACTGTCCAGAGCCCTTTTCGTACATTATTTGAGAATACGTAATCCGGAAAAAGCGCTTCTTCGTAATGTGGTTTTACTTGCAGGTCCTACCGGATGCGGAAAAACGGAACTCATGCGTTGTATGGAAAAATTGGCGGATGTGCCGGTGTGCCGTAGGGATATATCGGATTTGTCTACGGCACAGAGTGCAGGAAAGCATATCGACGATGTTTTTGAGGAATTGTATCTTAAGGCCGGAAAAGACAAGGAAAAAGCGGAGCATGGAATTGTTTTTCTGGATGAATTCGATAAAATACTGATTCCGAGTTATTCGAGGGGAGGAGAAAACTGTCATGATACCCTTCAGTCGCAGCTTCTTGCCGTAATAGAAGGAGGACGAATAGAGGTCAAATCACATTCCGTAGGCACACTAATACTGGATACTACGAATATACTCTTTATTTTGGGCGGTGCATTTGACGGAGTGGAAGATTATATAAAAAAAGAGGAAGAAAGAAAGAATAACATAGGAAATTTCGGTTTTACCGGCAGCTTGTCTAAAACGAAAACAGTGGAAATGACGCAGGAAAATTTAACCGTGGAGGTGTTGCAGAAGTTCGGAATGAAGCGGGAACTGGCAGGAAGAATCGGAGAAATCGCTGTTTTGGAGCGGTTATCGAAGGAAAGTTTGCTCCGGATATTAACCGAGCCGAAGGATAATCTGATTAGCCGGTATGAAAGAGAAGTGAAATTGATGTGCGGGGCAAAGCTGGAGATTTCAAAAGAAGTTTTGGAAGAAATTGCAAATAAAGCCGCGGAAGATAAAATCGGCGCAAGAGCATTGTTTCCCCTGGTGAGGGAGGCGGTTCGCCCGGCTTTATTTCAAGCAGCAAGCGGACAAAAACGAAAAGTAATATGTGTGGAGTAATGCTGTAATCGGAAAACGGGACAAATGAAAACATGGGAAAAGGAGAGAAATAATATGTATCGATTGGAAAGTATGAGTAACGGAGCAGAAATTCAGAGTGTATTAGCGGAACTTATGGAAAAATATCAAAGTGAAGTTGTTTCCTTTTCCAATGAAGAGGTTCTTTACCGTGCATTGCATGGCCTTGCCTATTTTTCCTATGAGTATGTGGATGAAAAATATAATGTATTACTATGGTTTGCAGGTGGTTTGTATGATGCTAAAGAAAGACGTTGTTGGGGATTGGAAGTGTTGGAGGAGAAAGTAAAGGAAATCCCTAAGTCTGATACAATATCCAGGGATGGTCTTGTGGCATTAAAACAAATGAAACAAAAAGATTATCAGGAAATGCGACAGTTTTTGATTTGGGATATTGAAAAGTTTTGCGAAGGAGACAAAGAAGAAAAGATTGGTATGGTGGTTGGCAATCGGTATAAGGAAATGGAAAAGTCCGGTCGGTTTCTTAGTCACAAAAGCCGGAAGAAGCAAAACGAAAAATTACAAATGCTTAAGTTTCGAAAAAAATGCGAGAAATTTTTGAAAAAATATAACCCGCAAAAAATGAAAGAGTATCTGGATGAATATATTATAGGTCAGGAGGAAGCCAAAATGATGGTTTGCATGGCCGTGTATAATCATTATTTGCGCATTTTATATCCCGATAAGAACCTTGTGAAGACCAATGTGCTTTTACTCGGTCCTACCGGATGCGGAAAGACCGAGATTATGCGCCGATTAAAAGATATTTTGGATGTGCCTTTGACTATCTTTAATTTCAGCGAAGTGGTAGGAAGTCAGTGGAAGGGAAAGCATAAGGAGGATGCTCTTTTGGATCTTTTGCAGGAAAGCAATATGAAGACCTGTATTGCAGAGTGCGGAATTGTTTTTCTGGATGAAGTGGATAAGGTGGCAGGAGAAGGTCATATGGGGGATTGCGGAGAAGAGGTGCAGGGACAATTACTGGGGATGTTGGAAGGAACGCTTATGAAGGTGGAAGGCAGGAATGAAGGGCCTTATTCTTCGGAACGGGAATATTTGATTGACACCAAAAATATTCTGTTCATCTGTAGCGGCGCATTTGAGGGATTGGAAGAAATTGTGGCAAAGGATGCGGAGGAAGTTTCCGGTTCTTTTGGTATGCCTTTGAAGAAAAAAACCAAAGCATATACAAGGGAAACACTGAAGGCAAAGCATCTGGAAACCTATGGTTTTCGTTCCGAACTGGTGGGACGCCTCTGCGAAAGGGCAGTGCTTAGTCCCATTGGGAAAGAGGAAATAAAACGCATTTTGACACATGCCAAGGATTCCTTCCTGGAGCGATATAAAAATACGTTACTTCTCGGGGGAAATGTTATTTTGGAATTTACGGAGGATGCTTTGGATGTGATTGCAGAGGAAGCAATTGCATTAAAAATCGGTGCCAGATCATTAAATCGGATTCTGGCAAAATTATTGGATGACTATATCTATGAATTGGAAGAAAATAGGGAACTTACCCGTCTTTCCATTGACGGAAAGACGGTAAGAGAAAAACTTGGTTAATTCCCGCCCTTGGCCTGACGGCTGATGGCATCTCTTTTCCGGAGGGTCGGGTCTAATATTTTCTTTCGGATGCGGAGATTTTTTGGGGTTACCTCCAAAAGTTCGTCCGTACCGATAAATTCCAGACACTGCTCCAAACTTAAAATCTTCGGCGGTGTGAGACGCAGGGCATCATCGGAGCCGGAAGCTCTGGTGTTGGTCAGCTGCTTTTTCTTGCATACATTAAGTTCAATGTCTTCCTGCTTGGGATTTTCCCCAACCACCATACCGGCATAGACTTTCTCGCCGGGTCCGACAAATAAGTTGCCGCGTTCCTGGGCATTAAAGAGGCCGTAGGTTACGGTTTCGCCGGATTCAAAGGCAATGAGAGAGCCTTGCTTACGATATTGGATTTCTCCTTTGAAAGGTGCATATCCGTCAAAGATGGTATTCATGATACCGTTTCCCTTGGTATCGGTCATAAACTCGCCGCGGTACCCGATTAGTCCCCTGGAGGGAATGGAAAATTCCAAACGGGTATAACTGCCGCTTGCCATACCGATGTTTTGCAGCTCCCCTTTACGGTAGCTTAATTTTTCAATAATGGTACCGGAAAATTCTTCGGGAACGTCGATATAAGCAATTTCCATGGGTTCCAATTTATGGCCGTTTTCATCAAAATGATAGAGCACTTCTGCCTTGCTTACCGCAAATTCATAGCCTTCTCGCCGCATGTTTTCAATCAAAACCGAAAGGTGAAGCTCCCCGCGTCCGGATACTTTAAAACTTTCCGTGGTGTCGGTTTCTTCGACTCTAAGGCTGACATCTGTATTTAACTCCCTAAAAAGCCGGTCGCGCAGATGGCGGCTGGTTACATATTTACCTTCCAAACCGGCCAAAGGAGAGTCATTGACGATAAAGTTCATGGCAATGGTGGGCTCCGAAATCTTTTGGAACGGAATGGCTTCGATATGGTCAGGGGCGCACAAGGTATCTCCGATTCGAATATCGGAAATGCCGGAAATGGCTACGATGGAGCCGATGCCGGCTTCCTCCACCGCAACTTTATTTAAGCCGTCAAATTCATATAACTTACTGATTTTTACCTTTTGCTGCTTTGCCACGTCGTGGGCATTGACGATGACCACATCCTGGTTTACCTTCACGCTGCCGTTATCTACTTTGCCGACACCGATTCGTCCCACGTATTCGTTGTAATCAATGGTACTAATCAGAATCTGGGTTCCTGCCTCCGGGTCCCCCTCCGGCGCGGGAATGTAGTCCAGAATCGTTTCAAAAAGAGGAGACATGTCGGTGCCTTCCTTTTCCATATCCAGGGAAGCATACCCGGATTTTGCAGAGGCAAAGACAAAGGGACAGTCAAGCTGGGCTTCATCCGCATCCAAATCAATGAACAATTCCAAAACTTCATCAATGACTTCGTTTATTCTGGCTTCGGGACGGTCAATTTTGTTGATACAAACGATGACCGGTAGCTTTAATTCCAAGGCTTTCCGCAGTACGAATTTGGTCTGGGGCATGGCACCTTCAAAGGCATCCACCACCAAAATAACACCGTTTACCATTTTCAGTACGCGCTCTACTTCGCCGCCAAAATCCGCATGGCCCGGCGTGTCGATAATATTGATTTTGGTATCCTTGTATGTGACAGCCGTGTTTTTGGATAAAATCGTGATGCCCCGTTCCCGTTCCAAATCATTGGAGTCCATAACGCGTTCCGCCACTTCCTGATTTTCCCGAAAAACACCGCTTTGTTTTAGGAGTACATCCACCAAGGTGGTTTTACCGTGGTCAACGTGGGCAATAATGGCTACGTTTCGAATATCGTTTCTGGTTTGTTTCATATTAAATGCCTCGCTTGTTTTCAAAATTTAAATGGAATTATGTATTCTATGCTAAAAAATAAATAAGAAAAATAATAATATTGCACAAAATCAAACGGATACAGTATAGCACCGTCACTGGGGGAATGCAAGTAAAAGGAGGAAGCTGACGGTAAAATCGGCAAAGAGGATTTATAGCGGGAAAAAGGGGAAAATCGACAAATTCCCGTCTGAGATTTCAAAGAATCAGACAGAAATTAAAAACAGTATAGATTTTTTTGTCGAAAAGCAGAAGTTTACGCGGCAAAAGAGCACTTATTTTTTGCCCCGGGGTTTGTTATATTAGGTGGCGTAAAGGAATAAAAATGGAAGTACAACATGAAAAACAAAGAGAACTTGGACTATCCATAAGAAGAAGGGAGACATTATGACGGATAAAGTTATTGAAAACAATCAAGTGACGTTGATGGGGGAAATTGTAGGTGAGTTTTCCTACAGTCATGAAATTTACGGGGAAGGATTTTACATGGTGGATGTCAGGGTAGAACGTCTTAGCGATTCTGCAGATCTGATTCCGCTGATGGTGTCGGAAAGACTCCTGGATGTAACTCAGAGCTATGTGGGTTGCAAAATCGCAGTCATCGGACAGTTCCGTTCCTACAATCGTCACGAAGAGAGAAAGAACAAACTGGTGCTTTCCGTATTTGCAAGGGAAATTGAATTCGTGGATGAAATCGGTGACGGCGGCAGAACCAATCAGATTTTCTTGGATGGATATATTTGCAAGGAGCCGATTTACAGAAAAACCCCGCTGGGAAGAGAAATTGCCGATTTGCTGCTGGCAGTAAACAGGCCTTACGGAAAATCCGATTACATTCCTTGCATTTGCTGGGGAAGAAATGCAAGATACGCGGCCGGATTTGAGGTGGGAAGTCGCTGCGCAGTCTGGGGACGAATCCAGAGCAGGGAATATATGAAGAAGTTGTCGGAGGACGAGGCGGAAAAGAGAGTGGCCTATGAAGTTTCCGTGAGTAAATTGGAATTGGTGGAAGAATAGAGAGAAATATAGAAAAAGTGTAAAAGGGATAATGAAATAGGAGAAGTTTGGGTTTCACCGCGCTTTCTCCTATTTTTTGTGTAATGCGGCAGGTACATTTGACATAAAAAGAGAATGACGCAAAAATACGGGATTTTCCCATGAAATTCCAAGGATATACGATTGACAGAAAAAACGGATAGTGTTATATTGAGTAGGAAGTCACCGATGAAATGTCGGTGCATATAATAAAATAGAGTAAGGTAGAGGTTGCGGTTTTTAAGAGTACATATCCGGATGTGGCAGGCACAGAAGAAAGTGTTGGAAAGGGAAAACCGCCGAAAGGATGATTATCCTGTTGTAATTGTTCTTGGGGATGCAGTGAAGAACTGTATAACTGTCATCTTTTCAAAGATGGGGCGCTATCAAAATGATGAAATGATTGCCGGCTGTCTTTGCCGGCTTTTTATGTGGCAAAGGAAATCAAAACAGAAGGAATGCTACATATGGTGCACCCCTAGGGATGAGCCTTAGGCAGCCAAAACAAGTCGGAAAACAAGGAGGAATTGATATGGCATTATTTACAGGTGCAGGTGTTGCAATTGTCACACCATTTAACGAGGATGGCTCAGTAAATTACGAGCAGTTTGCAAAAAACATTGAATATCAGATTGCAGGCGGAACGGACGCAATTATTGTGTGCGGTACTACCGGTGAAGCTTCCACACTTTCGCATGAGGAACATTTGGAAGTAATCCGCTACTGCGTGGAAAAAGTAAATAAGAGAATTCCGGTCATTGCAGGAACCGGTTCCAATTGTACCGAAACAGCGATTTACTTATCCAAAGAGGCTGAAAAAGCAGGCGCAGACGGACTTTTGGTGGTAACTCCCTACTACAATAAAGCAACCCAGAAGGGCCTCAAAGAGCACTTTACCATGATTGCGAATGCAGTGAACATTCCTATTTTGCTTTACAACATTCCGGGAAGAACCGGCGGAGTGAACATTTTGCCGGAAACGGTGGTAGCACTTTGTAAGGAAGTGGATAACATTGTCGGCGTAAAAGATGCGACAGGAAATATTTCTCAGGTGGCAAAACTCATGTCCATCGGAGAAGGCATCGTGGATTTGTATTCCGGTAATGACGACCAGATTGTCCCCCTTCTTTCTCTTGGCGGTAAAGGTGTTATTTCCGTATTATCCAATGTGGCTCCCAGAGAAACCCATGATATCTGCCAGAAATTCTTTGACGGCGACGTGGCAGGAAGTAAAGCGATTCAGCTTAGAGCCATCAATTTAATTGATGCATTGTTCTGTGAAGTAAATCCGATTCCGGTAAAGAAAGCAATGAACTTCCAGGGACAGAATGCGGGAACTTTAAGAAGACCCCTTACGGAAATGGAACCTGCCAATGCAGAAAAACTGGAAAAAGCAATGAAAGAATTTGGTATTTTGTAAAAATATGGGGCAGGGTTTTTCCCTGCCCTGTTGTATCATAAGCAGATAGTAGCATAAAGTAAGTACACATAGAAAAACTACCATAGGAAAAACTACCATAGGAAAAACTACAATAGAAAAAAACTACAATAGAAAAAACGAAAAAAGTACAAGCTTGAAATAAAGAAAGGAACGGATAAAACATGGTAAAAATTATTATGCACGGTTGTAACGGAAAAATGGGACAGGTTATTACCGGTTTGTTAAGAGAGGATACGGAAGCAAAGATTGTAGCAGGAATTGATTTGTCAAATCATATTCAAAATGATTATCCTGTGTTTGCATCATTGAAAGAGTGCACGGTGGAGGCGGATGTAATCATTGATTTTGCATCAGCAAAGGCAACGGATGCACTTTTGGAGTATTGCGGTGAAAAAAATATGCCGGTTGTACTTTGCACAACGGGGCTTTCCGAAGAGCAGCTTTTGAAGGTAAAGGAGACCTCTATGAAGGCAGCGATTTTGAAATCTGCAAATATGTCTCTTGGAATCAACATGCTTTTGAAATTGCTGAAAAATGCAGCAAATGTGCTTACTCCGGCCGGTTTTGACGTGGAAATCGTGGAAAAACATCACAATCAGAAAATTGATGCTCCTTCCGGTACGGCGCTTGCGTTGGCGGATTCCATCAACGATGCATGCGGCGGCGTTTATGAATATGTGTATGACAGAAGCACGGTCCGTCAAAAAAGAGATGCTAAAGAAATGGGTATTTCCGCAATCCGAGGCGGTACCATTGTGGGTGAGCATGATGTAATTTTTGCAGGTACCGATGAAGTAATTACGTTTTCTCACACCGCGTATTCTAAATCCATTTTTGCGAAAGGTGCCATTCAGGCGGCTAAGTTTCTGGCAGGAAAACCTGCGGGCATGTATGATATGCAGGATGTGATTGTTTTGGATTAGGACCGGGAGAAATACAGTATGGAAGAAATGGAATTGAAATTTTTAAAACAGCTGGCAAAGCAGTATCCGACGATTGCGGCGGCTTCTACGGAGATTATAAATCTGCAGTCAATTTTGAATCTGCCCAACGGGACGGAACATTTTTTGACGGATATTCATGGTGAATACGAACAGTTTAATCATGTACTCAAAAACGGTTCGGGAGCAATTCGCCGGAAAATCGATGAGGAATTCGGTAATACCCTGAGTGAAAAGGACAAAAAGGCATTGGCGACCCTTATTTACTATCCGGAAGAGAAGTTGGCACTGATTTCCAAAGAAGAAGAAAACCTGGATGATTGGTACAAGATTACCCTGCATCGTCTTGTGCAGATTACCAAGCGTGTATCTTCCAAATACACACGTTCCAAGGTTCGAAAGGCTTTGCCCAAGGATTTTGCATATGTTATCGAAGAATTGATTACGGAAAAAGCCGAGGTTCAGGATAAGGAAGGATATTACAATGAAATTATCCACACCATTATCCGTATCGGAAGACCCCAGGAATTTATTATTGCATTGGCAAATCTGATTCAGCGCCTTGTAGTGGATCATCTACACATTGTAGGAGACATTTTTGACAGGGGGCCGGGGCCGCATATCATAATGGATACGCTGATGGCGTATCATTCCGTAGATGTGCAATGGGGAAACCATGACATTTGCTGGATTGGAGCTGCCAGCGGAAGTACGGCATGTATTGCAAATGTCATTCGGATTGCGGCAAAATACGGAAATCTTGATACGTTGGAGGAAGGATACGGAATCAATCTGGTTCCCCTGGCTACCTTTGCCATGGAGACCTATGCAGATACGGATTGCAGTGCCTTTACCATTAAGTATAATACGGACTACAATACCAAGGATTTGAGCTTGGATATGAAAATGCATAAGGCTATCACCATGATTCAGTTAAAATTGGAAGGGCAGTTAATTATGCGTCGGCCCGGTTTTAAGATGGAAGAGCGGCTTTTGCTGGATAAAATAGATTTTGAAAAGAAAACCGTCCGGGTGGGAGATACGGTTTATGATATGAAGGATACGGATTTTCCTACCATTGACCCGGATAATCCCTACGAACTTACGCCGGAGGAAGAGATGGTGGTAGAACGTCTTTACCAGACGTTTACCAACAGTGAAAAATTACAGCGACATGTAAGATTTTTGCTTTCCAAGGGCAGTTTGTATAAGGTGCATAATTCGAATCTTTTGTATCACGGCTGTGTTCCCTTGGAAGAAGACGGTAGTTTTTCGGAAGTGGATATTTACGGAAAGAAATATAAGGGAAAAGCCTTGTATGATATATTAGATTATTATGCGAGAAAAGGCTTTTACTCCGTAAATGATATGACGGAAAAGCGGATGGGACAGGACATTTTGTGGTATATCTGGACCGGGCCGGATTCGCCGGTATTTGGGAAGGATAAAATGGCAACCTTTGAAGCATATTTCATCGAAGACAAAAATGCCAAGAAAGAAAAGAAAAATCACTATTATGCGTTGATGGAAAATGAAGATGTGGTGAACCACATTTTTGAAGAATTTGGGTTAAACCCGGAAACTTCCCATATTATAAACGGTCATGTTCCCGTGGAATTAAAAAAGGGAGATACGCCTATTAAATGCGGCGGAAAACTTCTTATTATTGACGGTGGCTTTTCCAAGGCATACCAGGAGAAAACCGGGATTGCCGGATATACGCTGGTAGCTAATTCCCACGGCATGTGGCTTGTGGCCCATGAGCCCTTTGAGTCAAAGGAGGCTGCCGTTCGTAAGGAAACGGATATTGTTTCCGACTCTCTGCCGGTAGAAAATTATCGCGTCCGTCATACGGTACTGGATACCGATGCGGGAAAAGAATTAAAAGAGAATATTTATTATCTGGAGAAACTTTTGGACGCGTTCCGGGAAGGAATTATTACGGAAAAAGGTGTTTAAATGATATGTAAAAGGCACATTTCGCGAAGCCTTTGCAACGCGGAATGTGTCTTTCGGTATGCTTTGGTGTTAACGGTCTTTGTTATCCCGGTCATTTTCGTTATGTGATTCTTCGTTTCCGGTAATATCATCCACCACATTTCCGGCACCATCCATAACGTCATCGACTGCATTTCCGGCACCATCCATAGCATCATCAACTGCATTTCCTACATTATCCATGGCGTCATCTACCGCATTTCCGGCATCTTCTACCAAATTATCGGATGTGGAATGGGAACCGTTATTGCCCTGAATCTGATTGTCTGATGCGGTATTGCTGCCGGGCTGCTGGTTTTCGGAACCGTTTACCATATCTTCCGGAGCGTTGTTGCCATCATCCCGCTGGCATGCCGTGAAACAGCAAGCCATAAGAAGGAGTGTGAGAGCAGACAAAAGTCGGATTGTCTTTTTCATAACTTTTTCCTCCAAAAATAAAAATGTAAAGAACTTCTTTGTTCTTTGTGTTAGTATTGCTATTATAGAAATAATTATTCGTTAAAATAATTTCAATTTTCGGAAAGGATGAAAAAATGGAATTTCGACCCTGTATTGATATTCATGACGGAAAAGTAAAACAAATTGTGGGCGGAAGTTTAAAAGACCACATGGAAGAAGGAAAAGTCGCCGAAAATTTTGTGGCGACCCAGGATGCGGCTTTTTATGCAAAACTTTATAAAGAAAAGGGACTAAAAGGCGGTCATGTCATTTTACTGAATGCAGCGGGGACTTTGGAATACGAAGAAACAAAAAAACAAGCGTTATTGGCCCTGAAAGAGTATCCGGGCGGCCTGCAGGTCGGAGGGGGAATCAATCCTTCCAATGCAAAGGAATTTTTGGACGCGGGAGCTTCTCACGTAATCGTTACATCCTATGTTTTTCGGGACGGAAAGATCGATTATGAACGGTTGGAGGAAATGGTTCGCCTTGTAGGAAAAGAACATTTGGTTTTGGATTTGAGTTGTCGCAAAAAAGGCGATGAATATTATATTGTGACGGACCGTTGGCAAAAATACACCGATACGGTACTTTCCACAGAACTTTTAAACCAATTGGAAAACTATGCAGATGAATATTTGATTCATGCTGTGGATGTAGAGGGAAAAAGCGCGGGAATCGACGAGGTTTTGGTTGCGGTGCTTGGGGGATATGAAGGAATCCCTGTAACCTATGCCGGCGGCGTACATTCCATGGAAGATTTGGAAGGGCTGAAAAACCTTGGAAAAAAACGCGTGAACGTGACGGTGGGTAGTGCGTTGGATTTGTTTGGTGGTACGATGAATTGGGAGCGCGTCGTTACGATGTGTGAATAATGCGGAAGTGCGATGTTATGTGAGAATAAGAAAAGAGGGGAAGAATGTGTTAAAATCGTTGGAAGTTCATTGGAGTAATGATAGTGAAAAAAAACTTTGGCTTTTTTCCAATGTTGTGGCTTTTGTTTTATATTTCTATATTGCGATTTGTGTTCCTTATACCCACGATGATTGGGATTGGGGGCTTGAAGTCGGGATGAAACAACTTTTGCATGCTAATTTAAACAGTAGATATTCGGGAAATTTTTTTGTTGTAATTATGACCCGTTTTGAATGGATAAAAAACATTATTATGGGTGTAGTAGCCTGGGCAATTCCCTACGTGTTTTCGAAACTTAACGGAGAAAATGTGCGGGAGCGAATACTGTATTTTTTCTTAATAAATCTGTTTGTTATTGATATGCCTGTAATTATGTGGGCGCAAACCTATGGCTGGGTTTCCGGCTTTGCTAATTATATTATTTCTCTTTTGGGTATCGGTTTGTTTCTACTCATATGCAAGCAATATCTAGTGACGGAAAATAAAAAAATCGGTATTAAGGATCTCGGTGCTTTTTTGGTTATAATGTTGACGCAGCTTTTTTTAGAACACGTCAGTATCTATTTGTTTCTATTGAGTGCCGGTTTATTTTTTGTTTCGGTAATGAAAAGAAAGAATCAAAAGCAATTTGCACTTCTTTTAAGCGCGAATATGTTTGGACTTTTGATTATGTTTAGCAGTAGTATATACGGAGAATTGTTTTCTACTGGAGTAACATTATCCCACATTGAAGGGCTTGGGAGAAAATTTGTTTTTTCGCCGGAAGATGGATTGGGAATGATGATAAAAACGGTTGTCGAAAATTTTGTGAGTGTTAGAATCTTTCAGCTTTGGCGGCATTTTAGCTGGCTGGTTCCTGTTATTTTGTTCCTTTCTTTGTGGGTATTATGGCAAAACAGAAAACAGTCGGGAATTAAGGGAAAAGTGCTCATGGTAGGAAATATTCTTACTATGCTTGCTTTTGCGTTTTATATGTATCAGCAACATATTGCACATAATTATCAGGGGTTGGATGTTTCGCTGGGACTGTTTTACGTATGGTTCCATGTATTGATTTGTCTGATGTTATGGGAGATAACGGATCGGCGAATTGCAAGAGTTGCATTGTTTTTTTGGATTAGTGCTGTAGTTGTACTGGTGCCATTGGCGGCTGTAGCGGAAAGAAACGACCGGTTGTATTTAGTTTCCTATTTCTTTATTGTTATTACGGTGGTGATGCAGGTTTTGTATTTGTTTCGTAAGGCAAAAGAAGAAGAAAAGAATAAAATTGTGATAATCATAGGACTAACAGTATTGTTTTTGTTTTTTATGCGATGTGTAATTTATACCGGTATTTTGCAGACAACACTCGAAAATCGGGATCGGATGGAACAGGTAATCGAGGTGCAAGGAGATAGTTTAGAACTTGTTCCTTACGATAATGCCGGTTTTTTGTGGTTTGAATATCCTTCTACGGAGGAACGGGTTGTATATTATAAAGAGTTTTATGGTATTCCGGAAACAGTGAATGTAACGTTTCCCTAAAAATATAGAAAAAAAGAACCGGAATTTCCGGTTCTTTTCGTTTTTTAACTTTTAATCCGTTAAAACAATATTGCTAATTCTATTGTAAATTCTACTAGTTTTATGTTCTGAGCAAATTTATATCAAGAAAAGGCACACTGAAAAACTGATAAAAGTCTGCTGTCAGAAAAATTATTTCTTAACAACATTACTTGCCTGAGGTCCTTTAGCGCCTTCAACAACGTCAAATTCAACTTCTTGGCCTTCGGTTAATGTTTTGTAGCCCTCTTCGTTCTGGATTGCGGAAAAGTGTACGAATACGTCATTTCCTTCCGGTGTAGAGAGAAAACCATAACCCTTCTGTGCATTAAACCACTTAACTGTACCTTGCATGTTAAGTACCTCCAAAATATAAATAGTGTGTTGCATGAAATCTTTTGCAACAATGTAAATATAGCATAACGCAAATAAATTGTAAAGAAAAATAACTTGCTAATTATGCGATTTCGTGGTAGCGTAATGGTGATTTGGGCATTCGAAAAAAAGATTTATGTACGGACAAAAATTTGATAAAAACGAATGCGTGATTGGAGGAGAAAATGAGTAAGAAAGAAAAAAACGAAAGCGGTGCATTTAAAAAGTTAATGCATGAAATTTTTATTGAAGGTTTGAGCGGTATGGCAACCGGACTGTTTGCCACCTTGATTATGGGAACCATCGTTGTTCAGATTAGTAGTTTGATTACAGCCATTGATGCTCCTTTGGCAAAAACAATCGGCAACTATCTGTTCTTAATCGGAAAAGTAGCCAGTGTAATGACCGGTGCCGGAATCGGTTGCGGTGTTGCGCAAAAGTTAAAAGCCAGTCCTTTGACGCTGGTATCGGCAATGGCAGCCGGTATGGTCGGAGCATTTGCGGCAAAGATTGTGGCGGCAGTAGGAAGTGCAGATGGTTTGGATGCATTTTTTGCAAATAATGTAATGCATTTAGCGTCCGTGGGAGAACCGCTCGGCGCATTTTTGGCAGCAATTACGGCTATTTATATCGGACGGGGAGTGTCCGGAAAAACCAAAGTGGATATTTTGATTACACCCTGGTGTTGTATTGTAGGGGGAAGTGTTGCCGGACTTATTTTGGGACCGCCGATTTCTTCTTTCATGACCTGGCTTGGTTCCATTATCAACTGGGGAACAGAGCAGGCTCCCTTCCTTATGGGTATTGTGGTATCCGTGCTTATGGGTATTATTTTGACTTTACCGATTTCTTCAGCGGCCCTGGGCATTATTTTGGGCTTGAACGGCCTTGCGGCAGGAGCAGCAACTGCCGGATGCTGTGCCAATATGGTGGGATTTGCTGTGGCAAGCTTCCGTGAGAATAAATGGAACGGTCTGCTGGCACAAGGTCTTGGAACAAGTATGTTGCAGATTGGTAATATTGTAAAAAAACCGATTATTTGGCTACCGGCGATTATTTCCAGTGCCATTATGGGACCTTTGTCCACGATGGTATTTAAAATGACGAATAATCCCACCGGTTCCGGAATGGGGACGGCCGGTCTTGTAGGGCAGATTAATACCTATCAGACTATGGTGGCGGAAGGAAACAGTCCGGGCGTGGTGCTTGTCTTGATTTTGGTTGCACAGATTATTTTGCCGGGTATTTTGGCTCTTATTGTTTCTGAATTCATGCGTAAAAAGAAATGGATTCAGGACGGTGATATGAAATTGAATGTATAAATAAATAATGCGGGATTGTATTTTTTCCGAAAATACCGTAAAATGGAAGTAGTGTTATGTAAATTGATTATGTAAATTGTTTCATATGGGATTACGCAGGAGAAAATCATGGGGCGCAAACAAAAAATAAAAGAAAAAAAGCAGGAACGTTTGGCGGAAAAGAAAAAAGAAAAAGCTTTAAAACAAGCGGAGTCTGACCAAAAATCTGCTTCTGATAATGAGAAGATAAACGGTGAAGAGGCATTGCCGGAAAAGGTATCTGAGCATCCGGAGGAAAAGCCGGATGCGGTACCGGTAAGTGTCGGAAAAAGTATATCACGCAGCAAGATAATCAAGGCATCGGTGCTGATATTCACAGTTTTTGTTATGGCGATAGCCCTTATGTTGGGGTGGATTCGAACGCTGAATAATAAAATTGCGGAATCGGATCGGATGATTGCTTCGTTGAATGCGCAGATTATCACGCAAAAGAATACGGAAAGCGAATTAGAAAACAGCGTAGAAGAATTAAATGAACAAATTACGTTTTTGAGTGAGGCATTGGCATCCAAAACAGAAACCGTGGAAACATACGAAGAGGAAGAACGTCGTCGTTATCTGCCCACATCTTATCCGTTGAAAGGAAGTGCAGCAATTCAGGAAGTGTCTGCAACAGAAAACGAAGGGGAAGAAACGGCTCCATGCGCAATGTTTGTGGCGGCGGAAGGAACTAAAGTAGTGGCGACTGCTTATGGTGTCGTGGCTTCGGTCGAAACGGACGAAGAAGGAGAAGTTTGTATTACCGTAGATCATGGCAACGGTTATGTAACCATCTATCGAGGATTTGGTAATGTGGTTGTGGAAGGCGGAGATGCGGTTGCAACAGGGACTCTTTTAATGACGATTGCACAGAATAATACAGAGTTTGTATATCAGATTTATTTCAATGATGCGTTTGTTGATCCTGCGGAATGTATGGAAATAAGTGGATAAATAAGGATAAAAAATAAGAGGATAAGCTTATTGCTTATCCTCTTTTGTGTCCATTCTGGAAAATACCATATCATAGCCGTCGCATCCGTATATCAAAGAACGGTTTACCCGGCTGATGGTAGCAGTGGATGCACCGGTTTTTTCGGCAATGTCAAGATAGGTCCTCTTATCTCGCAGCATTACTGCAACGGCAAAGCGTTGAGAAAGACTCATCAACTCATTCACGGTGCATAAATCTTCAAAAAATTTATAGCATTCATCTTTGTTTTCTAATGTGAGTATTGCGTCAAACAAATGATCAACGGATTCGGTTCTGATTTTATCGTTCATTTGGAAACTCCTCCTTGGGGGCTTTAATACTGTATAATTTTAACACACTAAAGTTATGAAGTAAAGGAAAAACAAGAGAAAATCCACGAAAAAACAAAAAAACTTTACATGTGGTTTTGGTTACTATATAATAAAGTTGTTATAATAAAAAGCAAAAGATAATTGTAACAAAAGGTATGGAGAATAGTAATGAAAATAAATGCGGATGATTTGTTAAACAGTATTATAGCCAGTCTGGACAGAGTTCAGTTTATTTCGTCAGAGGATATTCCGAATATTGATTTATACATGGATCAGGTCACTACTTTTATGGATTCCCGCCTGCGGAATACGGTGCGGGATGAAGCGGAAGATAAGGTTTTGACCAAAACGATGATTAACAACTATGCCAAGAATAATCTTCTTCCTCCTCCGGTAAAGAAGAAGTATTCGAGAGAGCATGTGTTATTATTGATTTTTATTTATTATTTTAAAAATATTTTGTCTATCAATGATATCCAGCGTATGCTCAATCCCATGGCAGAACGCTATTTTGGAAAAGATGGCGGTTTTGGTGTGAAAGAAATCTATGAGCAGGTTATTGCCATGGAACCGGACCAGATTGAAAACTTGAAAAAGGATATTATTGATAAATATAATTCTGCGTCCGAAGATTTTCAGGAAATTGAAGGTGAAGAGCAGGAGTTTTTGCAAACTTTTTCCTTTATTTGCAAACTTAGTTTTGATGTCTATATCAAGAAGTTGATGATAGAAAAGATTTTGGATGAGTATTACCGTAAACATGGCGGGACCGGCGAAGGCGGAAAGAAGGAAGAGACGAAAAAGCAGGACTCAAAAAAAGATGCGAAAAAGGCTGCAACGAAAAAAGAAAAATGATAAGAGTAAAAAATGCTTTGGTATCAAAGCATTTTTTTTATGAGTTCATCATATTGGCGGTACATTTTCTGCACCCCGTTTTCCAGGATATAATAGTGGGCAATATAGGGAATGAGAAGTACCAAAAGAGCAACGAACAAAACCAGTAGCATGGGATGGAAGTTCAAAAGACAAATAAAAAGACATCCGAATGTTAACAGCGCAAAAAGGATTGTCACAAGCAGGTGAACCAAGCGTTCATGCTGGAAAAAAGCGATTTGCTCTAAGTGGTGTACCAAAATCCGCTCATATTCTTTTCGAGTAGGAATCACATCTTTTTGGGGAGGATATTCATATTCCCCATTCTCATCAAAGCCGGCTACTACCGGTAAATCGTGGGAGAGAATTTTGTCAATATATTCCAAATAAGCCCGAATTCGTTTGCACATAGTGAAATTCCTTTCCGGGAGAACATCGGTGTATTTCCGGCTGCGGATAATCGCGGTTTTCCCTGAAAAAAGTATAGCGGAAATGTTTTCGAATGAAAAGCGGTTTTTGCATTTTTTTGTTGTATCTTTTGTAAAATATTGTAATATAGATAGTAGATGTGTAAGAATACATATTCCAATCTGAAAAGGAGGGTCATTCCGAAGTGATTTTTAAGTGTAATAATTGCGGGGGCAATATCGTTTACAATCCGGAAAAACGTGCGATGCACTGCGAGCATTGTGACGGTATTGATACGGAAAGTGAAGTGCCCGGCGGTGTCATGTCATCCTGTGTCAATTGCGGGGCGCCGGTTTATGTGGATGAGTTTAATTCGGCATCCAAATGTGAACATTGCGGAACCTATTGTATTTTTGAGGAGAGAATTCGCGGTGAATATAAACCGCATCTGGTAGTACCGTTTCAACTTAGCAAAGAAATGGCCAAAAAGGTTCTGATGGAAAAATTCGAAAAGAATTTATTCCTTCCCGGCGATTTTCTGAGCAAAAAAATGTTGCAGAAAATCGAAGGAATTTATGTGCCGTATTGGATGTATGATTATGATGCCAATTATAATTATCGGGGAATTGGAAAGAAAATCCGTAAATGGGTCAGCGGTAATACGGAATACACGGAAGTGTCTACCTATACCATTTATCGAAACATGGACATTGATTTTGATAAGATTCCGGTGGATGCGTCTAATCGTATGAACGACAGGACGATGGATTTACTTGAGCCGTATGATTACAATGCATTGGAAGAATTTAAAGAAAAGTACATGTCCGGATTCTTGGGTGAGATGTATAACCAGCCGGCGGATGCGTTGGAACCCAGAGCCAAGGAAAAGGCGCAAAAATATGCAGATCGTTTGCTGGCTAATACCATTACCGGGTATGATAGCGTAACGCCTACCGAACGGGACCTTCGTTTGGATAAAAAGGCAACGAACTATTCTCTTTTGCCGTTGTGGTATTATTCGTATCGGTTCAAGGATAAGGTTTATGATTATTACATCAATGGGCAAACCGGAAAGGTATCCGGAAAGGCCCCGATTGCAGTGTCAAAAGTTGTTATTTTCATCCTGCTTTGTCTGCTCACCTTTGGTGCGTTGGCAGTATTCGGATGGGGACTGTTGGAGGTGCTGTAAATGAAAAAGATGATTAAAATGTTTATGCCTTTTTGGATTACGCTCCAACTGATTTTGTTGGCTTTTTTCCTCTGTACTACGGTTCGTGGCTTGAGTACAAAGGAATATGACCGGGAAAATGATGTTTGTACGGAAGAGGATAGGGTGTTTGATTACGCGGATGTTCTTTCGACAAAGCAGGAAAAGAAATTAGAAGAGCTTATTGAGCGCAGGGAAGAGCAAATTGGTGTTGATATTATTCTGGTAACCATCGATGAGGACCTGGAAGATTACGTGGAAGAATACGAAGATGTTCTGGGATATGTAAGTCGGGAAGATTATGAGATGGTTTATGCTGACAATTTCTTCGACGAAAGAAATTTCGGCTATGATGGTCCGGAAGGAGACGGAATCATCCTGGTGGATAACTTTGATTCCGAGCAGATGTGGATTAGTACCAGCGGTCGGTTGATTAATTTTTATATGAAGAATGATGATGCCCGTTTGTGGCACCTGATTGATTTGGTGTGTGATGCAGTGGTGTTTAGCCCTTATCAGGCATACAAACTCTACGTAAATACGGTCTATTATGATCAGGTGGGATTGGTTGACTTTAATGCCTATGTATCTCCGGGTATTTTGACATTGGTTGTGTTGATTCTTACCGCCATTTTGACCGTTGCGAAAGTCAGCAGCGCAGGAACCAAAGATACCACAGCGGCCGCAACCTATGTTAAGGGCGGTGCACCGAAAATGAACCGGAGCGATGATGTATTTGAATATAAAAATGTTACCCAGAGAAGAATTGAATCCAGCGGAGGTGGCGGAGGCGGCGGCCATCGCGGAGGCGGTTCGCATCGTTCTGCAGGAGGCAGAAGTCATGGTGGTGGCGGAGGCCGACACTAAGTAAAATGGTTATAAAGCAAAATAAAAAACCCTTGAGCATGACGGTACTCAAGGGTTATTTATTTGATGAAAATCATTTGACAATTAAGCCATTTTGTTTACAGCCAGATTAAGACGAGAGATCTTTCTGGAAGCATAATTTTTGTGATAAACGCCTTTCATAGTAGCTTTATCAATTGCGCTTGTTGCATTAACAAGTGCTGTTTTTGCTGCTTCTTTGTCATTCGCGTCGATTGCTGCGTATACTTTCTTAACAGCAGTCTTAACGCCGGATCTGATTGCCTTGTTTCTGTCAGCCTTTGTCTGATTTACAAGAATTCTCTTTTTTGCAGATTTAATATTAGCCAAGACTTACACCTCCCATTTTCTTAAATTATGAAAATGTTTCATTAAAGCCGGACACGGACGATCTAATGTAAACATACGATTAAATACTAATAGAATGAGGAAAATATGTCAATACATATTTTTGTTTTTTTCGCAAAAAATAAAAAGAAGAATATGATATATAGAAAGGTATGTGAGGTGGCTAGGGTGCGGCAAATGCATGTTCGGACGGATTTGGCGTTAGAAGCAAGGGAAAGTGTCGGTGCGGTTAATCCTGAACTGAGTGGAGTAAAAGTAACGGAAGAATATCGGGAGGAAAGTGATGTTAAAGTTACCAAAGTAATGATTGAAAGCAAGAATGCTTCGAAAAAACTGGGAAAACCGATGGGAATCTATGTTACGCTGGAGACGCCTACACTTACAGAGCCGGATGAAGGGTATCACCGGGAGATTGCAAAGGAAATTGCCCGAGAATTGCAAGATATTATCAGACAAATAATGGAGAGAAAAGTAATCGGGAATAAAACGGAGCGTAAAGTTGGCAATTCGGTGCTTGTGGTAGGACTGGGCAACCGGGATGTTACCGCGGATTCCCTGGGACCGAACGTGGCGGACCATCTTTATATCACAAAACATATGCTGACGGAATTTGGTCCGGCTGCATTTGAGGGGAAAAGTGTGAACAAGATATCCTGCATGGTTCCCGGCGTAATGGCGAAAACCGGCATGGAAACAGCGGAAATAATCAGGGGTATAGTTTCTATGGATGCACCGGATTTTATTATTGCGATTGATGCGTTGGCAGCAAGAAGTACAAAGCGTTTGAACCGTACGATACAAATTACGGATACGGGGATATGGCCGGGAACCGGCGTGGGAAATCACAGGAAAGCGCTTACGAAGGAAAGCCTGGGTGTTCCTGTAATCGCCCTTGGAATTCCTACGGTTGTAGATGCGGCTACCATTGTCAACGATGCCTTGGGTGAAAAAACTTATGAATGCATGGATGGAATGGGAGAATTAAATAATATGTATGTGACAGGCAAGGATATTGATGAAATTATCCGCCGGATTTCCTTCACGGTATCGGAAGGAATTAACCTTGCACTAAAACTACCGGATAAGGATTAAGAAAAGCACTGCAAAGGCGGTGCAATGACAAATCGAATAGTTTGCGCATCGTATGCATATAAATGGATTAACCAAAAAATGATGCCTGGCAGAATTTTTGGAAAATACCTTAGAGGAACAGAGGAGCGATTTATGGCATATATACGACCGCGGACAAAACGAAATCAGGGGAAGCAGATGTTACCGGTTTTGGTAATGCTGCTTTTTCTAGTGTTTCTGATTTGGGGGGAAAGCAAAAGAATGCCTGTAAACGGAAATGCAGCCGATTCGGTTTCCGGAAATGCCGGAAAAATTAACCAAAACATGGTATCTTTCGTGGTTCCACTGGTGGGCTTTTTGGAAGGCGGTGAAGTCTACGGAGATCTAAAAGAGGCTTTTTTTTCGCTCTTTTTTTGCGGATTTCCATTGTATGAATATACGTTGGATTCCTGTGGAAACGGAGAAAACCTTCCTATGGCTTATACCTATGAAATGGTCATTTTACAGGAAGGGAGCGATGAAGATTACGAACAGATGATGATGTACGAGCTGGCGCAGGAAAACCGGCCGGCAGAGGAAAGCATTTTGACGGAGCAGGCAGAAGTAGAAAACCATGGTATCGGGACGATTGCTCCGGCTAATACATCCGGGGCGGATTCTTTTGTTCCGGCTCCGGAGCGAACCGTCACTTATGATAGGGAAGATTTGGCGGATTATGATTTCCTGATTCGGAATTTCTATATTGTGGACGCCGGAACGACGGTTACAGAAGAACAATTGGATGTGGAAGCATTTCTTTCTATGGACATGACGTTAGAAGAGGAGACGGAAGGCCCGCAAATTCTGATTTATCATACCCATTCCCAGGAGGCATTTGCGGATTCTGTGCCTGGGGATGTATCCACTACCATCGTAGGGATGGGGGAACTCTTGGCGGAAATTCTGACCCGGGATTACGGATACCGGGTGCTACACCACACCGGCGAATATGATTTGGAGCAACTAAGCTATGCTTATACCAATGCAGAGGATGCGATTGCCCGTATTTTGGAGGAAAATCCCAGTATTGAGGTTGTTATCGATTTACACAGGGATTCCATGCCGGAGGAGACAAGGCTTGTTACGGAATTGAACGGGCGTCCCACGGCCCGGTTCATGTTTTTCAACGGCCTAAGCTATGTAAATGATCTGGGAAGCATTGATTATTTGTATAATCCTTACCTGGAAGAAAATATGGCGTTTTCTTTTCAAATGCAGCTTGCGGCCTGTGAATATTATCCGGGCCTGACGAGACGGATTTATCTGAAAGGATACCGTTACAATATGCATTTGGCGGAAAAATATTTGTTAATTGAACTGGGTGCCCAGAATAATACGGTGGAAGAGGCAAGAAATGCCTGCTATCCGATAGCGCATCTGCTGGATGTGGTGCTGTCGGGGGAAGGGGGAGAGTAAAAAGGGAACGGAATATTCCATTTTTGAAAGTTATCTGTTATAATGGTTAGCGGTAAACTGGGTGAAATAACAAACAAAGGAAGATCTTGGAGGAAATGGCACAATGAAGGATAAAGTACATAAGTTGCTTTGTGATGATAGATATAATTTTTTGTGGGCTTTTTTGTTGACAGTAGGAACCATGTTTCTGGCGATGTCCTATGCTCAGATTGTACCTTGGGGTAAATACTACTTTTTTTGTGGGGATTTGTATGTTCAATATGCTACATTCGGTAGTCTTCTGGCAGAAAAAATAAAGGAAGGAAGCAATCTTTTTTATTCGGCGCACATCGGGTTGGGAGCCAATACGGCACTGGCATGGGCTTTTTATTGCTTCAGTCCGATAGATATCATTTATCTTTTTGTTGACGATTTGCCCATTGCGACGCAGTTGGTAATTATGATAAAAGCCGGATTGATGGCAATGTTTTTTCAAATATTTTGCCGTTATAATTTGAAGTGTAATCAGCGGCATACGATATTTTTTTCCATGTGTTACGGGCTCTGTGCCTTTCAGATGCAGGTGTCATTTATGAGTTCTTTGACGGAAGGGATGTATTTTCTTCCGTTGGTTTTAATTTTGATTAAATATATGCTGGAGAAGAAGCGTATTACGCCATTG
>SVFE01000022.1 GCA_015057055.1 Lachnospiraceae bacterium | reverse complement strand
AAAACCGAGTCTACCTCATCTATAATTGCATAATGGAGTTTTCTAAGAACCAGCTGTTCCTTGTAAATCACCATATTGTCACGCAAATAATCAAATCCGAGTTCGTTATTGGTCACATAGGTAATATCGCACTGATATGCCGCTCTTCTCTCCTCCGGCTTCATGGCATTAAAAATCACACCAACCTTAAGGCCCAGGAATTCATGCACCTGTCCCATCCATTCCGCATCTCGTTTTGCAAGGTATTCGTTTACCGTTACCACATGGACGCCTTCGCCGGACAACGCATTCAGATACGCCGGACAGGTAGATACCAAAGTCTTACCTTCACCGGTTTTCATTTCCGCAATACGGCCCTGGTGAAGCACGATTCCGCCGATAAGCTGCACGCGGTAATGTTCCATATTAAGAACACGTTTTGCCGCTTCACGAACCGTAGCAAATGCTTCCGGAAGAAGATCATCCAATGTCTCACCTTCTGCCAGACGCTTCTTATATTCTGCTGTTTTTCCGCGAAGTTCTTCGTCACTGAGTTTCTGCATTTCAGGACGCAGTTCTTCTATTTTATCTACCAGTGAATTAATTCGTTTAATTTCCCGCTCACTGTGAGTTCCAAATATCTTATCAAAGAATGACATAAATACCTAACCTCACCTTTCTTTACACCTATTCCTTATTGTTTTCAAAAAGAAAACACATATCGTTTATTTTAACAGATTTGACCGATATTATCAACCTAGAATCCCATTGCCTTCAGTTCTTTCACAATTTCTACATAAACTTCAATCACGTCAAAGCCCTTGTAATCCTTGCGGTGTAAATCAATCATATCCCCGTGGGAAACGCCTCTCCAGCCGCCCGGGCAGAACGCCCCCTTATAATGTCCCCACTTAGCAGATTCTTCCTCCACAAGTCCGTCATTATTCGGTCCCGATATTTTTTTCATTACAAGATAGGGAATTCCAAGCAGGGAGTTCCCGTAACCGCGGCGCATAACCGATGTAAAACTCTGGTAATAGACCTGGGGAGCATCCTTGCATTTTTCGTTAAATTCTTCACAAAATTCCGGAGAAAGCTGCAACGCCGTATGATAGGTATCAGGTCTTTTATCCCCATACAATCGAAACATATCATCAATACACAAACACACAAAACGGAATAACCATTCCGGCAGTTTCCGAAGAAAAGGTACCATTTTGGAGCCCCGGTGGGGTGTGCATACGGTTGTAAGCGAAGCCACCTTATCTGCCATTCCCAATGCGCTGATACAGTATCTGGAATCCAAACCGCCCTTGGAATGAGCGATAATATTTACTTTTTCACACTTGGTTTCTTCCAAAATCGCTTCTATTTTTTCTTTGATTATGGCGGCATTATCCTCCATAACCGCCCAGCCCTCCTGGTGTCCGTAATAAATCGTGGCACCATTTTCCACCAGTTCCCTGGGAATTCTGCCCCAGTAATTAAACCAGCGCATATCCCGAAATCCTACGCCGTGCACCATTACAATAGGGTACTTTGTCTCGCATACTTTGGAAGGTGCTCGTTCTAGCCTGGTTTCAAACCGACAACAGGCGTAGTCGTATTCTTCCCTTGCCACCTTACATAGATACGGCAAAATCCAGAAATTTATAACCGGCGCCCAAAAGAACAAAAGAATCAATACTCGTCGCAAAATCCCCAGCTGTCTGCTGCTGCATAGAACACGGATGACTCCGTTGGCAAGAAACCCAAGCAACGTCACTACGCATACCGCTGCATCCGCAAAAAAGAGAATCCGCATCGTTTCCTCGCCGCGCCATACCGCCGTCTCCTGCCAAAGAAGCAAATACAACACTCCCTGGGTAACCAATCCCCAAAATCCCAAAAGAATCAGGCTTCGGCCTCCGTATACCGCCGTAATCCGGTGGTTAGGACATTTACTGTCTCGGAAGGGTACAATGTGCAGACGCCAAAAATAATACAAAAAACCAATTGCTGCAACCACCACAAGCGCCACAAAACCGGCCATCGGCAGGTCCTTACCCGGATAAAGCCGCACCGCTGCCAAAAGCAACACCATATGCGGAAACAGTATACCGGAAAATAGGAAACCGCTGATTTTTGCCAGGTCTATCACTTTTATCAAATCCAGAACGATAATACCTACGATTACCAGTCCCAATTCCAAATAAACCATACATTCTCCCAAATACAAGAAGCCGGTCTTTCGCCGGCCTCTTGAGTTTCTGATTAGTATTCCATTGCTTTTTCTTCGCCGTTCATAACACGAAGTGCTCCCTGCGCAAGCGCAAGAAGTTCATCCTCTCCGGGATATACTGTCATAGGCGCAATCCAGCCGATTCTCTTGGTGAATTCCGCAACCACCAATTTTGAATATGCAATACCGCCGGTTACCACAATCTGGTCTACCTTTCCTTCTAGTACTGCTGCCTGCGCACCGATATTTTTACATACCTGATAGATAAATGCGGTATAAAGAAGTTCTGCTTCCTTATCCCCTTCCATTACCTTGTTTTCTACCACTCTGGCATCATTGGTTCCTGCGTATGCATTAAATCCGCCGCCGCCAACCAATTTCTTATATACTTCTTTTTCTGTGTACTTTCCGGAGAAGCACATTTTCACCAATGCTCCGGGAGGTACTGCTCCCGCTCTTTCCGGAGAGAAGGCACCGTCGCCGTCCAATGCATTAAATACATCAACGACCCGTCCGTTCTTGTGAGCACCTACGGAAACACCGCCGCCCATATGTACAACAATAAGATTCAAATCTTCGTAGTTCTTACCGATTTCCTTCGCATATCTTTTCGCAACCGCTTTCTGGTTCAATGCGTGGAAAACGCTGGTTCTGGGAAGTTCAGGCACACCGGAAAATCTCGCAACTTCTTCCATTTCATCTACAACCACCGGGTCAACGATAAAGGAAGGTGCACCGATTTCATCACCGATTTCTCTAGCCAAAATTCCGCCGAGGTTGGACGCATGCTGTCCCTGTTTTCCGATTTTCAAATCTTCCAAAAGCGCATCCGATACCGGATAAGTACCGCCGGGAATGGGCTTCAACATTCCTCCGCGCCCTACAACCACATTGATATCCTTAAGTTCTACGCCTTTGCTTGCCAAAAATTCTGTAATGATTCCTTTTCTGAAATCTTTCTGATCTACAATCGTAGCATATGCAGAAATCTCTTCCGTGGTATGACGGAGAGTTTCTTCAAATAATAATGTTTCATCTTCAAATACACCGATTTTGGTAGAAGTAGAACCGGGATTGATAATTAACATTTTATAAGCCATTTTATTCACCATTTCCTTTCCGTGAAATTATTTCTTCAAAGCCTCTGCAACAACAGCACCAAGTGCAAGAGAATTTACCTTTACTTCCTTAGAGTCCGAACGGGAAGTTAAGATAACCGGTGCTTTGGTTCCGGTAAGAATGTTACCGTTCTTACAATCACTAAGATGAGTCAATGCTTTATATGTAATGTTTCCTGCATGAATGTCCGGGAAAAGTAAAATATCTGCATCGCCGACAATCTTACGACCTTCTGCGCCCTTATGCTTTGCAGCCTCGCGGTCAATTGCAAGGTCCAAAGACAACGGTCCGTCTACGATACAACCGGTAATCTTTCCTTCTTCACACATTTTGGTAAGTTCTGCCGCTTCCACGGTAACCGGCATTTTCGGATTTACAACTTCTACTGCCGCAATGGGTGCTACCTTGGGATTTTCGATTCCGCAGGCATGTGCAATTTCTACTGTATTTTCAATGATGCTGACCTTCTCTTCCAACGTAGGGTAAGGAAGAAATGCTACATCCGTAAGGAACAAAAGTCCTTCATGATTCATTACGTCAAATACGCATACGTGAGAAAGGGTTTTGTCGGTACGAAGGCCGACTTCTTTGTCCAATACGCTCTTAAGGAAGGATTTGGTATCAATCAATCCTTTCATATACATATCCGCTTCGCCGTTGTGTACAAGTTCTACTGCCTTTCTTGCAGCAGTAACCATATCCTTTTCATCAATCACTTCATAGTTGCCCAAATCAATTCCGAGTTCATCTGCAATAGGCTGCATCAAAGATACATCCCCTACCAAAACTGCATCTGCAATTCCTCTTACTCTTGCTTCTTCCACCGCTTCCAAAACCGGTCCGTCCTGTGCCACCGCAACAGAAACTTTTTTCTTGCTACATCCGGATACTTTGGAGAGCAAATCATCAAAACTCTTACTCATTTGTCTACACCTCACATTTATTTTTGTTGCCCTGTTCGGGCTATTTTGCGTAATACATCCACGACAGAAATCATAGCACAAACCTTCGTAAAATGCAAGGATGCTAAAGCCGGACGATGTTTCCGCCAAGAAGCTTTGGATACTCTTCCTTGCAGGTAAGTACAATCACCTGATGCCGGGCGCCAAACTCTTTCAAAAGAGCAACTGACTGCGCCGTGCGTTCCCCATCCATATTGGCAAATGGGTCATCCAATACCGCAACACCGCCCCCTTCCGGGAACAGATACTCCAGCACCGCCAGGCGAAACGCCAAAGATACCGTTTCCTTGGTTCCTTCCGACAGTTTTCCGTAATCCATTCTGCGCTCTCTGCAAAAAATCTGCATGTCAAATTTTCCGTCCTCCGGAAATTCCGAGGCAACACATCCTCCGGAAATCACATTTACATACCGGGCAAATTTCTCCGCCAAATCTTCCAGCGGGTTGTCCTTTAGCGCAGTCTTTTCCTCATAAAACACCTCCAAAATATGGCGCCAATGACTTAATAACTGCTTTTGTTGTATAAATTCACGGTGGGTTTTCTCCACCTCTTCGTAAGGGTCGTTTTCCTTCTTTTGTGTAAAGTTTTCCAACAGACTTACTGCCGATGCCTTTTCTTTTACCGCATCCTCCCTGGCTTGTTGCGCTTCTTTATGCCTTAGCTCCAGTTCCTGAAGATATGCCCCCGCATCGGAAATCTCCCGATATTTCTCCGGAATCTCACCCGCAGCCGCAAGTTCCTTTTCCACTTTGGAAATTTCTTCCAAAAGTTCCCTCGTCCTGGTCTGAAGCAGTTCCTCACTTTCGTAGCGTTCTTTCAAATCTGCAATTTTTGTTTCGCATTCCGTTACAAAGGCCGCAATATTTTTTCCGTTGCACAGTTCCCGGATTTTCTCATCTAGCGCAGTTTTTTCTCTCGGCGTGCCAATAACTGCAACCGCTGCTGCCTCGGCCTCCTCGTAGGATACGCCTCCCGGCAAATTGGAAAGTTTCTCTTCTGCCGCACGGCACTCCCGCTGCTTATCTTTATACGCGGCGGCAAGAGACTCTAACTCCTCCGGTCCCTCCGCCTTGTATTTTCCCAAAATTCCCGAAAGTTCCGCTCTGTACTTTTCTATCTCACGCTGCACCAGGGCAGCATCCACATCCGCCGGTGAAAGTTCCATCTCCATCACGCCGGGGATACACAGTTTCACTGCTTCCGTAATTGCCGCGCCATCCGTAAAATCTACCTTTTCACCGGTACGGAGAATTGTCATCTCCATGCAGTGTCCGTCGTATAACTTCACAGCCGCCTGCAAATTCATTCCGCACAATCGGTTTTCCAGCTTCGTAATTTCTTTCCGGGCGGTTTTTGCGTCCTTAATTTCCTGTTCTGCCGGACAAACCATTCGTTCCAATTCACTTTTTTGTTTCGTCTCTTCGTCCTTTAATTTTTTTGCAACGGAGAAAACCTCCAGCGCCTTACAATCCACCTCTTCCTGCTGTAATTTCCGGGCTTCATTTAATTTCAAAATCAGCTCCGGCCACTTCTTCCCGTCCTCTTCCCGGTCGGACACATCGGACTGCAAATGCTTTCGGCGGTTTTCCAAATCCCCCCGCTTAGTTAACAAACTTTCCACTTCCCGAAACTGCCTATACGCTGTTTCCGCCGCCCGGGCCTCCTCCTCTTTTTGGGAATATTTTACCGTACTTCGGTCTACTGCTGTTTCCAATCGTTCCTGTTCTTCCAGTTGCGCCGACGCATCTTCCCAGGCATAATACGCCTCCAAAACAGTTCCTTTTTGCTTGTCCCAACGGCCGCCGCCGGACTTCTTTGCCGGCATATCCCGCTCTTCATCCCAATGCCTTCCGGCAAGTTCTTCTATTTTTTCCAGTATCCCCTGCTCAATGGCCTCCGTTCCGATTCCGTCACCTTCTGCAAATGCCGCGGTCACCGCCTCAGCAAGTTCTTTTTTGGATGCGGACGGCTTTGTAGCATCCATAAGCATTCGAAGAGAAGCATCGGAATTTCTCTGGGTGGTCAATAAAAGGTCTGCATAAACACCTTCCCCATAGAGCAGTTCCTGCCTTAGAATTTCCGCAATAGCGGCAGCATCCTTTACAATTCCGTCCGGCGTCCGAAGCTTACAAACCGGTTCCTTTCCCCACTCTTTTTCCAGCGCAAATGTTCCGTTTTTTGTTTCAAACACAACTTTTCCGTCTATGAAGTCCCCGGCCTTGCCACCGTTTTTCCGTGCCACCGGGAAGAAATTGTCCATAAATTCTTTGTTACTTCTACGGTCAATTTTGGAATCCTGAAACAACGTCCTGGACAATAGATTTACCACGGTGCTCTTACCGCTCTCGTTCTTTCCCTGTAACACATTGATTCCGTCTTTGAATTCTGCTTCAAAATCCAGAAGCCCTGCAAATTGTTCGCAGGATACTTTTTTTATCTGCATTCTACTTTCCTCCCTTCAAAGTCTGAATCAAATCATAGGCCAGCTGCGCCTCCTTCGGCTCACTCAAAAGTTTCGTAAGCAGTCCTGCCAAAAAGGAAGTCTCCGAAAACTCCTCAGCAATCAGTTCCTTTGTAATCCGTCTGGTAAGTGCACCGTCCCGGTAGGTTCCTTCAATAAAACGGCCTAGCATTTTTTCCAGCATGGCATGACGGCTATTATATTCCTCCTCCGACACCGCCCCGGTCAAAATCAAATCCACCACGGATTCATCTCCGATGTTTTTCAGCTCCTCCTGCAATTTCCGTTCCATCTCACCCTCAGAAAGCGGGATGGTCTTGCGATAAAATCGAACATTACCGGATACATAGTTCTCAGCCTTTACTTCTTTTTGCTCGTTAATTTCAATGATAAAACACACGCCCTCCGTATTGCAGGACACATCCGTCTGCACATGGGTGCCGGCATTAAATATCCGCTCTCCCGCAGTCCATGTATTCTCCCGGAAACTACGCGGAAAGGGCACATGGGTATGCCCAAGAAGCCACACGTCCATGGGAATAGCCTCCAACTCCTCCCGGCTCATAAGAAAATAGGCTCCCTCTTTGTCTATGGTCTCGCCTTCTACCGCACCGTGGGCAATCCCGATGTGATATGCATCTTCGTTTATCTCAATTTCCTTCATCCATCCCAGATTGTTTTTCCCGGGCTCTGAATGCAAAGTGGTACAATGGGCCGGATAAAGAATCACCTTATCCTCTCCCACAGAAAGCGTGTAGGGCATGTACTTCGTCAAAAGCAAAATATTATCATAGGGTGCCATGGCGTCCGCAAAAGTAGCCCACACATTTACATCCGGGTCGTAATAATCATGATTGCCCGGAAGCACCGCTACCGTTCCCCGGAAACGGGAAAGCATCTCCACAAGCGTCTTGATATCCCTCTTAGCCACGCCGCCGGTATTTTCAAACAAATCTCCTGCCACCACAAAAAGGTCGCATTCCTCGTCATTGGCCTTTTGCACCATTCCCTCAAAGGCATCTATTCTTTTTTTACACAAAACATCCCCCGCACTGTGGCTCGCGTATTTTAATCCGATATGATTATCTCCGGTTAAGAATATTTTCAACATTGTTTGCTCCGTTTCGTTTTTTTTTGCTATATTTTTATTATACCATAAATGCGGAAATCTTCATTTCTATAATATCACTTTCTTTTTCTTAAAATTTCAACCGTTTTTATACCTTAATTTCACATTCAGACAAAAAGCAGTTTTATCTTATTCGAAACATTGACACGTCATCTCATCGTGTGTCAAAATAAAGTTGCCTCCCTTTGCGAGGACAGATATTTTTTACAAAGGAAACGGGAATTCTATGACATCATTTATTTCTAAATTTTTATCTTGGGGATTTTTCTTGATTTCGCTGCTGATGGCTTTCATGGCGCTCTATTTTGATTCCTACAAAATGACCCAGGCCAGAACCGTCTCACTGGTGATTCTTTTGGCTGTCACAATACCGGTATGCCTGATATCCCTCATCGTATATATTTATGACCGGTTGGATGAGGAGCCGCAAAAGCATATCCCCTACATTACCAATTCTTCGACCTGCCGGGATTATAATACCATCTCCATATACTATCTCTCCTCTTTTTTCACAAGACTTCTTCTCCCGATTATTTTCATTTCGTTCTTCACCTTGCCGGTACGAAATATTCCGGGAATTGCCGGCTACAAGATGCCTTTTCTTTTGGCATGCTACATCGTTATTATTCTGTTCCATACCGCCTTTATGATTTATGAAGGTGAAGAAACCATCCGCGTCACTCCCAACGGGATTTCCTTTTATCGGTATGGCGATATGCACAAGTTTTTTCCTTATAGGGATTTCATTCAGGGGGATTACACGCCGGCTTTTTTGCCTTTCGTAGACACTGACCATATCCCCACCTTAGTTTTCAAGAAAAAACAAAACCGGCAGCACAAAGAAGGATGTTTTGTTGCAAATGCTTCTTTTACCATGATGTTAAATGACATTCGTTCCTTGCGGGAGCGGGGTGTTCTTTCGGATTTTTCTGCGCCAAGCAATGCTGTGCCAAATTTCCAACTGGATCCTACCCTTCCGGCAGGACAGCAAGCGGGTTCGGAACCTGCAAGCATGGGGACCGGTATTGCACCCGATTCCGGAATAGAATGTTCTCTGCCGGAACAGCATATGCAGCAAACATCAATTCAGCAACAGGCCATGCAATCGGATTTTCCTGCCATGCATTTTACATTTTCTACTTCCTGGTATCCTTCCAGTGTGATCGGAAACATTTTTCTTATCATATTAACCTGTTTTCTGCTCTATGGTGTCTATCATTTTGGTTTTCGGTTAGGCTATTATCTTCTCGCTCTTACCACCTTGACACCCTTTCTCTGTATTTATTCTATAGTAAAGATGAGCAAACGACGATTACAAACGCTTCACTTAGAGCAAGACGGAATAAAAGCAGACGAGCGCTATATCTCAGCTGATGTAATTACAGAAATACGATTAACAATTCCCAATTCCACATCCTTGCAAAGTGACGGGAATTTAAACCATAGAATGCTCTATATCATGTGCGGATTATATTCCCCCGCCTATGTTGTCGGAGACAAAACCCACCAGCCCCAAAACAAACCTATGGAATATCACAATTACACGGACTTTTATATGTATATGAAAAATTGGTGTCAGCAACATAACATCAAATTTACCGATTTCCCTTGAACCAAAAAACAGCGCCTCAGATTACTGAGGCGCCTACTTTTTCTTCCTTCACAATAAACTTTATTGAGGCTGAGAATAAATATACTCATTGATATCCATTTCGCTTTCATATGGGTAAAAGGTATACCAGCCCTCGATGTTATCCGGTTGATATTTGATATACTGACGTTCATTGTCCACAACCAACAAACCGAGTATCGAAAATTCACCATATCGGGAATTAAAACATACCGCCGTTTCATTTGCCAAAATACCATCTTCCGGTGGATTAACAGAGTGCGGAACACCGGCTTCAAATGTGACGAAGTCGTAGAGCTCATATCCGTATACATGCACATCCGGGTTATAACCCATTCTAATTTCATAATCCCAGTCATATTCCGCATCTTCCGCTAAGTAAATATCGATATATGCGGCTTCGGTTTCACAAATCCATTTCCCCTGTACTAATTCAAAAAGTTCCATCTGCTCCCTGCCATAGTCAGAAATAACATCGGAATTGTCACTGTCATTCACGGAAACATCCGTGGGCGGCTCTTCTTCCAAAACATCTACCGGTGGCTCTTCTTCAAAAGTACCTGCTGGTGGCTCTGCTGCAGAAACGTCTGCAGAATCGGTGTTGGTGTTACAAGAGCAAAGTAACAACGTCAGCATCAGAAGCAATCCATAAATAATACTTTTACGCATCCAAATTTCCTCCCCTTTTCTGATATACAATTGAAATAAATGCATCTGTATATAATACGAAAGAAGCCATAAAAATTTATGGCTTCTTCCCAAAAATTACCTATTTTTATTTCATTATTTTGCAGCCATAGCTTCTTTGATCTGCGCGGTAAGGGAAGGAAGGATTTTGTTCAAATCTCCTACGATACCGTAATCAGCTACATCAAAGATAGGAGCATCTTCATCTTTGTTGATTGCAACGATGATGTCAGATTCTTCCATACCTGCTACGTGCTGAATAGCACCGGAAATACCGATTGCGAAATATACATTGGGACGAACGGTCTTACCGGTCTGTCCTACCTGCAATTCACGAGGCTTCCAACCGGAATCAACAACTGCACGAGAGCAGCTAACGGTTCCGCCCAGTGCTTCTGCCAAATCTTCAAGCAATTTGAAGTTTTCAGGGGAACCAACACCACGACCACCGGATACCAAAATCTTAGCATCCATGATATCTACGGTATCAGAAACTGCCTTAACAACTTCTTTGATGGTTACGTATTTGTTGTTAGGTGTAAATCCGGGATTGAATTCGATTACATTTGCTTTTGCACCTGCAATCGGCTCAATCTTCTGCATAACACCGGGACGAACGGTAGCCATCTGAGGTCTTGTGTTGGGGCAAGCGATGGTAGCGATTGTGTTACCACCAAATGCGGGACGAGTCATAAGAAGCTGATTGTGCTTCTGCTCATCTTCTTTACCGGGGATTGCCACCAAGGGGAAATCACCGATTTCAAGTACGGTACAGTCTGCTGTAAGACCGGTAGCAACTCTTGCAGAAACAGTAGGACCTAAATCTCTACCGATTGCTGTTGCACCAACCAACATGATGTCCGGTTTGTATTCGTTAATTACAGATGCGAGTGCATGAGCGTAAGGCTCTGTTCTGTACTCTTTCAATTCAGGATCATCAACTACGATAACCTTGTCAGCGCCGTATTCAGCGAGCTGGTCAGCAAGACCCATTACGCCGGAACCGATCAATACTGCTGTAACATCTGTGTTCAAAGGAGCAGCCAATTCTTTTGCTTTTCCGAGCAATTCGAATGCAATGCCGCTAATTTCATTATCTACCTGCTGTGCAAAGACATACACGCCCTTATATTCTTCTAAATTCATCTTATTCACCACTTTTCCTATTTATTTTAGATAACATGTTTCTCTTTTAATTTACTTACGATGTAATCTACTGCCTCATCGGGAGAATCGGGAGTAACCTTTTCTCCTGCACCCTTACGAACTTTGTCAGATGCTTTTGCAATCTTGGTAGGAGAACCTGCAAGACCGAGGTTAGCATCATCAACATCCTTAAGGTCAGCTCTTCCCCAGGTAGTAATCTCTGCTTTACAAGCATCGAAGATTCCGCCGGGAGTCATGTAACGAGGCTCATTTAATTCAGAAAGTGCTGTCACAAGACAAGGCATCTGAGCTTCCAATACATGATATCTGTCATCATACTGACGCTGAACAACAACTTTGTCACCTTCCACTTTGATATCCTGTGCGTAGGAAATTACGGGAAGTCCAAGGTGTTCTGCAATCTGAGGTCCTACCTGAGCGGTATCACCGTCGATAGCCTGACGACCTGTGATAATTAAATCATATTCTAAGTTTCTGATTGCACCTGCAATGGTTGTAGAGGTTGCCCATGTATCAGCACCACCAAGTACTCTGTCTGTTACAAGAATACCTTTGTCTGCACCCATAGCGATTGCTTCACGAAGTACATCTGCTGCTTTGGGAAGACCCATAGTCAATACAGTTACTTCTGCACCTGTTGCATCTTTAATACGAAGAGCAGCTTCTAATCCTGCTTTATCATCCGGATTCATGATAGCGAGCATTGCGCCTCTGTCAAGAGTTCCATCGGGGTTAAATTTAACACCGCCCTTGGTATCCGGAACCTGTTTAATACAAACGATGATTTTCACGATATCTTTCCTCCTATTTCAAAATGTTAGCAGAAATAACCATACGCTGAACTTCTGAAGTTCCTTCGTAGATTTCTGTAATCTTTGCATCACGCATCATACGTTCTACATTGTATTCTTTGATGTATCCGTATCCACCGTGTAACTGAACACACTTGGTTGTAACTTCCATAGCTACTTCTGCAGCGTAAAGTTTTGCCATAGCAGCTTCTACAGAGTAAGACTTCTGCGTTGCTTTTGCCATAGCAGCCTTGTAAACAAGGAGCTTAGCAGCTTCAACTTTGGTAGCCATGTCAGCAAGCTGGAACTGTGTATTCTGGAACTGTCCGATAGCACGTCCGAACTGTTTTCTTTCTTTTACATAGTTGATGGTTGTTTCCAAAGCGCCTTCTGCAATACCAAGTGCCTGAGCAGCGATACCGATACGTCCGCCATCAAGAGTATG
Source organism: Lachnospiraceae bacterium (assembly GCA_015057055.1). GTDB lineage: Bacteria > Bacillota > Clostridia > Lachnospirales > Lachnospiraceae > NK4A136. The sequence goes on along the minus strand of SVFE01000022.1, from coordinate 25,196 downwards.
CATTGCGATACCAAATCCTTTACCCTTCTGTCCGAGTAAGTTTTCCTTCGGGATACGGCAATCTGTGAAGATCAACTCGTAGGTAGAAGAAGCGCAGATACCCATCTTGTTTTCTTTTGTTCCGAAAGTAAATCCGGGTGTTCCTTTTTCTACGATAAATGCAGAAATCTCTTTCTGAATCTTACCGCGTTTTTCAATCTTGCCGGTAACAGCGATAACGATATAAACGTCAGCTTCTTTACCGTTTGTGATAAAGCACTTAGATCCGTTAAGAACCCACTCATCACCATCAAGTACAGCCTTTGTCTGCTGTCCCTGTGCGTCAGTACCTGCTCCGGGCTCAGTAAGACCGAATGCACCAAGTTTTTCACCTTTTGCAAGGGGTACTGCATATTTCTGTTTCTGTTCTTCTGTACCGAATGTCATGATGGGATCAAGACAAAGGGAAGTATGTGCAGAAATGATAACACCTGTTGTACCGCATACTTTAGACATTTCTTCAACACACATAGCGTATGTCAAAGGATCACAACCCTGTCCGCCGTACTCCTTGGGAACAGGAATTCCGAGGAAACCGTATTTTGCTAATTTATCAACAGTTTCTCTGGGGAATCTGTGCTGCTCGTCAATCTCCTGAGCGAGAGGCTTAACTTCGTTTTCAGCGAATTCTTTGAACAGAGTTCTTGCCATCTCATGTTCTTTGCTCAACATAAAATCCATGATTTTTATTCCTCCATTAATTATAATTTAATCTTTTCTTATTTAGAGTAATCAAAGAAACCTGCGCCGGTTTTCTTTCCAAGTTTACCATCAGCAACCATTTTCTTAAGAAGAGGCTGAGGAGCGTACTTCTCGTCTTTGGTTTCGTTGTAAAGAACTTCCATGATAGCAAGGCAGATATCAAGACCAATCAAATCACCAAGGTGAAGGGGTCCCATGGGGTGAGATGCACCAAGCTGCATAGCTACGTCGATATCTTCTGCTGAAGCAGTTCCTGCATCCAATACACCGATTGCTTCGTTGATCATAGGGATCAAAATTCTGTTAACTACGAATCCGGGAGCTTCCTTAACTTCAACGGGAGTCTTTCCGATTTCGGTAGCGATTGCTTTAATCTTATCTACCATTTCCTGAGGTGTGTTTTCACCCTTGATAACTTCTACCAATTTCATTCTGTCTGCAGGATTGAAGAAGTGCATACCGATCATAGGTCTGTCCAATCCTTCGCCAATCTTTGTGATGGAAAGAGAAGATGTGTTGGAAGCAAACATACAATCTTTCTTAACGATTCCCATAAGTTCTTTGAAAATGCTCTGTTTGATTTCCAATTTTTCAAGAGCAACTTCTACGATCAAATCGCAGTCTGTACAGATTGCGTTGAGACCGGTTGTGATTTTGCCCATGATTTCGTCTGCTTTTTCCTGGGTAATCTTTTCCTTAGAAACAAGGAAATTCATGTTCTTCTGGATTTTTGCTTTTCCGCCTTCTGCATATTCTTCTTTGATATCGCAAAGGCATACTTCATAACCGTCTGTCATTGCAAATGCCTGTGCAATTCCGGAACCCATGGTTCCTGCACCGATAATACCAACTTTCATTTTTGTTCCTCCTTAAATATATGTTTAAGCTTTTTTACTTAACGTTTTTCATTAGCAGTTCTTGAACGGCTCTTTCACTTTTTCTTTGTTTTTGTCAAGGAAGAATGCCATTCCGTATTTCTGGTCTTCTGTTTCGAAACAGTCACCAAACAATTTTTCTTCAATTACGATTGCTTCATCCATATTAACCTGAAGTCCGTCGTTGATTGCTTTCTTGCAGTTACGAACTGCGATAGGAGCATTCTTTGCAATACCTGCTGCCATCTTTTCTGCTGCAGGCATAAGTTCTTCCTGGGTATAAACAGCATTTACAAGGCCGATGCGGTAAGCTTCGTCTGCTTTGATGTTGCGTGCTGTGTAGATGAGCTGTTTTGCCATTCCCGGGCTTACAAGTCTTGCAAGTCTCTGTGTACCGCCAAATCCGGGTGTAATTCCAAGACCTACTTCCGGCTGGCCGAATACTGCGTTGTCAGAACAAATTCTGATGTCACAGCTCATTGCGATTTCGCATCCGCCACCAAGTGCAAATCCGTTCACTGCAGCGATAACGGGGATAGGGAATACTTCCAATTTACGGAATACGTCATTTCCTTTCTTTCCGAATGCTTCGCCTTCAGCCTTTGTGAGAGTGCTCATCTCTCCGATGTCTGCACCTGCAACGAAGGATTTGGAGCCTGCGCCGGTTAAGATAAGACAACGTACTGCGTTCAAATCTACAGCGTCAAGAGTTGCATCCAACTCTTCCAAAACCTGAGAATTTAATGCGTTCAAAGCTTTTTCGCGGTTGATGGTAATCACACCAACGGCACCTTTCTGTTCATAAACGATAAAATCCATGTCTTTTTCTCTCTTTCTTTTTGAATTTTTAGACTTTTGGGTAAGTTTTTTATACAAGGATAGAAGTCCCAACACTTCGTCTGGAACTTCTATCAATGCTGTCTATTATGCTTCGTATTTTTCTACAACTGTAGAGCAGCCCATTCCGCCACCGATACAAAGAGTAGCAAGACCTCTCTTCGCATCACGCTTCTGCATCTCGTGAAGAAGGGTAACGAGGATACGGCATCCGGAAGCACCAACCGGGTGACCAAGTGCAATGGCACCACCGTTTACATTGAGCACTTCAGAGTTAAATCCAAGGTCTTTTGCGACTGCAAGAGACTGTGCTGCGAATGCTTCGTTTGCCTCAATCAAATCAAAATCATCCATAGTAAGGCCTGTCTTAGCAAGAACTTTCTTGGTAGAAGCAACAGGTCCGATACCCATGATAGAAGGATCTACACCACCAAGTGCGCCTGCAACCCAGGTAGCCATCGGTGTAATACCGAGTTCTTTTGCTTTTTCTTCGCTCATAACAACAACTGCTGCTGCACCATCGTTGATACCGGAAGCGTTACCTGCAGTAACCTTACCGTCTTTGTTGATTGCACGAAGTTTTGCAAGACCTTCCATAGTTGTTCCGGGACGAGGTCCTTCGTCTGTATCTACTACAACAACTTCTTTTTTCTTCTTAACTTCTACGGGAACGATTTCATCTTTGAATTTGCCTGCTGCCTGTGCTGCTGCTGCCTTTTCCTGGCTCTTTACAGCAAATGCATCCAGTTCTTCTCTGGAAAGATTCCAACGGGGATCTTCACAGATATTGTCTGCTGTCTGAATCATGTGATAATTGTTGAATGCATCCCAAAGAGCATCGTTTACCATGGTATCAACCAAGGTTCCGTTGTTCATTCTGTATCCGTAACGGCCGTTCATCATTGCGTAAGGAGCCATGGACATATTTTCCATACCACCTGCAACAACGATATCTGCATCGCCTGCCTGAATCATCTGTGCTGCCATATTTACACAGTTAAGACCGGAACCGCACACTACGTTCACGGTAACTGCAGGGGTTTCAATAGGAAGACCTGCCTTGATGGAAGCCTGACGAGCAACATTCTGTCCGAGACCAGCCTGGATTACACAACCCATGTATACATGATCTACACTTTCCGGCTTAACTCCTGCTCTGTTTAAAGCCTCTTTAATAACGATTGAACCGAGCTCAGCAGCCGGTGTTGTGGAAAGAGCTCCACCCATAGTTCCGATTGCAGTACGGCATGCGCCTGCCAAAACTATTTTTTTTGACATCTTTTTTTCCTCCATTGATTATATTTTTAGCCTCTTGCTGTGACTCACAAGTCCAGCGAATGGCTTATGCTTTTGTCACTGTCGACCGTTTCTATTCTAACATAGCAAAAATGGTTTTGCAACGCATTTATCGCAAGTGCGGATACTGTTTTGCATTTTTTTCAGAACAATTAAAAAAGAGATAACGCATTTTCCCTTTCGAAAAACATTATCCCTTTTCCCGTTTAAACCGGATTATCAAAAAAGACCTCTAACTTTTGCAAACATCGGATCAGAACTTTCATCTCTTCTTCTTCCAAATCGCTTACGATGGACTTAATCATTTTTTTATGAAAATCCCTGTGGTGGAAAAAAGCTTTTCTCCCTTTTTCCGTAAGACTCACCAGCACCACACGCTTATCTTCGGTGCTTCTCTCCCGGACAATATACCCCTTATCCTCCAAGTTATTCATATTGGTCGTCAAAGTCCCCACCGTTACCGAAAGCCGTTTTGCAATTTCCGACATCCTTCTCGGTTCCTGAATATCAATCGCCTCGATAATATGCATATCGTTATTAGATATATCTTTAAATTCTTCTGTAATTACCGCTTTCGCCTCGGAATCCATTACGGTACGAAACAAATTTACCAACAGTTCATTCAGCTTACGGTTTGTATTCTTTGCCATAAAAATCTTGCCTTTCTTTGCCTATATTGCTTAACTCTTATCCCCAGATATATACGCCGGCTCCGTAGGTGAGTCCTGCGCCAAAGCCGGACATCACCAGCTTGTCTCCTTTTTTTAATTTGCCGGCTCTGTTTATTTCGTCTAAGAGAACCGGAATGGTGGCAGAGGACATATTTCCTACCCGTTCCAAATTGGTAGGAAACTTATCCATAGGAACCTTTAACCGTTTTGCTACCGCTTCAATGATGCGGATGTTGGCCTGATGCAACACAAAATGGTCAATCTCTTCCACCGTAAGATTTGCCTTATTTAGCGCATCCAAGATGCTGGCCGGCACCTGACGCACCGCAAATTTATACACTTCCTGTCCGTTCATTGTAACATATCCCGGCAGAATTTGCTCCTTCTTTTCCGTAAACGGATTTACCACATCCCTGTCCTCGCAGGCCAGCACCATGCCTCTTGCTCCGTCAGAGCCCTGCGAAAGACTAAGCATTCCTATATTCTCTTCCTCCGTCGCCTCCAAAAAGGCCGCACCTGCACCGTCTCCGAAAAGCACACAGGTGGAACGGTCCGTCCAGTCTACGATTTTGGAAAGCACTTCCGCGCCGATAACCAATGCATTCTTGTATAAACCCGTTTTAATGTACGCCGTAGCCGCATTTAAGGCAAACAAAAACCCGGAACATGCCGCATTCAAATCAAATGCCACCGCATTACTGCACCCCAAAATGCTCTGCACCTGGCAGGCGCAGCAGGGGAGTAACATTTCCGGAGAACAGGTAGCAACAATAATCATCTCCACCTCTCCCGGCTGTTTTCCCGCCATCAAAAGGGCTTCTTTTGCCGCTTTTGCCGCAATGGAAGATACGGTTTCTCCGGTGGATATGTGACGGCTTGCAATGCCGGTTCTCTCCCGAATCCAGGCATCCTGGGTATCCACCAATTTTTCCATATCAAAATTTGTCACGATTTTCTCCGGCAGGAAACTTCCGGTACCGGTTATCTTTGTATTCATCAACTAAACTCCTCCATTATTTTCATGGCCGCTCATGAGGAAATCTTAATACTCACGGAATCTTTGGTATCTTTCTTCGGCAATTTCCGCGCCGGTTTTTCCGTCGTATTTTTCCAAAAACGTTTTGATGTTTTCCTTCATGTATCCGGCAATGGCTTCCTTGGTCTTCCGGTCCGCTCCGCCAAATTCCGGGATAATTTTTTCAATAATGCCCAGTCTCTTTAAATCCTGCGCCGTGATATTCATCACTTCACTGGCTTCCTTGGCACGGTTGGAATCTTTCCACAAAATGGAAGCGAAACCTTCCGGTGACAAAATGGAGTAGGTGGCATTTTCCATCATCCACACTTCATTTCCTACTGCTGTGGCCAGTGCACCGCCGCTGCCGCCTTCGCCAATCAAAATGCAAAGCACGGGAACTTTTAAGCCGGACATCTCCAGTAAGTTTCTGGCAATGGCTTCGCCCTGACCTCTCTCTTCCGCTTCGATGCCGCAGAAGGCTCCCGGTGTATTTACAAAACTAATGATGGGACGATTGAATTTCTCTGCCTGCTTCATAAGGCGAAGGGCCTTACGATAGCCTTCCGGCATGGGCATACCAAAATTACGGTTTTGGCATTCCTTAAAATCTTTTCCCTTTTCATCGGAAATGATGGTGACCGGCTGGCCGTCAATAAAGGCAAGACCGCCCACAATTGCTCCGTCGTCTTTAAAACTTCTGTCTCCGTGCGCTTCCACGAAGAAATCAAAAATATGAGGAATGTAATCGCTGGCAGAAGGCCGGTCCACAGTACGGACTGCCTTTACCTTTTCCCAAGCAGTTCTTGGAAGTGCATACCAGCTGCGTTCCTTTAAGGTTTCACTGAGTTCAAAATGAAAATCCACGTTGTCACTGTAAGCGGCATAATTGCCCTCCTTACACTGATGGGTTTTAATCAGAAAATAAATGGTCTTCTTTAAATTTTCACGCTTCACAATACCGTCAATGATTCCGTGTTCCACCAAAAATTCCGCAGTCTGGAATCCTTCCGGCAGTTCCTGTCCGATGGTCTGCTTAATTACCCTGGGACCTGCAAAGCCAATCAATGCCCCGGGCTCTGCCATAATAATATCTCCCAGCATCGCAAAGCTGGCAGTTACGCCGCCGGTGGTGGGGTCCGTCAAAATAGAGCAGTACAAAAGACCGGCATCGCCGTGCTTTTTAATCGCTGCAGAGGTCTTTGCCATCTGCATCAAAGACACAATCCCCTCCTGCATTCTTGCTCCGCCGGAACAGCAAAACAAAAATACGGGCAATTTCAGCTGCGTTGCTTTTTCAATGGCACGGGTAATTTTCTCCCCTACCACGTGGCCCATACTGGCCATCATAAATCTGGCATCACAGACGCCAAGCACCGCTTCTTCTCCAAAAACTTTACACTTTCCTACGGTAACCGCTTCCTTCAAACCGGTCTTTGCTCTGGTTTCCTCCAGTTTTTCTTCATAGCCTTCGTAAGACAGGGGATTGCTTACCGGCATATCTTCAAACCAGGGTTCAAAGGTATTTAAATCTGCCACCATACGGATACGGTTATTGGTACGAACCCGAAAATAACCGCCGCATTCATAGCATACATATTTCTTTTTGATAACGCGGCTCTTTTCTATCATCTTGCCGCATTTGGGACATTTGATGTAATCTTCTTCTTTTCCCTTTCCAAGCTGCATTCTTACTTACCTCTCTTACTTCCATACAATGCTTTTTATTCCCCGATGGCAAAAGAAAGTTCGGCCTTTGCCACAACTTTTCCGTCTACCGAAGCCACTGCTTCGCCGATGCCGATGGGGCCTTTTAATTTCACAATCTTGGTCTCTAACATAAGCACATCTCCGGGAAGCACTTTTTGTTTGAATCTGGCCTTATCAATTCCCACAAAGTACGCCGTCTTTCCCTTCCATTCCGGAAGACCAAGGAGTGCCACCGCGCCGGTCTGGGCAAGCGCTTCAATAATAAGCACGCCGGGCATTACCGGATTTCCCGGAAAATGCCCCGCAAAAAAAGGCTCATTAAAGCTGACACATTTTTTTCCTACTGCGCGAACTCCCGGTTCCAGCTCCTCAATGGTATCCAAAAGCATAAAGGGATGTCTGTGGGGAATAATTTCCAAAATTTCCTTTGCACTATATACTGCCATATTCTTTGCCTATCCTTTCGATTCCTTTTATTCCGTATATTTTTTAATCAAAATACTGCTGTTATGTCCGCCAAAGCCAAGGGAGTTACTAAGGGCATACTGCACCTCTTCCTGATAACTCGTTTTACAGTAATTCAAATCCAGTTCTTCTTCAGATTCCGTAAGCCCTACAGTTCTGTGGATAAAATCATTTTCCATTTCTTTTACGCAGGTGATAAATTCCACCGCGCCGGCTGCCCCCAGCAAATGCCCCACCATAGATTTGGTGGAATTGATTTTGATATTTGCCGCGTGATCACCAAAAGCCAGTTTAATGGCTCTTGTTTCAAAGAGGTCATTGTGATGGGTGCTGGTGCCGTGGGCATTGATATAAGTAATGTCCGTAAGGTCCGCGCCGGCATCTTTCACTGCATTTTTCATTGCACATGCCGCGCCGGCACCGTCTTCTGCCGGTGAGGTAATATGAAATGCATCAGAAGAACAGCCGTATCCTACCACCTCTGCGTAAATCTTTGCACCACGTTTTTTCGCATGTTCCAATTCTTCCAAAATAACTACGCCGGCACCTTCGCCCATGACAAATCCGCTGCGGTCTTTATCAAAGGGAATGGAGCAACGGGTCGGGTCTTCAGAAGAAGACAATGCAGTAAGCGCCGTAAATCCGGAGATGCCAATAGGGGTAATGCTGCTTTCCGTTCCGCCGGCCACCATTACATCCGCATCGCCGTACTGAATGGTACGGAACGCCTCGCCAATGGAATTGGTACCGGTGGCACATGCCGTCACCACGTTAATGCTTTTTCCTTTTAATCCAAAAGCAATGCTCACATTTCCTGCTGCCATATTGGAAATCATAAGCGGGACAAAGAGCGGTCCTACTTTGGACGGACCTTTCTCCTTCAATCGGTCATGTTCACGTTCAATTGCCTGTAGACTTCCGATACCGCTTCCCACGGCGCAGCCTACGCGATACGCATCTTCTTTTTCCATTTCAATTCCGGCATCTTCCAGCGCTTCTTTGGCCGCCGAAACCGCAAACTGGCAAAACCGTTCCATACGCTTCGCCGCCTTCTTATCCATAGCAAGTAAAGGATCATAGTCCTTAACCTCTGCTGCGAGTTTACATTTGTATTCGGTTGTATCAAACCCCGTAATCGGACCAAAACCGATTCGTTCTTCTTTTACACCATTCCAAAAGTCATCCACATTATTTCCAATGGGGGTTACCGCTCCAAGACCGGTGACTACAACTCTTTTCTTCATTACACAATCTCCTTTTTACTCTGCACTAAATCGCCATTCCGCCGTCTACGCAAAATACCTGTCCGGTAATATAATCCGACTGATTTCCTGCCAAAAACAATACCATCTCAGCAATGTCTTTTGCCTCACCCATACGTCCCATGGGAATCGCCTTAGTGGCATTTTCAATCACGTCTTCTGCCATGGCACCGGTCATTTCTGTTTTAATAAATCCAGGCGCTACCGCATTGACACAAATTCCTCTGGAAGCAAATTCTCTCGCCACACTCTTGGTAAGTCCGATTAGTCCTGCCTTAGACGCAGAATAGTTGGCCTGTCCGGCATTCCCCAAAACTCCGCTGACAGATGAAATATTAATAATCTTTCCGCTGCGATTCTTAAGGAAGGATCTCGAAAGCATCTGAATGGTGTGGAATGCTCCCTTCAGATTGGTATCCAGCACGGCGTCAAAATCCTCCTCCGACATACGCATAAGCAGGTTGTCTCTGGTGATTCCCGCATTATTGACAAGAATATCCACCTTTTTATATTCGCCCAATATTTCCTTTATCATGGCATCGCAGTCTGCCGCATCTGCCACATTACAACGCATCGCCTTGGCCGCTCCGCCGGCTTCTTCAATAAGATGCACCACTTCTTCCGCCCGCTCTTTGGAGCCGTTGTAATTTACAATGACCGTCGCTCCGTTTTTGGCCAGTGTTAATGCAATTTCCTTGCCGATTCCTCTGCCTGCGCCTGTCACTAATGCAACTTTTCCGCTTAACATCCCAATTCCTCCATTACTTTTTCCAAATCTTCTGCCTTATCCACATTCATCACTTTGACATCTTTAGAAATCTTCTTCATAAATCCGGTCAATGTTTTTCCCGGTCCGATTTCAATAAAGGTATCCACGCCATCCGCAATCATCCGCTCCATGCTTTGCTGCCAGCACACAGAAGAGGATACCTGTTTCTTAAGTAAATCTTTAATTTCATCTGCGTCATTTACATATTGCGCTGTAACATTTGTGATGTAGGGAATCTTTGGTGCAGCAACCGTAAACTGCTCCAATTCTTTCCCAAGCATCTCACCCGCACCTTCCAGCAATGCCGAGTGGAACGGTCCACTGACATTCAAAGGGATGCATCTTTTTGCTCCCGCTTCGCTAAGTTTTGCGGATGCGGCTGCTACAGCCCCTTCCTCTCCGGTAATTACAATCTGCCCGGGACAATTATAGTTAGCGACCGATACGATTCCTTCCGTATCTTCGCATATCTCTCTGATTCTATCTCCGTCCATGCCAAGTACTGCGGCCATGGCTCCCCCTACCGGATACGCATCCTGCATAAAGATACCGCGCTTACGAATCAACTGAAACAATGCCTTATCGTCCAGTACCTTTGCAGCGGCCAATGCACCATATTCCCCGAGACTGAGCCCTGCACAAACATCGGCTTTTATCCCTTTCTCTTCCATAACCCTCAGAATCGCAACCTCTGTTGCAAGCATTGCAATCTGCGTATACTCGGTAATGTTAATCTTTTCGTTTTCCGTAAAACAAATATCCTCAACCGAAAAACCTACCGCCTCTCCTGCACACGCATACACTGCTTTCGCGGTTTCATAACGGTCACGGAAATCTTTTCCCATGCCTACATACTGAGCCCCCTGTCCGGGGAATATAAATGCTGTCTTTCCCATATCCGGCCTCTTTCTTTAATCTGCTTTTTTTGCTTTTGTTTCTTTTTTCTGTTTTATTCGCGGCCAAGAAGCGCTCCCGCCTCTGCCATCAGTTCCTGAATAATTTCTGCACAGGTCTGTTCCTTTTTCACAAGACCTGCGATCTGTCCTGCCATAACGGTACCGTTTACTACATCACCATCCATTACGGCATTGCGGAGAGAACCTAAGGTAAGCTTCTCCAATTCCATAAAGTCTGCGCCGCTTTGCTCCAGCTTCAGATATTGTTTGGTCATACGATTTTTAATGGAACGAACCGGGTGTCCGGTGCTCATTCCGGTTACCGCAGAATCAATATCCTTTGCCTTAATTACTGCTGCCTTATAGTTTTCATGTACAATTGCTTCTTTCGCAACCAGGAAACGGGTTCCCATCTGTACTGCCTGTGCTCCCAGCATAAAGGTTGCTGCAATTCCTCTGCCGTCACCGATACCGCCGGCTGCAATCACCGGAATCTCCACTGCATCCACTACCTGAGGCAGAAGCGCCATCGTTGTAATAGAACCGATGTGTCCGCCGCTTTCCATACCTTCGGCAACCACTGCATCCGCGCCGGCTCTCTCCATCATTTTGGCCATTGCCACGCTGGCAACCACCGGAATCACCTTCACTCCGGCTTCTTTCCATTTCTTCATATATTTTGCAGGACTTCCTGCGCCGGTTGTAACAACTTTGACGCCTTCTTCAATCACAATGTCCGCAACCTCATCCGCATTGGGATTTAGAAGCATCACATTGACGCCAAAGGGTTTATCCGTCAGTTGTTTGCACTTGCGGATTTCTTCCCGCACGATTTCCGGCGGGGCTGATGCTGCACCAATCAGTCCAAGACCTCCGGCATTGGATACTGCTGCAGCGAGCCGATGCTCGGCAACCCAAGCCATTCCGCCCTGAATAACCGGATATTCAATTCCTAAAAGTTCTGTAATCTTTGTTTTCATCGCAATCTCCATGCATCCTTAAAAACGCTTATTCCACACCTTTTGCTTTCATGTATTCGATAATTGCTCCAACAGTTGTAATGTTTGCCAAATCTTCGGAAGGAATTTCGATTCCGTATTCTTCTTCGAAAGCCATTACGAGTTCAAACAAATCCAGGGAATCTGCTTCCAAATCTTCCTTAAAACGGGACTCCATGGTGATTTCAACTCCCTCAAGGTTCAACTGTTCTTCGATAATTTCTTTTACTCTGTCCAACATCTTTTTAATCTCCTTTTCCTTTTTAATTTTTGAAGTTATATGTAAATTAGTTTTCTCAAGCCATATGAAAATCAATTTTTGTTTTTCTTTTGAAACCCAAATATTTTGATATTCAAATATTTTGACTATCAAACTAATTTCTTTGATAAGAATATAACGAATATATCCTGTTGTCAATAGTATTTTTGCAAAGACGTATCCAAAAGAAAAAAGACACTGCGTCAGCAGTGCCTTTCATCCTATAGAACAATTTTTATTAACTTCTTTATTAAAATTTTACTTCAGCCAAAATTCTACGTAAAGCTTATACTTCCGGTTCAATCAGACCATAGGTATTACCTTTTCTCTTATAAACCACATTAACCTGATCAGTCTCTGCATTGCAGAATACGAAGAAGCTGTGTCCCAACAGTTCCATCTGAACACACGCATCTTCCGGATACATGGGCTTAATGTCAAATTTCTTCGTACGGATAATCTTTACTTCTTCATCATCCATGAAGTCCTTATCCATATATTCCTGTTTGAAAAATGCAGCATTCTGTTTCTGGTCTGTAAGCTTTGTCTTGTATTTCTTCAGCTGTCTCTCAATGATTTCCTCTACCAAATCAATTGATACATACATGTCGTTGCTTACCTGTTCGGAACGGATAATGTTGCCCTTCACAGGAATGGTTACTTCTATTTTCTGTCTTTCTTTCTCTACGCTGAGAGTTACATGCACTTCTGTTTCCGGAGTAAAATACTTCTCCAGCTTACCAATCTTGTCCTCTACAGCCCCCTTCAAACCGTCTGTCACATCAATATTTTTTCCAACAATGATAAATTTCATAGCCATCATCCCTTCTGTAGGTTTATCGTAGGATAATTATACCATATCCGGGCCGGTTTTTGCAACTAAAAACGCGGTCACTTACACCGGGATACGGCATCCTTTTTCCTCTTTTTTTCCCCCTCTTCTCCGGGACAATCTTTCCGATTCTTCGACACGAATTATCCACATTTTCGGTAGTTTTTTTCTTTTTTTCGACAAGATTTCTTGTGGATAATGTGCATAACTTGGTGTATAACTTATTATTTCAGCGTTTTTCGACTGTCCAAATTGTGGATAACTTTTGTTGATAATTTAGTTCTTCATCTAATTTATAATCTTCTTATTTTGTCCGGCTTTCATTTTTTGCCAATTGAGGAATCCGTAAATATCATTTGTCAGGCAACTGACCAAATGGATTCCCCTTGGCGCAAAAAATCAGGGATGTTACACCAGTCAGCGATGCCGCCAGCGTCAGATAATTGGTGCGGTCAAACAAATAGTTTTTTAATTTCGTCAAGACATCCTCCAAATAAATAAGCATCCGCATGCACATCTTCAAAGACCTAACGATGTACAAACGGATGCTTAAATGCATCGACTACCTGGTGGCAGTTTTCGTTTTCTGTTATTTTGGCTTTCGCCTTATCGTAAGCAGCACTTAGAAAATTCTTCTGACTGCCAATACACTTCGATAACTTGCATTGGAGATAATAATACCGGTTCTGGATGTACTTGCATGTACAATCTGTCCGTTGCCGATATAAATCGCCACATGTCCGGAATAACATACCAAATCTCCGGGCTGAGCATTTGCCAAACCGCCCTCTACTGCGTAACCCTGGTTACGGTCCGCGGCAGATGAATGAGGCAGGGATACTCCAAATGCTGCGTAAACGCTCATTACAAATCCGGAACAGTCTGCTCCGTTGGTAAGACTGGTACCGCCGTATACATAAGGATTACCTACGAACTGGCACGCATATTCTGCAACTGCAACGCCCATGGAACTGTCCCCGGTAATTACCGGAATGGAATACTGGGAATCGCCACTGCCCTGCGCCTCTCTCGCAGCTGCCTGTGCTGCCGCTGCTGCCTGCTGTGCCTCCAAAGCAGCCTGACGTTCACGTTCCAGTCTGGCTTCTTCTTCCTCACGGGACTCTGCGGTTACAAAATCTGTTCTCAAATCGACATAATCGGTAGACACATAGCCTTCACCTTCTTCGATGGAAACTCGTACCCATCCGTCCAATTCTTCCAATACACTGAGTTCTTCTTCAATGGGAATCAACCCAAGGACTTCCGACTCTGTGCTGGGTTCCGTACGAACCTTTAATGTTGTGGTGTTAACCGTAGCAATACGTTCACCAACCTCTGCAGCAAGAGCAATGGCATCCTCACCGGTGACGCAATACTCTGCTTTGACATACCCTGTTACATTACCGGAGGTAATCAGATACCATCCGTTTTCTTCTTCAATAAAGTTTCCTACGGAATCATCGTAAAGTTTTCCGACAACTTCGCCGTCCTCACTGGGAATATCACGTACATTCACGTAATTGGATACCTGCGCAATTACCAGATTACTGAAATTCTCAGGATCATTGTTGGCTGCAATTTCTGCATCCATCTCCGCTTTCAGTTCACCACTCATGGCAACACCGGTTTCCATCACCTGCGCCATATGGCTGGCACTCTCTACGCCGTTTTCGGAAACAGTCACTTCTTCTGAATTATATTCGGTTGCTGCAACGTCAGATTCATTTTCGGAAATAACTCCATTCTCACTGGTTGCCGCATCAATTACTTCAAATGCTACACCTTCACCTAATGCCAAGGCCACCCCACTGGCCGGTAAAACATCTGCGACATTCGTCGCCTGAATTGCTGTATCAAAGAACCCCACTGCCATCGTTACTGCCACTACACAAGCTGTCAGCACCGATACTATCTTTCTCTTCATACATCCTCCGAGCCGTAATAACGGCTTAATAATTATTACAAAATTGTTACAACTTGTTAACAATATAACATCCTTTGTAATAAATGTCAACCATGTATGAGGTATTCCTGCACGCTGTATATGGCATTTGCGCCATCTGCAGCCGCTGTAACAATTTGTCGCAAGGGCTTCGTGCGCACATCGCCTGCCGCAAAAATGCCAGCAATATCAGTCTTGCAGTCTTCTCCTGCAACAATATATCCGCCTTTATCCATCGACACCAAACCTTCAAATGCCTCTGAATTGGGAATAATTCCCACCGCAATAAATAAACCTTCTACCGGAAGATTGCGCTCCTCTCCGGACTTCACATTAGCTACCCGGATTCCCGTCACTTCATCCTCTCCTTCGATTTCTCTGACCGCGCTATCCCAAATGACCTCTACATTAGGCAAAGCAAACAAAGTCTCCTGCAAAGCCTTTGCCCCGCGAAGCTCATCCCGCCGGTGAATCAGATATACCTTTTTGCATCCTCTTGCCAGGAAAATAGCGTCCTCGATTGCCACATCGCCGCCTCCCACAACGGCAACCTCCGCATCTTTATAAAATGCGCCGTCGCAAGTTGCACAGTAGGAAACTCCCATTCCGGTCAGTTCGCTTTCCTTGTCCAGACCAAGCCTTGCATGTTTGGCACCGGTGGCAATTACAACCGCAGCGGTTTCATAATCTCCCTGATTGGTCTTAACAATCTTTTTGTCTTTGCCGGCATCAATGGCAATTACCTCAGCCGTTACTTTTTCAATTCCGAATTTATCCGCATGCTGCGAAAATATTTGTCCCAGTTCCATTCCGGTCACTCCCGGAAGCCCCGGATAGTTGTCCACCTCATAGGTAGACAAAACCTGTCCGCCTGCGCCGCCTTTTTCAATCAATAACGCATTCAGTCTCGCTCGCTTAGCATACACCGCGGCCGAAAGACCTGCCGGTCCTGCGCCCAAAATAATCACATCATACATAAGTAGTTTCCGCCCTTTCTGTTATGTTTTTTCAGCATCACATACCTTCTTATTTTACCCTATTTCCCGAAAAAACAAAAGGTAAAACCTTGTATTTTACCTTGTTTTCATTATAATAATATCAATAAATAATATCATCACTATCCGTGATACATTTTTTGAGAGGATAACGCAATGAAACCAATCGCTCTTGTCACCGGGGCTTCCCGGGGAATCGGAAAAGAAATTGCCCGGATGCTTGCAATGCACGGCTACACCCTGCACCTTGTTTGCAACAAAAACATAATGTTGCTTCAGGAACTGGCCGCAGAACTGGATACCGCCTATGGCACAGTCTGCCACCTTTACTGCGGTGATGTAGGAAACATCGAATTTGTAAGCTCGGTATTTCAGTCTGCCCCCCGCGTAGATGTACTTATTAACTGTGCCGGTATTTCCCACTTCGGATTGCTTTCCGATATGACACCGGCAGAGTGGGACCGGATTCTTTCCACCAACTTAAGTTCTGTGTTTTACACCTGCAAATACGCCGTTCCCGGCATGGTACAAGCCCATAAGGGATGCATCATAAATATATCTTCCGTATGGGGCAATGTGGGGGCTTCCATGGAAGCAGCTTATTCCGCAACCAAAGGCGGAGTTAATGCCCTGACCAAAGCTCTGGCCAAAGAATTGGCTCCCAGCGGTATTGCCGTAAATGCCATTGCCTGCGGGCTTATCGACACCACCATGAACGGCCGACTCTCCGAAGAAGAAATCGCCGCCATTGTAGCCGATATCCCGGCGGACCGGATGGGCACCCCGGAAGAAGTCGCCGATATGGTTTGGCACCTTCTTCAGTCTCCTCCTTATCTTACCGGACAAATTATTACCCTAGACGGCGGATGGACTTAAGTTCTAAGAACCTAAGCCCATCTTTTTTTAGTCCGTATTTACATTTAATATTCTCGCACCGCCTTCAAAGAACATCTGCACATCCTCTGCTCCCAGTGCAATCGGCATACCGGAATTAATCGTCACTTCAAAGGTAACATGCTTTGTACGTAACGTTGCATCCATATTGGTTGCACCAATACCCAATACCTCAATTCCTTCTCCCTTCACCTCAATACGAGAATGCTGAGAGAAGAGATTTAATCCGCCACCGGCATTTCCTAACAATTTAACCCGATATCCGTTCATGATAACATCAATCCGGGCATTTTGAATATCAATTTCACCATCCGATTCCAGTATAGTTCCGATACCGCACACGTCATTTCCGGAACCGGTTACCCGAACTGCCGCATTAGAAATATGAACATTCTGTCTTCCGTCCAAATTACCGATACCGCAGCCATTTGCAATCTTGGTATCTACAAAGATTCCGGCGTTATCCAGTACAATCGGACATTCTCCTTCCATACATCCGATGCCGCAGCCATCCACGCTGGCTACATTCACTTCCACTTTTCCGCCGTGAATTTCAATCCTGCTACTATCGCAAGCATAGCCACCACCAATACCGATACACTTATTTCCTTCCGTACTAATGAAGAGGCCACCGCTCATATTGGAAATAATAGTTCCAAAATGGCTTCCCGGATCATTACCGATACCGTATCCGTCAAATCCCTTGGTGGTAATCTTTAAGTCACCGCCACCTTCCAAAATCAACTTGGAATCCTGGGGCACGCGGATGCCGGTTACGTCAAGACCGTTAGTTTCTTCAATCACCAGCGTAAGTTCTGCGTTATGTCCCACCTCAATACAAGGAATTTCATCGCGTCCGGTCAGGCGCACATTCCGAATCGTAAGACGACACTTGCTATCCTCTTTAATTCGAATCATCATATCCGCATCAAAATCCGGATTACCGATAATTGTCAGTTCCGGTTGCGCCACCACAATACCGGTGTACTGCTCCAATGCCAGACGCATCAGGATAATTTCTTCTTCCTGATTTACCACATACATCTTTTTCTTGGACTTATCTTTACCCTTGACATTGGCACCGATAATTTCCCGCTTAATGCTCTGGGGAATCAGCATCTGAATTTCAAAGGACGGCTTCGCTGTATAAAATCCCTGAATCAAATCCACATCCATCTGAATCATGGTATAGAGTTCTTCTGCCGTTTCCACGCCTTCCGCCAAAGCCATAAAGCCGTTGTCATGGGCAAACTCAATAATATTTTTTACAAAATGCTGCCGCTTGGAATCCTCATTAATTCCCGCAATAAGCATTCGGTCGATTTTAACATAGTTGGGCAAAAACTGAAGCAGGCTTGCCGTATTGGAATAACCGGTTCCGAAGTCATCAATTGCCACTTCAAATCCGGAATTGGCACTACGATATTTCAACAAATCAATGCCATCGTCCTGCATCTGGTTTTGCTCGGTAATCTCAATAACCACTTCTTTGAAAATTTCACCGAACTGATGCTCCAGTTTTCCGTAATCCGTATCATCCAAATGATAGCCGGGAATACTATTGATAAATACTTTCTTCCCTTTCAGCGTTTCACGGTTCTTATCTACAATAGCGAATACATTATTCAGAGTCGCACGCTCTATATCGTACAATTTCTGGTCCATTGTGGCATATTTTAATACCGCCAGGGGTGAAATTGACGGTTCCGTATCGGTACGCATCAATGCTTCATATGCATAAATCTCCCCGGTCTTGGCACTGACAATGGGCTGGAACGCATATTTAAACGCATTATTGGCGATAACATCGCTAACCTTGCGGCGTTCTTCTTCATCAATCTCCGGTGCCGACGCTCCGTTATCCGCACTTAAGGACGCCCTACGGTTATTCTTTGCCGAACGTTTCTTGGACAATGCCTCATCCAATGCTTCCTTCATTACCGTTTCCTTGGTCATTTCAAGGGCATAATGTCCGTAATTGATCTCCAGTTTATAATCCTTGCCGGATATTTCGTTATAACTCTGAATACGGCTTTCCAAGGTCTTCAGAACACGATTTACTTCAAACTCCACATTCCGGTCTACTTTAATCGCTATGGCGATTTCATCACTACCCAAACGTCCTGTTACGTTGGTATCCGATACGCTGTCCTGCACCATTCGAGCCAGTGTCTGGATAGCGATATCTCCCTCGGAATGTCCGTGAATATCGTTGATGTGCCCCAAGCGGTCCAAATCCACGCAGAGAAGCACCATCTTTTTCTTTTCCTGAAGACAGTTCTTCTTGATACTTTCCAATTCACGCAGGAAACCACGACTGTTATACAAACCGGTAAGACCGTCACGCACCTGCATTTGCTCCATATTTTCATAAGCACGAAGCAATTCCTTATTTGCAAAACGAATCTTCTGGTCATTAATATATTTGCCCAGAACACTGTTTAATTTGGAACCGTATTTTTCGATACAATATACATACTTGGAATAATCTTCCAGGCAAAATACAATGTAGCCGAAATTATTTTTTTCATAACGGAGAGGAATAAGCACCATAGAACTGTGTTTTTCCAGTTCTTCTTCCATATCCGGAACCAAATCCTCCATATCAAATTCTACCTGGTCCTTTTTTCCCGCACGGGTATCCGTTAGCGCTACCATGCGTTCTTTATGCTCCTCCGTACCCTGCACATCGCCTTCATAGAAAATGTCATCCATATATGCTTTACGGCAACAAACCACCACATCATCAATCAAAAATTCTCTTAAAACCGTTCCGCTGTCTCGAAAATCCTTACTTTTTAACAGCGCAGCTTCCATGCGGTACAAGTGATTATCCAACTTTTCACGCAAATCAATCACATCATATAAATCCCGCACCAATTCCGTAGTGTCACGATTATCCTCAAAGGTGCATCCGCAAGACTGCGCCAGCCGGAGACTTCCATCCACCATCTGAAGCATATCCGGCGTCTCTTTACGATTCATTGCTTCGATGCTTTCAATCGCCCGTTCTGCCATCCCCTGCATATCTTTTTGGCCCGTAGTCAAAAGCGGTGTATGTAATTTACCTCTGGCGCATCCCCGCATTCCGGTCACAATAACATCTTCCGGCACGCGAAGGCCTCTCTTCTTCAATTCATAACATACTTTAATGGCAATTCGATCACAGGTGCAAACAATAGCATCCGGTATGGCTTTATCCAGATTGCACCGAACTTTTTCCAACATATCTTCATCATCAAATTCGCCGTGGACAATTCTCTCCTCAGCGACCGTATTGCCCATCTTTTCCATTTCCTCATGAAAGACTTTTAATAAAATGCTGCAACGCATGGAATCCTTCACGCTTCCGACATAATCAAATGTTTTACAACCATGTACGGAAGAGAGGTGATTTAACAGTTCTCGGAATGTATTTTCCGGATTGGAAATAACGCTGACGGATCCTTCCAAGGGCATATTAAACGAAACAAACGGAATGTTTTTTTCCTTTGCTCTATCCCGCAGTGCCAATACAACCCTTTTATCTGCAATATGTTCCGCATCAATAATAAGTCCTGCCAATTTATCCGGATTCATCATAAACAAAAGATCTCCGGCTTTAAAATCTTTTTCCATCTCCAGAATTACTTCCGGGTCAAAGACCAGCAACTTGTATCCTCTTTTTTCAGCCGCCTTCTCAATCTCATCTATTCTTCGGTAGCATTCATCCTCATGAATCTTTGCTGCACATAATCCTAAAATTTTATGGTCCATCCTTTTTCACCATCCGGTTTATAACAAGCACCGGTTCTTTCCGTTTTCTTTTGCTCTGTATAAAATCTTATCCGTTATGGAAAACAATTCTTTATCCGTCATCAGGCCGGATGCATATTCTGAAATTCCGCAACTAAAGGTGATTGGCTCCGTCGTCCACTCAAATCGGTGTTTCCGGAACTTCTCCAGAATCCATTCCATTTCCTTCAATGCTTCTTTTCTGCCTATGCCTCTGAATATTACAGCAAATTCCTCACCGCCGTACCGGCACACGTAATGTTCCTCCCCACAGCGTTCTTGTAAAATCTCTGCCAAAAACACTATTACTTCATCACCTTTCCCGTGGCCATAGGTATCATTTACCTTTTTAAAATTATCAATATCCAATACCGCAAGTGCAATCTTTTCTTCTGACGTATTCTTAACAGTGAATTTCTCCAGAAATGCATAAAAAGCGGTATGATTATAAAGTCCTGTCATTGCATCCCGCAAAAGCTGTCCTTCCAGATCTTCCTTATGCAATTCACTCTCTTCAATTCGTGAAAGACGGCTTCTGGAAAAATCATTTAGCAGCGTTGCCATAATCCACATCACAAACAGGATAATCACAACAATAACATAACTAAACAATTGATTCTCCAACTTTACCAACGAAAAGAACGGAGCAACCATCGGTACAATCAAAAGCGACAATATGGACAAAAGCAAAGAATAATTGAGATAACTCTTTTCTCCGAATATGGTCGCCATAAATACCGGAAAAATCAAAAATGCCAATGCCGCCATAAATGTAATTTTCGAAATCGCAAATACCATCGCTACCGTGGCTGCATGGGTCAGCAAAATGTAATTCTTATTCTTCGGTTTAATCTTTGCATTCCTTAGCAAAATAAAAGTCGCAAGATAAAGCACTGCATTGATTCCTGCCGGCAATAAAATATTTTTCATTAAATACTTCTTTGCAGTGGCATCCGTCAGATAACTGCCCGCTTTCAACGGTTCAATAAAGAACAACTGTGCAATGGTTACTATGACCCAAACATAGAGTATGTAAATAAGATATTTACGCCTGTAGTCGCGATACAAATCCTTCATGTAATTTCCCTTTTCTTTATAAGAAACCGCCCCTTCAATAAATTCATTCTGATTAAAAAAAGAACATAAAGAGACAATTTTAGTAATTATTACCATAATACCACAGAAAGCGAGGTTTGAAAACAAACTTTTTTCACAAATTGCGACCTGTATTTTTATGTAATTCGGATTGTAATATTGCCGTTTTTGCCATATTACAATCCAAATTGAACTTTTCTTCGAAAATTTCACAAAGGGCACTGATGATAATCCTAGCGGCGGATTACAAATAAAGGTTCTCCGGCCTGCAGTTTTCCTTCTTTTACAGGGATTGTCGCCTCCCCTTTTTTCAAATTGGTACACAACACCGGTGTGGCAATGGAAGCAGCATGATCCCCCATATATTCCAAATCCGCTTTTATGAGAAGTTCTCCTTTTTTCACGAATTGTCCTGCTTTTACAAAAACTTCCAGGCCTTTGCCTTCCATTTTCACGGAATCAATTCCCACATGCAAAAGAAGTTCGATATCCTGCGCCGTTTTCATTCCTACGGCATGTTTCGTTGCCGTCACAAAAGTAATTTCTCCGTCGACAGGCGCTGTAAACTTCCCATCCTCCGGAAAAATCACAACACCGTCTCCCATAAGTCCATCCGCAAATGCCTTATCCGGCGTGGCGGATACTTTTTTCACGGTGCCGCTTACCGGGCTGTATACCGTCACATCCGAAGCCGACTCCCGGCTGTTTTCCGTTTTCTGTTCACCCGCCGTCGCAGGCATGATTTCCTGCTGGGGTTCCGCCCCCGCACCATTTTCCATATAGTCTTCCAGCGCTGACTTAATCACGGTTACCTTAGGGCCATAGATAATCTGCACCCCATTTCCTTTTTGAATAACTCCGGAAGCGCCTGTATTTTTTAATAGTGCTTCCTTGACAAGTGCCGCATCTTTTACCGTACACCGAAGTCTTGTGGCGCAGCAATCAATATCGGAAATATTATTTCGGCCACCCAGTCCTTCCAAAATTTGTCCGGAAATTCCTTCCTTACGATTCTCTGCCTTTTTATCCACGTCACTTCGCCGGTACAACTTCACTTCCTCTTCTTCCCCTCTGCCCGGCGTCTTTAAATCGAACCGTCGAATCAGGAAACGGAACAGGAAATAGTAAATTGCAAAATATCCGATACCCACGACCACAATCCAAAGCCAGTTGGTCTTGGCATTCCCCTGCAAAATACCAAACAAAAACAAGTCAATCAGACCGCCGGAAAACGTCATTCCCACGCCTACCTCAAATACATGCATCAGCATATAAGCCAGTCCGGCAAAAACGCAGTGAATCCCGTACAGAAGCGGTGCTACGAAGAGAAAGGTAAATTCCAGC
The DNA here is from genome assembly GCA_015057055.1 of Lachnospiraceae bacterium. Classification (GTDB taxonomy): domain Bacteria; phylum Bacillota; class Clostridia; order Lachnospirales; family Lachnospiraceae; genus NK4A136. The sequence continues at coordinate 2,526 of SVFE01000022.1, read as the reverse complement.
GGTTCCGTAATACCGGTAAGCATGGAGGTTACTGCTGCCGAAAGAAGCAAACCGCCCACTTTTTTCCGGTGCTCCGGTTTTGCCGTGTGATACATGGCAAGGGCAGCTCCCGGAAGGCCAAAAATCATCAGCGGAAACTTTCCGGACATAAAGCGGGTAGCCGAAACGGAAAACTGCTCGGTCGAAGGATCCGCCAACTGTGCAAAAAAGATATTTTGCGCACCTTCCACAACCCGGCCGCCGATTTCCATTGTACCGCCAAGCGCTGTCTGCCAGAAGGGCAGATAAAATACATGGTGAAGACCGAACGGGATTAAAAGTCGTTCCATCAATCCATAAATCCAGGTGCCGAAATACCCGGACTGCATTACCAAATCACCTACCGCATAAATTACCCTTTGTACCGGAGGCCACAAAAAGAACATTACAATTCCCACAAGGGTGTAAACCAGAGCGCATATAATCGGTACAAAGCGGGTCCCGCCAAAAAAGGAGATGACCTGAGGAAGTTCAATTTTATAGAAACGATTGTGCAGCGCTGCCACCCCAAGTCCCACAATCATACCACCGAATACTCCCATTTGAAGAGAGGTGATTCCGCACACGGATGCTACCGCTCCCTCCAAAAGATTTTCTTCACCATTAATTGCAATCAGTGCGCCGATAGAGGCGTGCATAATGAAAAAGGCAATCACCGCAGCCAATGCCGCTACTTCCCTTTCGCGTTTTGCCATACCGATGGCTACACCGATGGCAAACAAAATCGGAAGGTTTGCAAAAATAATATCCCCCGCATCCCGAAGTACCGTAAACACAGCCCCCGGTATGGTGCCGGGCCCCAGCAAATCCATAAGACCGTATGTTTGCAGCATTGTTGTATTGGTAAGGGAGCCGCCGATTCCGAGCAGCAATCCCGCCACAGGAAGGATGGCAATGGGCAACATAAAGGACCTTCCTACCCGTTGAAGCACCCCAAAAATTTTATCTTTCATTTTCCCCTCTTTCTTTTATGGTTTTTTATCCATAAATTTTTATAAAATTTTTCTCAAATCTCTATTATTTATGTGCAGAATATAAGATATCCATACTTCAAAAAAGAAAATATTGTATCAAAAAAAAAATTGTGATAAAGTATCTGTGTAAGTTTTTTGAACGGACAAGTTCCCAATCTTACTTCAATTATGGAAGGAGCACAAACATGGAAAAATTGTATGAAGGAAAAACAAAAAACGTCTTCAAACTTGAGAACGGAAATGTATTGCTCAAATTCAAAGACGACTGCACAGGAAAAGACGGCGTATTCGATCCCGGTGAAAACTCCGTAGGACTTACCATCGAAGGTATCGGAAAGGCTAATCTTCAGACATCAATTCATTATTTTGAATTATTAAAAGAAGCCGGAATCAAGACACACTATGTCAGTGCAAATGTTGACGAAGCAACTATGGAAGTGCTTCCTGCAACCGTATTTGGTCATGGTCTTGAAGTAATCTGCCGACTTGTTGCAACAGGAAGTTTCATCCGTAGATACGGCGAGTACATTGAAGACGGTACTGTTTTGGAAGGCGGATATGTAGAGTGTACTTTCAAAAACGATGCTCTCGGTGATCCTCTTGTAACCTCCGAAGGTTTGGCTGCCCTCGGTGTTATGTCCGAAGAAATGTTTGCCAGCATGAAAGAACAGACATTGAAAATCACAAAGATCGTTGCAGATGATTTGAAATCCATCGGCCTTGATTTGTGGGATATCAAATTTGAATTCGGATACAATAACAACGAAGTTATCCTGATTGACGAAATCGCATCCGGTAACATGCGCGTTTACAAAGATGGCAAGATTGTTGACCCGGTAGAACTTACCAAACTGATTTTGAACCGTTAATCAAATCTTCATAATACAACAAAAAACCATTTTGAAAGAAGCGAACCTGCTCTCTCAAAATGGTTTTTCTTTTTCTTAAGCAAATTTATCAATCAGTCCCATAACAAACAAGACCAGTACAATCAGCGGCAACACATACGTTACGTACATACGAAGCCCTTTTGGAAATTTCAAGCCTTCCCCTTCGTTGGCTTCTTCCAGGAATTTTTCAAACCCCCAGCCTTTTTTACTTGTAGTAAACAAAAGAAAGATTACGGTGCCCAGCGGCAACAAAATATTGCTGACCAAAAAGTCTTCCAAATCCATTATATTACTTCCCGGACCAAAGGGCTGTACGCCGCTCCACACATTAAATCCCAGCACACAGGGCACTGTTAAAATCAGCATCGCGATACCGTTAATCAGGCACGTCTTTTTCCGGCTCCAACCGGTCAAATCCATTGTACAGGAAATGATATTTTCAAATACGGCAAACACTGTGGATAATGCGGCAAAGGAAAGAAACACAAAAAACAAACTCCCCCAAAATCTTCCCATGGGAATGTTGTTAAACACATTGGGAAGCGTTACAAAAATCAGTCCCGGTCCCGCATCCGGCTCTACACCGTAGGCCATGCAGGCGGGGAAAATAATCAATCCGGAAC
>SVFE01000070.1 GCA_015057055.1 Lachnospiraceae bacterium | reverse complement strand
CGTAACAAAAGCAATCCCTAGAACCACCGGCACAAAAATCCCTGCCACCCGGTCCGCGGTTTTGGCAATGGGTGCCTTCGTGGCCGATGCCTCACTGACCATACGGATAATTTGGGAAAGAACGGTGTCTTTGCCCACATTCGTCGCCCGGCATTTCAAGTATCCGGACTGGTTTATGGTGGCCCCATAGACCTTATCCTCCGGTTGTTTTTCCGCCGGAATGCTCTCGCCCGTCAGTGCCGCCTCATCAACTGCGCTCTGTCCTTCCAAAACAATGCCGTCCACCGGGATACTCTCGCCGGGATACACTGCAAAAATCGTCCCCACCGTCACTTCGCTGATATCGACGTTCAATTCCTTGCCGTCTTTTATGATAACCGCTTTGCTTGGTGCCAACTGCATCAGCCCCTGCAATGCATCCGTCGTTTTCCCTTTTGCCCTCGCCTCCAGCATTTTTCCAACCGTAATCAGAGCAGGAATCATTGCCGCCGACTCAAAGTACAAATCGTGCAAAAGACGATGCGCCTCGTCTAAATCCGTCGCCGCTACCGCATCTGCCATTTGAAACAGGTTGTAGGTGCTGTACACAAATGCCGCGCCGGCTCCCAGCGCCACAAGGGTATCCATATTGGGGGCACCCCGAAGCAAACTCCTGGTACCGCTCACAAAAAACTTCTGGTTAATCACTAAAACTGCTGCCGTGAGAAGCAGTTGCCAAAGGCAGATGGTCAGCGGATTGTCCGCCATCCCCCCCGGGAGCGGCCAGCCAAACATTCCGTGTCCCATGGAAAGATACATCAAAAGCAACAAGAATCCCAAGGAGGGAAGCAACCGATTTTTCAGAATCAATTTCTCCTCCCGGGCCGCATCTTCACTTTGCACCGCTGTTTTCTCAGCCTCTTCTTTATTATCCCCGGAAAGCGCTGCTCCGTATCCGGCCTTTTCCACCGCCGCAATAATTTGCTCCGGCGTTGCATCGCCTTCCACATTCATCGAATTCGTCAACAAGTTGACACTGCATTCCGTGACGCCTTCCAGCCCGTTTACGGCTTTTTCCACGCGACTGCTGCAGGCAGCACAACTCATTCCAGTTACATCAAATTTCAGCACCGGTTTTCCTCCTGTTTAGCCTAAAATATGTTCCATACCGATTTTTTGCGGTACAAGCCCGCATTTTTCATAAAATTTCATTGCCGGGCCGTTTAATGCCCACACATTTAACGTCACATTGTAACATGCCGTTTCCTTCGCAAACGTCACCACATGCTCATACAAAGCCTTCCCGATATGCTGTCCGCGACACGCCTCATCCACGCACAAATCATCTATATAAAGCGATTTTATATCCGTCAAAATGTTATCATTTTTATGTTGTACAAAAACGCAGAACGCATACCCTTTCACTCTGCCGTCTTCCTTTGCCACAAAAATCGGCTTCTCATCATCTGCAATGATGGCAAGTAACTCTTCATCCGTATATTTTTTCACATTTCCTTTAAATAAATCCGGTCTTCCTTCATGATGGACCGAAAGCACCTGCCGAAGCAGTGCATTAATTCCCTCCAAATCATCCTTCACAGCTCTGCCAATCTCCATTTTTTACCTCCCTGCAACGGAATCTTTTTCACTATCATTATATCTTTTCTTCCTTAAAAATCAAGGGTTGCGCGCCCTCGGCGCCACAAAAAAATCTTCCGAAGATGCGATATTTACCGTTCTTCGGAAGATTTGATTTTGGAATTACTGTCCCGTCAATATGGTATTTTTATACCAGGGAAAGGGCTGCCTCATCAGCAACTACCGTTACATCCGGATGAAGCTGAAGCACGGAAGCGGGAACAAGCGGAGTTACCGGTCCGAAAAATGCATCCTTTACAATCTGGGCTTTGTCCGCACCGCTAACAACCACCAAAACCTTCTTGGCATTCATAATGGTCTTGATTCCCATGGTGTATGCCTGTTTGGGTACATCGTCATAGGTTGCGAAAAATCTCTGGTTGGCCTTGATGGTGGACTCTGTAAGGTCTACGCAGTGGGTTTCCAGTTCAAAACAATCGCAAGGCTCGTTGAAACCGATGTGACCGTTGTGTCCCAGTCCTAAAAGCTGCAAATCAATGCCGCCTACGGAATGAATAATGTCATTGTATGCTTTGCAGGCTTTTTCGCTGTCGCTTTCCGTTCCGTCCGGAAGGAAGGTTCTTTCTTTGTTGATATTTACATGCTGAAAAAGGTTGTCATTCATGAAATAATAGTAACTCTGGTCGTTGTCTTTCGTTAAGCCCTTATATTCGTCCAGATTTACGCTGGTCACCTTGGAGAAATCCAAATCCCCGCGGTTATACCATTCTACAAGATTTTTGTACGTTCCGATAGGAGTGGAACCGGTGGCAAGACCAAGTACACATTCCGGTTTGCTAAGCACCTGGGCAGCAATAATATTGGCTGCTCGTCTGCTCATTTCGTCATAATCTTTTGCTTTAATGATGTTCATAAATTCCTTACCCTTTCTTAATTTTATTTTTTTCAGCGTCATGCGCTTTTTTTAACAAAAAGATTATATAACAATCTTTTTTATTACACAATATTTTTTTTTCGACAATTTTTTACAATTTACCAACCGGTAAAAGTCTTTACAAATCAAAGTTTATCTCTCGCCGCCGCCGGAAATCACGCCGCCGCCCAGTACGTAGCGTACACCGTCCTGCTCCCCGTAGAATACCACCGACTGTCCCGGTGTAATGGCTCTTTGCGGCTCTTCGAATTCTACAAACACCTCTCCCGGTGCAATCTCCCTTACTACACAATCCGCCCCTTTGTGGGCATAACGGATTTTGGCCCTGCATTTTACCGGTTGTTTAAAATCGCCGATTCCCATTGCATTTACCTGACCGGCCCGAAGCGTTCCCGAAAAGACATCCTCATTTTTTCCGATGACGACTTCCCCTGTATCCGGTAAAAGCCCGGTGACAAACACCGGCTCGCCCATGGCAAGATTAAGACCTTTTCGTTGTCCGATGGTATAATGAATCAATCCCTTGTGCCGCCCAAGAACATTGCCTTCTCTGTCCACAAAATTCCCTTCTCCCGGAAGCGGCTGCGATACGTTCCTTTTGATAAAGGCCGCATAGTCTCCGTCCGGAATAAAGCATATATCCTGACTATCCGCTTTGTCTGCCACCGGAATCTTTGCCTCGGCAGCAATCCGCCGGATTTCTTCCTTCTGATATTCTCCCACCGGCATCAATGTCTGCGCCAGTTGCTGCTGTGTCAGCAAATACAGCGCGTAGGTCTGATCCTTTACCGGAGTTACCGCATCTGCTACGGCCAGACGCCCTTCCGACGTTTTTATGATTCTTGCATAATGCCCGGTTGCAATGTAATCAAAGCCCATCTCCTTTGCTTTGGAAAGCAATGCTTCCCATTTGATATAACGGTTGCATCGGATGCAGGGATTCGGCGTCCTGCATGCTTTATATTCTTCAATGAAATCCTCGATAATACAGCGATGAAATGCTTCCCGAAAATCCACTACCACATGGGGAATTCCCAGATGCTTTGCCACCATCGCCGCATCTGCAATCGACTTCTCCACATGGTCATCACCATCTTCGCACCAGGTCCGCATCGTTACTCCGGTAACTTCATATCCCTGCTGCATCAGCAAATATGCCGCCACAGAAGAATCCACACCTCCGGACAGACCAACCAATACTTTCTTCTTATCCATTTTCATTTCCACCATAATCTATTCTAATAAACTAGCCGTAAGCCGCCGGGAATGACGCGAAAACTGTTTTTCGTCTCTGCCTTTCCCCGCTCGCCGTCCAAAGACCAGTCATCCTTTGCCTTATAACAAATCTCAGCGTCCGTAACTTTTAAAATCTTCACATAAGGACTGTCGTAGGTCTGCTCGTACAATGCCCGGACAATTTGCCGAAGTTCCGCCAAATCATTGGGCCTAGAAATCAAAAGCATTTCAAACTGCCCGTCAGAAAGATCCACATTCGTATCCTCCAAACTCATAATGCCGCCCAAGGAAAAAGTATTGCACACAGCCACAAAAATAAAATTGTCCCGATACTCATTGTCTCCTGCTTTTATTTTCATCGGTATTGGGTTAAAATCCCGGATATCCTTAATGCCCTCCAGCAAATAAGCAAAATGTCCCAACCGATTTTTAAACCGCTGGGGTGTTTCATAGGATACCCTGGAAAAAATTCCGCAGCACGCCGTATAGATAAATGTCCGTCCGTTGAATTCTCCCAAGTCCAGGGAATGAATCTCTCCCGTCATAATCTGCTCCGCGGCCTCTACCGGGTCAAAGGATAATCCCAGACTTGCCGCAAAATCATTGGTGGAACCCGCAGGGATATATCCTACCGGAATACTTAGACCGATACTGCAGACTCCTGCCACAACTTCATTAAGCGTCCCGTCGCCGCCGACAGCCACTACCATGGCAATGTCTTCTCCCGCATGTTCCTGCACCAAAACCGTGCCATCGCCTGCCGCCCGGGTAAAACAGGGAATGGTTTCGTAGCCGTACTCTGCAAAGGTAATAATCAGTTCCTTAAAGGGAAAATCCTTTTTTATTACGCCGGCATTGGGATTGATAATGAGCAGGATTCTTTTTTGCTTCGTTCTATCCACAGACAAAGCGATTCCCTCCTTCATCATACACATACCCGGCCTTCTTCATTGTCTCAGTTATTTCCGCCAAGGAAACATCCATATCCTCACACAAGGCCTCCAAACTGCCGTAATTATCCCGTAATTTTAAATTTAAAAAACTGTACAATATTTCCGGATCTTTTGGTAACATAGCAAACTCCTTTCGCCACAAAATCTTACATTCCCCATTCTACACATTTGATTTTTCAATTACAACCCATTTTACTTAAAGTACACATTTTTAACAAAAACAACACAAAAAACCCACTGCCTTCGCAATGGGTTTTTATCACGCATTGTGCGTATTGTTTTCATGAAAATATTGTAATTATGCCTGCTCTTTTGCCGCTTTCTTTGCTGCTTTTGCTTCCAACGCTTTCTCTGTCGGTCTGACAAATACAAGGCTGAGGATAAGAGCAACAATGTAAAGCGCGATTGTGACATAAAGTACGGTCTGATATCCTACCGGGTTTACCATGTTACCGTTTACTTCAACCATTTCACCAAAGTGATTTACAATCCAAGTTGCCATCTGGTTGCCGGTAAGACCTGCAAATGCCCATGCAGACAAGGTAATACCGTGAATTGCACTGATGCTTCCCATTCCGTAATGGTCGGAAAGAAGGGTCGGCACGTTGGAGAAACCACCGCCGTATCCTGCATTTACCATGAAGATAAGTGCAAGTACCAAAACAATCAAAAAAGTATTTCCGTTACCGTTCTGGATACCGTTTGTCAAAAGAACTGCACCGGTAAGTACGATAGAAATAATGAAAATCATTTTGTAAATGGTATTTCTGTCTTTCATGGTATCTGCCCATGCAGAGAAACCAAGACGACCGCCGGCATTGAAAATAGCGGAAACAGTAGAAATGATTCCGACAGCTCCGGCAAGACCGATACATTTAACAATCATTTTTTCCTGCGAAATCAACGCAAGACCACAGGTAATGTTGATGTAGAACATTAACCAGATACCAACATAGTTGAGGATGGGTTTGCTCTTGATAACATCCAAGATTCCCTGTCCTTTTTCTTTGGTTGCAGGTTCATGCCATCCATCCGGTTTCTTAAGGAGCAAATGTCCGACAAACATCATCACAAAATAAACAGCCGCAAGAATCAAGAACATTTTGTAGATTCCGCCATCTCCGAGATTTTCAAGCATAGACTGCATGATAGGAGAAGCAATTGCTTTTGCTGCACCAAACCCTGCTACTGCAAGACCGGTAGCAAGACCCTTACGATCCTGGAACCAGAGCATAAGCGTCTTAACCGGGGAAAGATAACCGGTACCAAGACCGATACCCATGATAAGACCGTAACAAATATAAATACCAACAAGTGCAAGAACACTTCCTTCACCGTTGGCTGCAAACTGCTGACCACCATAGTAAATGAAGAATCCGGTTCCCGCCATACCAACGGAGAAACAGATGGTTGCAATCAAAGATGACTTATGTATATCTTTTTCTACAACGTTTCCAAGGAATGCTGCTGACATACCAAGGAAAAAGATTGCCAAACTGAACGCCCACTCAGTTGCGCTC
>SVFE01000021.1 GCA_015057055.1 Lachnospiraceae bacterium | reverse complement strand
CGGAAGAATCCGTGAATTTGAGGAAAAGCCCGTAAAGGCAACTTCCCATACTATTTCCTGTGGTATCTATGTAATCCGCAGAAGACAGTTAATCGAAATGATTGAAAAGGCGGCAGAAGAAAATCGTTATGATTTCGTAAGTGATATTCTGATTCGTTACAAGGATTTGAAGAGAATCTATGCATACAAGACGGAGGATTATTGGAAAAATATTTCCACCGTGCAGGATTACTACGATACTAATATGGATTTCTTAAAGCCGGACATCCGGAACTATTTCTTCAAACAGTATCCGGATATTTATTCCAAAATTGATGACCTTCCGCCTGCGAAATATAATGTTGGGGTACAGGTAAAGAATAGTTTGATTTCCAGCGGAAGCATTATCAACGGAACGGTAGAAAATTCAGTCATTTTCAAGAAGGTATTTGTGGGTAACAATTGTACAATTAAAAATTCCATCATTTTGAACGATGTTTATATCGGAGACAACACATACATTGAAAACTGTATCGTGGAAAGCCGGGATACCATTCGTGCAAATTCTTTCCATAAGGGAGAAGACGGAATTAAAATCGTTGTGGAAAAGAACGAGAGATACGTTATTTAGTTTTTTATTTAAGAAGGGGGTACCATCATGAATATAACAGATGTACGTGTGCGCAAGGTAGAACAGGACGGAAAGTTAAAAGCCGTTGTATCCATTACAATTGATAATGTGTTTGTTGTGCACGATATTAAAGTAATAGAAGGAACACGCGGGTTGTTTATTGCGATGCCGAGCAAGCAGGCACAAGATGGGACCTACCGGGATATTGCTCATCCGATCAATACGGAAACAAGAGAGCAGCTTCAGACCTTGATTTTGGAAAATTATGAAAAAGCCATGCAGGATGAAGCATAACAAATATGGGTTACGGACAGGGGTTGCCAAAACGGCAGCCTCTGTTTTATATTAGAAGAGGAAATTGTTGTGTAGAATTTTTACAAGGGATTAAGGAATTAAGAAAGAAAGGGACGAAATGGAGAAAAGTTTGATCAGAAAAATCGCACTGATTGCAGCGGTGCTGATTAACAGTTTTTTTTCGGTGGGATACGCGTGGGAAATCGGACAATCCATGTTGGAAAATCATATGATTGCTCGACCGGACGGCGTGATCATTGATGGCGCTGATTTTACGCCATTGGCCAATATTATGGTGGACGGAGCCAATGGGCTTTTTGTTCTTGTTGTGGCAGGAATTTATGCGGCGGTTACCTTGATTGTTGCATTTCTTACCGCAATTATTATGTGGTTTTGGTTAATTCGCAGGGCAAAAACAATTGCAAAAGAGGAAACGGTGTTTGCAAGGAATGTTATTGTGGCATCATCTGTGGTTGCGTTTTTGCTGGGAATTGCGCTTACCAACATTCATTTGGTGGGAAATATTATTTTAGTGTTCTGGCAGCAACCGCTGTTTATGTTGTTGATTTACTATATTCCGATGGAAAGAAAAGCAATGAAATCCCAAAACAACGAATAGACAAAGAAGGTTGACGAATATGTATATTATAGTAGGGCTCGGAAATCCGGGAAACAAATATCAGAATACAAGACATAATGTGGGATTTGCTTCGGTGGATAAATTGGCCGAAGAGAATCACGTGGTATTCGCAGAAAAAAAGCATAAGGCGATTTTGGGAAAAGGAATCATCGGCGGCGAGCGGGTGATTCTTGCGAAGCCCCAGACGTTTATGAATCTCAGCGGTGAAAGCGTACGGGAGTTGTTGGATTATTACCGCGTGGATGCAAAGACAAATCTCATTGTTCTTTATGATGATATCAGCCTTGCGCCCGGTCAGCTCAGGGTCCGAAAAAAAGGAAGCGCCGGCGGACATAACGGAATCAAAAACATTATTGCTCACCTGGGACACGATGAATTTCTGCGGGTGAAAATCGGTGTGGGTGAAAAACCCTCCGGTTATGATTTGGCAGATTATGTTCTGGGACATTTCCCGAAAGAGGAAGTAACGTTGATGGAAGAGACTTATGAAAGAGCCGGAAAGGCTGCCCTTTCCATTATGGAAGACGGTGCGGATAAAGCGATGAACCGGTTTAACGGAAAAAATCAGTAAGTATAGAATGCAGAAAAAGAGGCTCACATGGAATTGTTGAAAAATCCCCTGCGGGAATTAAAATGGTTTGCAAAAGCGGAGGAAAAGCTCCGTAGCGGACAAAAGTCCATACAAATCAGTGGTTGTGTGGATTCGGAAAAACTGCATATTATGAATGCTTTGGCGGCTCCCTGGGATGCCGCTATTATTGTCACGTACTCGGAAAAACGTGCAAGAGAGATTTATGAGGAATACTCTTTTTACGACAAAGAAGTGATGCTTTATCCGGCAAAGGATTTAATTTTTTATCAGGCGGATATTAACGGAAAGCAGCTTGCGATGGACCGCATGCGGGTAGTGAAGCGCGTGCTTTCGGGGGAGCAGGTAACGGTGGTAACGACTTTGGATGCGCTTATGAGTCCCATGCTTCCCAAGGGAATTTTGGAGGAGCACTGCATTACACTTTCCGTGGGAGCCCTTGCTTCGGAAAGTGCAGTGGCTTACAAACTGGTTTCCATGGGATACGAGAAAAATTATCAGGTGGAAGACCGGGGACAGTTTTCTATTCGGGGCGGGATTATTGATATATTTGATTTGACGGCGGACAATCCTGTCCGGATTGAACTTTGGGGCGATGAAGTGGAATCCATTCGGAGTTTTGACCTTCTAAGCCAGCGTTCCGTAGAAGTGCTTCAGGAAGTGACCATTTTCCCGGGAACGGAAATGGTGCTTTCCGAAAACCGGAAACTGGAGGGCTATAAAAAACTGGAAAAAGAAGGGAAGGCTTTGGAGGAAGCTTTCCGCAAAGAGTTTAAGACCGAGGAAGCCCATCGGATAAAAATGCTTTTGGAAGAACTTTCCATGCAGCTTACAGAGGCGGATATCGGAATTAATTTAGAGAGTTATATCCATTATTTTTATGATAAAACAGGCACTTTTTTGGATTTGTTTTCCAAGGATAAAACGGTTCTTTTGCTGGATGAAACCGCAAAATTAAGAGAGCATGCCGGCGCTGTGGAAATGGAATTTGCGGACAGCATGAGCGCCCGTTTGGAAAAGGGTTATGTACTGCCGGGGCAGATTAAAATTTTAAAAAGTGTGGAAGAGACATTTGCCCGGATGGGGCAGATGAAAGTGGCGGCATTTTCCGGGATGGAAACGGGAGACGGGCAGCTTACTTTTGATGCCTCTTATATGATTTCCGCTCGAAGCGTTTCGTCCTTTAACGGCAGTTTTTCCACGTTGATTTCCGAATTGAAAAAATATAAAAGCATGGGGTACAAGGTGGTTATTTTGTCCACCTCCAGAACCAGGGCCACCCGTCTTGCGGCTGATATTACCGAGCAAGGCGTAACTGCAAGTTACACGGAAAACGCGGATAAGATTTTGCAAAACGGAGAGATTGTAACCTTTTACGGAAGTATAAGGAAAGGATTTGAATATCCGGAAATAAAATTTATCATGATTCCGGAATCGGATATTTTCGGACCGGAGCGAAAAAAGAAAAGAAGAAAACCCAAATATACCGGCGGGCAGAAGGTGCAAAGCTACGGGGAATTAAAAGTGGGTGATTATGTCATTCATGAAAATTACGGACTGGGCATTTACCGGGGAATTGAAAAGGTGCCGGTGGACAGGGTGCTGAAGGATTACATGAAGATAGAGTACCGCGACGGCGGGAATCTGTATGTACTTGCAACCTCACTGGACATGATTCAGCTTTATGCCTCCAAGGAAGGCAAGGCGCCGAAACTTAACAAACTGGGTACTCAGGAGTGGACAAAAACCAAGACCAAGGTACAAAATGCCACCAAGGAAGTGGCAAAGGAACTGGTGCATCTCTATGCGGTGCGAAACCAAAAACAGGGATTTTGTTTTGAACGGGATACGGTGTGGCAGAAAGAGTTTGAGGAAATGTTTCCTTTTGAGGAGACGGAAGATCAGCTGACTGCCATTGCGGCCACCAAAGATGATATGGAAAGCACGAAAATCATGGACCGTCTGATTTGCGGTGATGTGGGCTACGGTAAGACGGAGGTAGCAATACGTGCGGCATTTAAGGCGGTGCAGGAGGGAAAACAGGTGGCTTATCTGGTGCCGACCACCATCCTTGCGCAGCAGCATTTCAACACCTTCCGCCAGAGAATGAAGGACTATCCGGTACGGATTGAAATGTTGTCCCGTTTCTGTACTCCGGGGGAAAACAAGAAAACCCTGACGGATTTAAAAAAGGGACTGGTGGATATTGTGATTGGCACCCACCGGCTTTTGTCCAAGGACGTAGCGTTTGCGGATTTGGGCCTTCTGATTGTAGATGAGGAACAGCGCTTTGGCGTGAGCCACAAGGAAAAAATCAAGCAGATGAAGGAAAATGTAGATGTCCTTACCCTGACGGCAACGCCGATTCCAAGAACCCTTCATATGAGCCTTATCGGCATTCGGGATATGAGTATATTGGAAGAAGCGCCTCAGGACCGGCAGCCGATACAGACCTATGTCATGGAGTATAATGAGGAGATGGTCCGGGAAGCGATACTGCGGGAACTGAGCCGCGACGGCCAGGTCTATTATGTATTTAACCGGGTGGAAGGAATCGCGGAAACGGCAGCCAAGGTGGCAAATATGGTTCCGGAAGCCAGGGTGGCATTTGCCCACGGACAAATGAAGGAGACGGAACTGGAAAACATCATGATGGATTTTGTCAATCGGGAAATCGATGTACTGGTGTCCACGACCATCATTGAGACCGGATTGGATATCCCCAATGCGAATACGATGATTGTGCATGATTCGGATAATCTGGGGCTTTCGCAGTTATATCAGCTCCGGGGAAGAGTCGGACGTTCCAACCGGACTTCCTTCGCTTTTCTGATGTACCGGAAAAATAAAGTGCTCAAAGAAATTGCGGAAAAACGTCTTATGGCAATCAAAGAATTTACTGACCTTGGAAGCGGCTTTAAGATTGCAATGCGGGATTTGGAAATCCGGGGCGCCGGAAATATCCTGGGCCGGCAGCAGCACGGTCACATGCAGGCGGTAGGGTACGATTTGTATTGCAAAATGCTGGAAGCGGCGGTGAAGGAGGAAAAGGGTATTTCCGAAACCGGGACGAAACAGGTCACGGTGGATTTGGATGTGGATGCCTATTTGCCGGAGACCTATATTGTCAATGAAGTGCAAAAACTGGACATTTATAAAAGGATTGCATCCATTGCCGGCGAGAATGATTATGAAGAGATGCGGGATGAACTACGGGACCGTTTCGGTGAGGTACCGCCTCAGGCAGAGCATCTGCTGGCAATTGCCCTTTTGAAAGTGCGGGCCAAGGAACTATATATCACGGAGATTCGCGGGAAAGTCGGACGCATCAGGGTGGTTATGCAAAAGGATGCGCCGGTAAATCTGACGCAGATTCCGGTTCTGTTAAATGAATACGCCGGAGATTTGCGTCTGCAGACGAAGGGGATTCCGGAGTTTTTGCTGCGCTATGAAATTGATGGTTTGGTGGAAAAAGATGAAATCCTCCTTTTGGAGCAGACAAAGAAATTATTGGAGACCATGGCCGTTTTGTACGAAGAGGATTGAGGGAAAAATGTGGAAAATACAAGGTTTTTTCCTAAAAAGGTTGAATTATGGCATGGAAAAATGGTATGCTTACTCATAAGTGGATTTAAATTCAGTCGGAAGACTTAAACGAGAATAATATGATATACGTGAGAGGAGAATAAGAATGGATAACATGAAATCTTGTCCGCTGTGCGGTAAAGCCAATGGTGCTACGACGAAATTCTGTAACCAGTGCGGTTACCAGTTTCCGGTTGCGCCTGCAGCACCTGTGGCAAATGAACAGCCGGCAGCTGCGCCTGTAGCGCCGGTAAATCCCGCGCCTGCCGCCCCTGTGGTAAATGAACAGCCGGCAGCTGCACCTGTAGCGCCGGTAAATCCCGCGCCTGCCGCCCCTGTGGCAAATGAACAGCCGGCAGCTGCACCTGTAGCGCCGGTAAATCCCGCGCCTGCCGCCCCTGTGGTAAATGAACAGCCGGCAGCTGCGCCTGTAACGCCGGTAAATCCTGCGCCTGCCGCCCCTGTGGTAAATGAACAGCCGGCAGCTGCGCCTGTAACACCGGTAAATCCCACGCCTGCGGCACCTATGAATAACGGATTCCAGCAGCCGGGAATGGGTATGCCCCCTATGGGACAGCCGGGAATGAACATGCCGCCGATGAATAATGTCGCGGTGGCACCTTCCTATGTTACCGGAACAAACGGGGCATCGGGCGAAAAGAAAAAAGGAAAAGGTGGTTTGGTTGCGGTAATCATTATCATCTGCCTTCTTATCGTGGCAGCACTCGGTGTTCTTGCAGTGATTATTTTCCAGGAAGATAATGTGTTGGAATTGGATGCAACGGAACTGACCGTACATATCGGCGAGGAAGAAACGCTCAGCATCATCAATTATCTGGTATTGGATAAGCCGGAATTGGTTTGGTCTGTAGAAGATGAATCCATCGTTTCCGTAGAGGAAGGAAAGGGCGGTAAATTCACACTGGAAGGTTTGGAAGAAGGAGAAACCGTTCTTACGATTTCCACAGCACCGGCACTTTTTGGTTTGCTTTCCACATCGGAAGAATATACCTGTACCATTATTGTAAAAGAGCCCATTGAACTGGAAGTAGAAGGAAGCGCATGGGAGACCGACGACGGAATTGAATATTATTTCATGGAAGACGGAACTTTCTACGAAATTTATTCTGCTCAGGAAAATTATATCAAGGGTCAGTATTCCGTAGAGGAAATGGACCTTGATGAAGCAGAAGATGAAATCGGTGCGGATAATGTGGAAGCACTGCTTGCAGAAGCTGAGGACGGCGTATTCTATGCACTGGAGATTGAGGAAGAAGAAGATATTTATAACGGCGGATACAGCACAACCGAGAATTTTGTGTTTATGATTTGCTATAACGGAGAAGATGCTGCAATTTATGATGCCGGCTGGGGAGTTGTCAGCGGTGCGGATGATATCTCCATGGAAGATGCAGATACCTTGGAAAACAACTATTTTGCTTCTGCGCCTGCAGAACCGGAACCGGATACCGGCACAACAACCACAACGCCGGATACCTCTGTTACTTCCGGAACTGTTCCCGGAACCAACTTTCCGGGTGAAAATCACAGCGGCTGGTATATGAGCGGTGACAATGGCTATTTTATAACGGATATCGGCGGAGATATTTACGGTATTTCCAATGATGACCTTTTGAGCGGAGCGGCACCGGAGCGGATTGTTGACGTGGATGGTAGTCTGATACGTCTTGTAATGTCCGGAGATAAGATTTTCTATTCCATAGAAACGAACTCCGGAAATGCTCAGCTTTGTATGGCAACCTTGGACGGACAGGTAACTGTGTTGGATGACGGTTATGCAGCCAGCACCATTATCGTAGAAAATGATATGGTATATTATACGGACTATTCTTCCCTTCGCATGTGTGACTTTAGCGGAAACATCCAGGAAATCTGGGAATACAGCACATTTGCTTATGATGTAGACGATACGTATGTATATGTTTTTGACGGATATACCTGGGAAGTGTTGGATGCTTATACCGGAGAAGATTTGGGCTATGTTCATTACAATGATTATGCATATGAGGTAGACGTGGTTCGCGTATGCGGAGATTATCTGTTCTACGTTATGTATGATGATTACACCGTGGAAGTAACCGCGTATGCAATGGACCTTGACGGAAACCGCATTCAGCTCGGAAATTCCCATTATGGTTTGAATTACGATACTTACATGGTGGCATTCTATGAGAATTATATCTTCTATACTGCAAATGACAGAGAAGACTTGGTGCGTGTGGATGTAACCACCGGCGAGGAAGTAGTTCTTAACTTCTACGAGGACGTGGATTACAACTATTGGTATGCAAATGACTTGCAGGTTGTAAATGACCAGCTTGTAATGTATATGTACGATTTCAGTAATATGCCGCTTTGTGTGGCCATGGATATGGAAACATTTGAAGTAACGGAACTGAATAATATTTCGTACTAAAGTAAGGTAGGATGAGGTGGCAGCCCGGTTTGGGCTGCCATTTTTTAACTTATGGGAAATCGCGCGAGTACAGTGGCGGGAAAGATTTTTTATCGCAGGAGGGGACATGAAAAAAACGACACAGATTATTTCTTGCAATAAGCACACAAAACTTCATGTGGTATTTTGGGAACCGGAAGGAGAAATTCGGGCCGTTTTGCAGATTGCTCACGGTATGAAGGAATATGCGGAGCGTTATGAAGAATTGGCTACGTATCTTTGCTATCGTGGCATTTTGGTAGTCGGCCACGATCATATCGGACATGGTAAATCCGTGGATTCCTTGGACGAACGTGGGTATTTTCGGCTCGCTGCAGGAAAAAACGGTGCGGAAACTGCGGTTACGGATATGCACCGCGTGAATGGATTGGTGCGCAAACAATATCCGGATGCGCCGTTCTTTTTCCTTGGACACAGTATGGGTTCCTTCTTTGTGAGACAGTATTTGTCGGAGTACGAAGAGAAAATAGACGGGGTTATTCTGAGCGGAACGACCTGGATGTCTGCAGCGGGAATCAAGGGTGGCTATGCCTTGCTGAAATTGATGGAATTGAAGTGGGGAGATAAATATAAAAGTGATTGGCTGGGAGAGCTGTTTAACCGGGTCAATAACGCAAAAATTCCCAATCCCCGAACGCAATATGATTGGCTTACCACCGATGTGAAGAAGACGGATGAGTATCTCAGAGACCAAAATTGCAATTATTTCTTTTCGGTGAACGGCTATCGGACACTGCTTAACAGTTTGGAAGCGATACAAAAGAAAGAGAATATTGAGAAAATACCCAAGGATATTCCGATTTTGTATCTCAGCGGAAGTGAAGACCCCATCGGAAACTACGGAAAAGGAGTAAAGGAAGTGTATCGCCGTTATAAAAAGGCAGGACTGAAAAGAATGAAACTCTGTTTATATGAGGGCAGCAGGCATGAACCGATAAATGAAATAGATCGGTTTTCCGTGTTCGGAGAAATCTATTGCTGGATAAAGAAAAGGGTTTAAAAAAGCCGGCGGACTCACAAGCATCAGCTTTGGAGTCTGCCGGTTTTTTGCTTATCATTTGCGTAAAAGGAAAATTATTTCATCTGCATATAACCGGGAACGCGCTTTCCGCATTCGGAGAAATCACTGTCTTCAAAATCATAATTTTTTTCGCAGGTAGGAACAAAAATTGCGGATGTTTCGTCCTTGCGGGAGAGGTTCCAAATCACATAGCTGATTTGATGCTTGTTCAGTAATTCAAGCCAGATGTTGGTTTCTTCGTCGTTGATGGGACCATTTCCGGAAGCATCACAAATACCGAATTCCGAAACAAATACGGGAAGTCCCTTTTCAATGGCCCCCAGCATAATTTGGCGTAACTCCTCTTTGTGGGTATCTGCATAAAAATGCAGTGTATAAACCAAATTGGGATAGGGAAGCGGTGCAGCCGCTGCTTTATCCACTCTTTGGGACCAGACCGGAGTACCAACGATAATCACCTTGTCCGGATCGATTTCCCGAATGACGGGAATGACTTGATTGGCGTAATTGGTAATCTGCTCCCAGGTGGTCTCCAGATTGGGTTCGTTGCAAATTTCGTAAAGAATATGGTCGTAACCTTTTAATTTCGGACATATATTTTTGAAGAATAAGATTGCTTTGTCGGTATGCATATTGGGATCGTAATCAAACAGAATATGCCAGTCCACAATCATATAAATACCAAGGCCTGCGCAAATTTCGGCGGCTTTCAAAACCAGATCTTCCAACTCTGCGCGATGAGCATCGTCACCGTCCGCATATCCGAGAACATCGTCTGCTTTTTCAGAATACATGGCAAGTCGAAGTACGCTCATACCAAAGCGGTCAGTGATTTGCGTAAAACAGGATTCATTGACATAACCGGGATAAAGAGAAAGGTTATGTGTGCTGACGCCTTTTAACTGACAGGGATTATTGTGCTCGTCCATAAGTTTTGTGCCTTCCACATGAAGTTTTCCGTGGATTCCAAAGGGAGTGGAGCGGCCGTTTCGTTCTGTCTTGCATATAATCATAGTGCTATTCCTTTCCTGAGTAAATTCATCCGCTTTTTTGATTTTAAAACTGCCTTCACAGTTGCAGTTTGATTTATATCAATAGTTACTAATATTATATGCTATTTTACCCTGAATCAGCAAGGGATATATAGGAGATTTGCGTTAAAATTTTTTACTTTATTTTTAGGAAAAAGCACGGAAGATGAAAAACTTTTGTGGATTCCATGAAAATGTGATAAACTAAAAAGGTATTTTTGCAGAAAGGCATGGTTGGATTATGTCAGGTAAATTAGAACGTATTCTGGAGTTCTTAAACTACATAGAAGGTTTTCTTGTAAAGATTGATGACCTTGTCTGGGGAGTTCCTTTGATGGTGCTTATTCTTGCAGGCGGATTTTTGCTTACGGTAAGACTTGGCGTTTTGCAGGTCCGGAAACTTCCGCTAGCATTGAAATGGATGGTAAAAAATGAAGAAGGAGGAGAGGGTGAAGTATCCTCTTTCGCGGCGCTTTGTACTGCTCTTTCCGCCACCATCGGAACCGGTAATATCGTAGGTGTGGCTACGGCGATTTGTACCGGAGGCCCCGGCGCGCTGTTTTGGATGGAGGTTGCGGCATTTCTCGGAATGGCAACCAAATATGCAGAAGGGCTTTTGGCGGTAAAATACCGTGTGATGGATGAAGACGGACATGCGCTCGGCGGACCGTTCTACTACATAGAAAGAGGTATGGGTAAAAATTGGAAATGGCTCGGAAAACTTTTTGCGTTTTTCGGTGTGTGTGCCGGCCTTTTGGGAATCGGTACTTTTACGCAGGTAAACGGTATTTCCACGGCAGTGGTTTCCTTCTTTGACCCGGATTTAACCAATACGGTAAGTCTCCAAATTCCTTTCGGAAATAGAGTCATTGATTTGGGAACCTATTCCTGGTATGTGGTAATCACCTCCCTGGTACTCAGTGTGTGCGTTGCGCTGGTGCTGATTGGCGGTATCAAGCGAATTTCCGGTGTTTCCCAGATTGTGGTACCTTTCATGGCAATCATTTATGTGTTGTTTGCGTTAGGATTGATTTGTTTCAATATTGATAAGGTACCGGCAGCATTTGAACTCATTATCCAAGGCGCCTTTAATCCCCGGGCGGTTACCGGCGGTGTGGTTGGTTCCCTTTTTATAGCAATGCAAAAAGGTGTGGCAAGAGGTATCTTCTCTAATGAGGCAGGACTTGGATCCGCACCCATTGCGGCCGCAGCGGCGCAGACCAAGGAACCGGTAAGACAGGGATTGGTATCCATGACGGGTACGTTTATCGATACCATCATCATCTGTACCATGACAGGACTTGCAATCGTAATCAGCGGTGCATGGCAGGTGGAAGGTCTGGAAGGCGTGAATGTTACGACCTATGCGTTTAATCACGGACTTCCCTTCCCGGAAAGGGTTACTTCCTTCGTCCTGATGCTCTGCTTGGTGTTCTTTGCCTTTACCACGATTCTTGGCTGGGATTATTATGCGGAACGGTGTCTGGAATATTTGACCGGAAAAAATAAGAAGACAATTCTGGTATATCGCTGGTTATATATCATTGCAGTATTTATCGGCCCGTACATGACGGTGCAGGCGGTATGGACCATCGCAGATATTTTCAACGGTCTGATGGCGTTCCCCAATATGATTGCCCTTTTTGCATTAAGTGGTGTGGTCGCGAAGGAAACCAAGGACTTTTTTGAAAGATATAAAAAAAATAATTAAAATATTTGTAAAGTATGACTTTGTGAGTTATAATTGCCATGGAATAAATATGGGAGGCGTATTATGGAACTGGTAACAGTAAGAGAGATTTTTCGTAACAAAGAAGAATATTTAAATAAAGAGATTACCATCGGAGGCTGGGTTCGCAGCATCCGTGACGGTAAGACATTTGGTTTTATTGTAATCAATGACGGTACCTTTTTTGAACCCCTGCAGGTGGTTTACAACGATACCATGAGTAATTTTGCGGAAATCAGCAAAGTGAATGTTGGGGCGGCCCTTATCGTAAAGGGAACTTTGGTGCCCACTCCGCAGGCAAAGCAGCCTTTTGAAATTCAGGCAACGGAAGTGGAAATCGAAGGTGAATCCACCCCGGATTATCCTTTGCAGAAGAAACGTCATTCCATGGAATATTTGCGTACCATTACTCACCTTCGTCCCAGAACGAATACGTTCCAGGCGGTATTTCGTGTGCGTTCGTTGATTGCCTATGCGATTCATAAGTTTTTCCAGGAAAGAGATTTCGTGTATGTGCATACACCCATTATTACCGGAAGTGACTGTGAAGGCGCGGGAGAAATGTTTACCGTAACCACGATGGATATGAATAATCTTCCTATGACAGAAGACGGTAAAGTGGATTTTTCTAAAGACTTCTTTAATAAACCCACCAATCTTACCGTAAGCGGACAGTTAAACGGTGAGACTTACGCTATGGCATTTCGTAATATTTATACCTTCGGACCTACTTTCCGTGCGGAAAATTCCAATACTACCCGTCATGCGGCAGAGTTTTGGATGATTGAGCCGGAAATCGCCTTTGCGGATTTGAAGGACGATATGATGTTGGCAGAAAGTATGATTAAATATATCATCCGCTATGTATTGGAAAATGCACCGGAAGAGATGAAGTTCTTTAATAACTTCGTTGATAAAGGGCTCATCGAGCGTTTGGAAGGTGTTATGAATTCCGAATTTGGCCACGTTACCTATACGGAAGCCATTGAGATTCTGGAAAAGAATAATGACAACTTTGAATATAAGGTATCCTGGGGATGCGATTTGCAGACCGAGCATGAGAGATACCTGACAGAAGAAGTATTTAAGCGTCCGGTATTCGTTACCGATTATCCGAAGGAAATCAAAGCCTTCTACATGAAGTTGAACGAAGACGGTAAGACCGTGGCAGCGATGGACTGCTTAGTTCCCGGCATCGGCGAAATCATCGGCGGCAGCCAGAGAGAGGATGACTTTGCTAAGTTGTCTGCCCGTATGGAGGAACTCGGACTGAAACCGGAAGATTACGATTTCTATTTGGACCTTAGAAAATACGGTTCCACCAGACATGCAGGATTCGGACTTGGATTTGAACGTTGCGTAATGTACTTGACCGGTATGGGCAATATCCGTGACGTTGTTCCCTTCCCCAGAACCGTAAATAACTGTGATCTTTAATTTGGAGAGGTAGAAAAATGAGCAAAATCTATATTCCGGAAGGGTATCAGAGCCCTCAGAATATTAAAGAAACAGAGATTGCAATTAAGGAAGTAAAGGATTATTTTGAACGCGCCCTGGCAGATGCCTTAAGCCTTACCCGAGTTTCTGCGCCCTTGTTTGTCAAGCCGGAGTCCGGCCTCAACGACAACTTAAATGGTGTGGAGCGTCCGGTAACCTTTGGTATCAAAGAGCAGAATGAGGCGATGGTGGAAATCGTACATTCCCTGGCAAAGTGGAAACGACTGGCACTTCGCGATTACGGCTTTGCCAAAGGCGAAGGCTTATATACGGATATGACCGCCATCCGAAGAGATGAGGAGACGGACAACATCCATTCTCTTTATGTGGATCAGTGGGACTGGGAGAAGATTATCGACAAGTCCGAACGCACGGAAGAGACCTTGAAAGAAACGGTATTTCGCATTTATATGGCGATTAAGCAGACGGAATACTATATGTGCGGAAAGTATCATTTTATGGATCCGTTCCTGCCCAATGAAATTACATTTATTACAACCCAGGAATTGGAAGATTTGTATCCGGATAAGACGCCCAAGGAGAGAGAGAACTTGATTGCCAAGGAAAAAGGTGCGGTGTTCCTTTCCAAAATCGGCGGCGCGTTAAAGTCCGGTGAGCGTCACGACGGCCGTGCACCGGATTATGATGACTGGGAATTAAACGGTGATATTTTGGTGTATTACCCGGTGCTGGATATTTCTCTGGAATTGTCCTCTATGGGTATCCGTGTGGATGAGGAATCCTTGGCGCGGCAGCTGAAAATTTCCGGCTGCGAGGACAGAGCGTCCCTTCCGTTCCAGAAAGAAGTGTTGGAAGGAAAGCTTCCCTACACCATCGGTGGCGGTATCGGACAGTCCCGAATCTGTATGTTCTTTTTGCAAAGAGCCCACATCGGGGAAGTGCAGTCTTCGATTTGGCCTGAGGAAGTATACTCGTACGCAAAGGAAAAAGGCGTGTATATCTTATAAAGACAGGATGAATGAAAATGGTTACGTGCTCGAAAGAGGCGTGACCATTTTTTGACACAAAATTCGGATGGAGAGAAAGATGAAAAAAGAAAAAACCGAAACAATAAAAGAATATTCCACCAAAGAACTGCTGAAACGCTTTTTGCCGTACTATGCCAAGCACAAAGGTGTTTTGGCACTGGATTTGTTTTGCGCGGCCCTGACGACGATTTGCGAATTGATTTTGCCCATGATTATCCGATACATCACCAATACGGGGATGGAGGACGTAACGAAATTAACCATGGAAACGCTGGGAAGCATGGCGGGACTGTATCTGCTCCTTCGCCTGGTGGATTGCGCAGCCAACTATTACATGGCCAATATGGGGCATGTGATGGGTGCAAAAATGGAGACGGATATGCGTTCGGATGCCTATGCCCATTTGCAAAAACTGTCCAATACCTATTTTAACAACACCAAGGTGGGGCAGATTATGGGGCGGATTACCAACGATTTGTTCGATGTCACGGAATTTGCCCATCATTGTCCGGAGGAATTTTTTATCGCCGGCGTAAAGGCGCTGGTGGCCTTTATTATATTGGCAAGGGTGAATCTGCCGCTGACCGTGATGGTTTTTGTGATGGTACCGGTGATGGCCTTTGTGTGCATCAAACTAAATCGCAGAAACCGGAAGGCATTTGCGAGACAGCGGGTGCAAATCGGTGAGCTCAATGCCGCCATTGAGGATACCCTTCTTGGGCAAAAGGTAGTGAAAGCGTTTACCAACGAGGCGCTGGAGTGTGAAAAATTTGAAGAGGGAAACCGCAAATTTTTGGATATCAAAAAGGAAACCTACCGGTACATGGCGGATTTTCATACCTCCATCCGGGCCTTTGACGGAGTGATGTATCTGATTGTCATTCTGGCCGGCGGTATTTTTGTGATGAACGAAAAGATTACGCCGGGGGATTTGGTGGCTTATACCATGTATGTTTCTACGTTGATTGCCACCATCCGCCGCATCATTGAATTTGCGGAGCAGTTCCAGCGGGGACTTACCGGAATTGAGCGGTTTTTGCAGATTATGGATGCGGACATTGAAATTTTTGATGAACCGGATGCAGTGCCGCTTGAGAATCCCAAAGGGGACATCACATTTTCCGGTGTTTCCTTTGAATACCCGGACGATCACAACAAGGTCTTCCGGAATTTCGATTTGCACATTCGACCGGGGGAGAAACTGGCCATTGTTGGACCTTCCGGCGGGGGCAAAACGACGCTGTGCAATTTGATTCCCCGGTTTTATGATGTGACGGAGGGGGATATCAAAATTGACGGAAAAAGCATTCGCAGCTTTACCCTAAAAAGCCTTCGGGAAAACATCGGAATCGTGCAGCAGGATGTGTATCTGTTTTCGGGTACGGTGCTGGAAAATATCATTTACGGCCGCCCTCTTGCAAGCCGGGAAGAGGCAATCGAGGCAGCGAAGAAGGCCGGTGCCCATGAGTTTATTTTGAGTTTAAAGGACGGGTATGATACGTACGTGGGAGAGCGGGGCGTGAAGCTTTCCGGCGGACAAAAGCAGCGCATCAGCATTGCCCGGGTCTTTCTGAAAAATCCGCCCATTATGATTCTGGATGAAGCCACGTCGGCGTTGGATAACGAGAGCGAATTTGCGGTGGCCGCTTCGCTGAATAAATTATCGGAGGGGCGCACCACCATTACCATTGCCCATCGGTTATCCAGCATCAAAAATGCGGACCGGATTGTGGTGCTTACGGAGGACGGCATTGCAGAAGAAGGAAATCATGAATCTTTGATGGAAGCAAAGGGAATGTATTACGATTTCTACACCATGGCGGACCGATTGAAATAACATATTGCGGGAAATGACGATTAATATACAAAAATTGATAAAATTGTAAAAAAAGGTTAAGGAAAACATTTTTTTGCCGATATATCTTTAACGACAGTGTAAATTCGTAAAAGCATGGAGGCTGAAAATGTTACGATACATAGAACTTTTTGTATTTTGGTACCCGGCAATTATGTCTATGGCATGGATTGTCGGGGGCATTATGTTTTACATATCTAATGAGCGGCGTAAGCCCTTGCCCCTCAACAAGACGCCCATGGTGTCAATTTTGGTGCCCTGTTATAATGAAGCAGAAACCATCGAAAACACCGTGCGGGAACTTTCAAAAATTCAATACCCCAATTATGAAATTATCGTAATCAATGACGGCAGCAGTGACAATACCGAGGAAGTTGTTTGCGGGTTGCTGGAAACCTATGAGAAAATGCGTTTTATTAACCTGAAGGAAAATAACGGGAAAGCAAATGCTCTTTATCTGGGGCTGATTGCGGCAAACGGAGAAATCCTGGTGGGCGTTGATTCGGATTCCTATTTGATGCCGGATGCGCTGGATTACTTTGTGCCCCATTTTACCAACCCTTACAACGGAGAGCGTGTGGGGGCTGTAACCGGCAATCCCAGAGTACGAAACCGGAACACTCTTTTGGCGAAATTGCAGTTGTGTGAGTATGCAAGCATCATCAGTCTGATTAAGAGAACCCAGAGAATCTGGGGCAAAGTGATGACGGTATCCGGTGTGGTGGTGGCCTTTCGCAAACGCGCCCTTTTAGATTGTGAGCTTTGGGACAGAGATATGATTACGGAAGATATCGGTGTTACTTGGAAACTGGAGAAGAAGTTTTGGGATGTCCGGTATGAGCCCAATGCCCTTTGTATGATGCTGGTACCGGAGACGGTGAAGGGGCTGCAGGCGCAAAGACGGCGCTGGACCCAGGGCGGAATGGAAATTCTCCGGCGTCATTTTGATATCTTCCACAGCTGGAAAACAAGGCGGATGGTTGCGGTATATCTGGAGCAGATAACCACCATAGCCTGGGCTATCTGCTGGTTGATATTAACCATTATTCTTGTGGTGGCGTGGATACGGACCGGCGAATGGTTGTCCCGCCCGTACATTTGGAAGAGCTTGTTTTTGTCGGTGGTTTGTATTATTCAGTTTACCGTGGCCATGATATTGGACAGCCGCTATGATAAACATTTATTTAGGAATGCGGTAACTGCAATTTGGTATCCGTTTCTATATTGGTACATTAACGCAATTATCGTAATTGCATCCCTGCCTTCGCTATTTAAGAAACGAAAAACGACGGCAAAATGGGAGAGTCCGGACAGAGGCTTGTAAACAGCATGGAGGCATAGATGAATTCAAAAAAACAATATGATTTGGAAGAACATTTGATATACGGCCGTCAAAAGGGATGGAAGAAAGTTTTGGAATGGATGCTGACCATTCTGGCCTGGGGCGTTTTGTTTGCTTATGTGGCCTACCTTATCTACGGAATGATTGCGCTCCGAAAGGGGTGGTATTTGCCGGAATTCGGATTTTTTACTGCAGAAATGGTATTTGAAATTGAAAAGTATTTTTTCTATCTTTTCGTGGCGACACTGATTATCTGTGTGCTTCTTATTATCTGGAAAAATTATAATCTGCACCGGTTCGGAAAACTTCGCAGAAGAAAGTTTCGAAGCGATGTCAGTGATGAGGAAATCGCGGAACTTTTTGAAATGGATCTGGCAACGGTAAAGGATATGCAGAGCAGGCGGGTGGTTGTATTGGAAAAGAACATAATTCCGCCGGATCTCGGCATGGGAAGGAAGAAGAAAGAAAAGGAAGAGGAATAATTATTGTATAAATTAGTGGATAGTATGATATAATGGATTCACGTATACTTTATGGGGGTTGGATGCAAATGGAAAAGGTTGCATTGAGCAAATTATCAAAAGAAGAAAGACGAAGTTTTTTTCAGTCAAAATATGATTATTATCATTCCTTTAATGTAAGAATGATTGTGGTAAGCTGCCTCGCTTATCTTTCCTTTTTTGCAACGGATTGCGGTATTTTCGGCAGATTTTCCTATGAAACATTGTTGTCCAGGGTGATTATCCTGCTTCCTTTTGTGTTGTATCTGGTTTTGGACCGGAAGGTGAAGGATTACCGGATTATGGTTCCCTGCACTTATCTGATGATCCATATGATTATCTGGTGTACCGATTGGGCGACTTATCTTCTGCCGGACAGACAGCATGCGATATCCGGAATGATTATCATGAACCTGATTTTTATGTGTGCAGGATTTGCTGCGCCGTTTGCATACAGCGTGATAGCCCATGCACTGCTGATTGCGGATATTGCCGTGGCTAATATTTTTATTCAGTATGAGAATTTGTCCATGATGTATATGTTTAATATTCCCTGTGTGGTTGCGGTGTGCGCGATGCACCTTATGATGCAAGGGGTGTATTTGGAACAGTTCTTGGACAAAAATAAATTGGAACGGCTGGTGGTTCATGACCAGCTTACGGAAGTGCACAACCGTAATATTTTAAAAGGAATCAGTGAGACAGGCACCGGGAAACTGACGATTTTTCCCAATCTTGATGTGTGCATGATGCTGATTGACATTGATTATTTCAAGAAGGTCAATGATACATACGGCCATGAAGCCGGGGATAAAGTGCTGATTGCTCTTGCCGGTATCATTAAAAGCAGTCTGCGTATTACGGATTATGTCATTCGCTGGGGCGGAGAAGAGTTTCTGGTGATTATACCGGGGTGCACGCAGGCGCAGGCGATGCAGATTGGCGAAAAGATTCGGGAAAAAGTGGAAAGTGCCGATAACGGTATTTGCAAGACTACGGTTTCGATAGGAGTTGCGCTGTATCAGGGCGGCGACTACCATGAAACGATAAAAAATGCGGACGACGCCATGTATAAAGCAAAAGAAGCCGGAAGAAATCAAGTGGTTTTGTTTGGCTAAGGTATAAAATTCCTTTGTTTACAGATACTAGGTTCAATACTAGAAAATGTAAATGGAGGAATTTTTTGTATGAGAGCAACAGGTATTGTGCGCAGGATTGATGATTTGGGGAGAATTGTAATCCCGAAAGAAATCCGCAGAACGCTTTGTATCCGGGAATCGGACCCGCTGGAAATATATACGGACCGGGAAGGGGAAATCATTCTCAAGAAATATTCACCCATCGGTGAAATGGGGACATTTGCCAAAAAATATACGGAGAGTTTGTTTCAGACCACCGGTCTTGTGGCGGCGGTGGCGGACCGTAATCAGATAGTGGCAATTTCCGGAGGAATGAAAAATTTACAGGGAAAGTCCATCAGTCCGGAAATGGAGCAAAAACTGGATGCCAGGGAAACGGTGATGGCTACGGAGGAAGACAGAGCTTTTGTGGAGGTTTTTAAAGACGGGGACGGGAAATATCATGAGGAAATCATTTGCCCGATTATTTGCGAAGGGGATGTGATTGGTGCCGTGATTCTTCTCGCATCGGAAGAAAAGGCCGTTATGACCGAAACGGAGAAAAAATTGGTGCAGACTGCAGCCAATTTTCTCGGGAAACAGATGGAGCAGTAGCAGGGATTTCCTTAATCTTCTTCAATGACATGGATTTCCAGGTAATCAAAATCGATGGTTTCAATGAAGTTGTCCTGATAAAAACGGGCTTTGGAGTGGCGCTGAAATTCGGTAACGGTTTTGTCAAGCCAGATGGGTTTGCCCAAATCGAATTCATGGCAAACCTGCTCTAAGGCCCGAAAAATTTTGTGGGTCCGGGTATCCGGTGTATTGTCGCAAACAACTGTGTCCGCAAGCATGTGGTTGTCCGAAAAAATTTTTGCCCATAAACGAAACATAGCGGTGCTCCTTTTTACAATTCATGTGCTTATCCTAACAGAAAAAAGGATTTCCCGCAATTGTGAAAACGTTGTGAAAACTGTACAAAAATAGAAAAGTGTGATATGATTTCTTTAAGAAAAAACTACAAAGGAGTAATGCAATGGAATATCAACCTACTCAGGCTGAAGAGGTGGATAAGTGGAAAGAGGTCATGTTTGTCTACAATTCCGCGTTGAAAGAAGTCGGTACAAAGTTGGAAATTCTTAATGATGAATTTCAGCATGTTCATAACTATAATCCGATCGAGCATATCAAATCCCGATTGAAATCAGCAGAGAGTATCGTTAAGAAGTTACGCAAGTACAATCTGGAGTCCACCATTGAAAATATGGTGGAACATGTTAATGATATTGCCGGAATCCGAGTGATTTGTTCGTTTACTTCGGATATATACAAAATTGCGGAAATGATTGCCAGCCAGAATGATTTGACAGTAATCTCTATTAAGGATTATATGGAGAATCCCAAGCCCAGCGGATATAAGAGTTTTCATATGCTGGTAACGGTTCCGATTTTCCTGTCTAACCGCGTGGTTAATGCCAAAGTGGAGATTCAGATTCGGACGGTTGCAATGGATTTCTGGGCGAGCTTAGAGCACAAAATTTATTATAAGTTCGAAGGAAATGCCCCGCAGCACATCAAGCAGACGCTGGTTGAGTGTGCACAGATGGTATCGGCATTGGATGCGGAGATGCTTCACCTGAATGAAGAAATACACAAGTATTCAAATCAGCAACAAACATAAAAACGGTTTGCCTTTCGGCAGGCCGTTTTTTGGATTTTTAGGAAAGTGGAATTAGGAAAGCAAAAGACGCCGGGGTACAGACAAAGCGATTCATTTTCAAGGTGCCCCAAAAAGAGGAGTGCCCAGACGCTCTCTCGAACGCCTGGGCTTATTATGAAAAAAATGCTTAACTTCAAAGTTAATTGTTGTCAACCTTTACTATGGTTTCAGTATACCCCGAAAATATGAACAAAGTATGAATATGAATTTAACTATCTGTTAATTTGACGGAAAACACACCATTAATAGAGTGGTTGCATGTGCAATATGCACAAAAGCAACAATTGTACTTTTTTGTTGTAAAAATAGCTGTAAAATGGTAAAATATTTCTATATTTTGCGATTAAGCGATTAAAGAGAAAGGCATGGGTTGTTGCAATGGATAATTTCATGGACAAATTAGCACAAAGATACAATGCGCAGGAGATGATTAAGGCAAATTCGCAGGCAGAAGCTGCCCAGATGCAGAATCTTCAGGAGCAGGTTGAAGCCTATGAGACTGTTCTGCAGGAAATGCGTAAATTGAACTACAAGAATACGGAACTCACAGAGAAAATGTATTCTTTGGTAGATGAAAGTATTGAAAAAGTGCGTACACTTCAGATTGAAGCGTCTGAAAACGGTGCCAATACGGAAATGATTTCCCAGGAAATGTCCGAAGCGGTTACGACAGCGCTTAATGAAGCAATGAACAGCATGGATGACAAGGTTGCACGAACCCTCGCAGAGTCATTGGAGGGTGCATTGGCACAACCTACGGAAGCTCTGAAACTGTCTTCCGATGAAGTCAGAAGTGTAGCCGATCTCGTTAAAAATAATATGGCCGACATGCAGAGTAACATCAGCGGTATGCAGAGCAATATCAGCGGCATTGAAGAGTTGGTATTTGCAATGCAGGATTCTTCTGATAATACCAAAGCGATTATGGAAACGCTGAAGCAGTCGGATGAAGATACCAAGCGCGTGTTGGAAGCATTACAGCAGTCGGGAGCAGAGACCAAGGAAGCGATTGCAGCGATGCAGCAGTCCGGAGCGGAGACTAGGGAAGCGATTGCAGCAATGCAGCAGTCCGACGCAGAGACCAAAGAGATGCTTGCGGCACTGCAGCAGTCCGATGCGGAGACCAAGGCGATGCTTGCAGCATTGCAGCAGGCCGGGGAAGCAACAAAGACTGCGTTGGAGTCTTTGGAACTTTCCAGCATGGAAACCAAAGATTGCTTTGCCAATATGCAACCGGCTACCGTGGATAATACTGAAGTGTTGAATGCAATGCAGCAGTCCGGAGCCGAGACCAAGGAAGCTATCGTAGCAATGCAGCAGTCCGGGGCGGAGACCAAGGAAGCCATTGCAGCATTACAGCAGGCAGATGCCGAGACCAAGGCAATGCTTACCGCTATGCAGGAGGCGCAGGAATCTACCAGAACTACGTTGGTGACCATGCAGCTTGCCGAAGAGGCAATGCAGGCTCATTTTACCGGTCTTACGGATAACAATGAAGAGACCAAGAATATTCTCAGCGGCATCAGCCAGGCAAATGAAGAGACCAGAAATTACCTCAGCGGCATCAGCCAGGCAAATGAAGAGACCAAGAATTGCCTCAGCGGTATTATGCAGGCAGACGAAGATATTAAGATTTGCCTCAGCCAGCTTGTAAATAACCAGCCTAAAGTACAGGCGACCGAATCGGAAGAGATGCGTTCGGCAATGTACGAAGTGGTTACATCTACGGAAGAAATCAGAACCGGAATGCGCACATTGAAGGAAAGCAATGATGATGTGAAGGTATCCTTGAAGACTTCATTGGACAGTGCTATTTACGGCTTGAAGCAGGATAATAAAGAAATCGTTGAGTTCATGCAGCGTATGAATGCGAACCTTATGGCGAAGGATGTGGATCCGGAGAAGGAACGCAAAGAGCAGGAAGCAAAGGAACGCGAGGCGGAGAATAAACGTCAGTTGGAAGAACGTTTCAAAATGACGGAAGACTTTATGCATAAAGAGAGCGTAAAGGTATACCGCAACGTGCAGGCGGTTCTCAATGAGAAGACGGATCGACAGACAGATAACCTGGATGAGCAGATTAAGCAGTCCGGTGCACAGGTTGGTCAGGTAAAAGTAATTGCAATCGTTGCGGCATGTCTTAGCGCAGCAAGCTTGGTTGTGCAGGTATTGCAGATTTTGGGTATTTTCTAATGGGCAGACAGAGTTGGAAGCCGGGCAATATGCTTTATCCTGTTCCGGCGGTTTTGGTAAGTGTTGCGGATAAGAAAGGAAACAGTAATCTTTTCACGGTTGCATGGACCGGTACGATTTGCAGTGACCCGCCCATGGTGTCCATATCGGTTAGAAAAGAACGGTATTCCTATGATATGATTCGGGATACCGGAGAATTTGTCATCAATCTGACCACGAAAGATTTGACCTATGCGACGGATTATTGCGGCGTAAAAAGTGGCCGGGATACCGATAAGTGGAAAGAGATGAAACTGACCAAAGGAACTTCGGAAAAGGTGAAGGTTCCTTATGTGGCAGAAAGCCCGGTGGCGTTGGAATGTGTGGTAAAAGAGGTGCTGGAGCTTGGTACCCATGATATGTTCCTGGCAGAAGTTGTTGCGGTTACCGTGGATGATTCTTATTTGGATGAAAAAAATAAGTTCTGCCTCAGTAAAGCAGAACCTATGGTTTATTCCCATGGAGAATATTATTCCATCGGAGAGAAACTCGGAACCTTCGGTTACAGTGTCCGAAAGAAGTGATGCAGGATTGCATAAGAGGAACTTAGGGAGGACATCTTTAGTCATCCTGATTTAAATAACGACCTTTAATGACGGCGGCGTCCCCATATTTTTGGCGGATGCCGTCGATTGTTTGTTCCAAAAGTTTTTGCTTTTGGGAAATTTCATTATGTTCCTCTTCGTAATCAAAAATGGACATTTGCATGGGCTCGTTTTGGTCGCACAGTTTGGAGGTGCGGATGCCCAAAAGACGCAAAGGCTGCCCATTCCACAAATCGGAAAAGAGCCGGCATGCGGTGTCGTACAGAACTTTTTCCGAAGCAGAAGGGGAAGGGAGCGTTGTTTGGTGGGAAACACTTTGAAAGGTGCTGTATTTGATTTCCACGCTGACCATACCGGCGAATTTACCGGATTTGCGAAGACGCATAGAGACGGTTTCTGCAAGGCGGAGAAGAACGTCAAAAGCTTCTTTTTCCGTGGTGGCATCTTCCCGTAGTGTGGTGGAGTTTCCCACTCCTTTGGCATCTTCCGGTTCGGTTACAAGAACAGAATCATCGATGCCGTTGGCATATTGATAAAGGAGGTCGCCGTGACTTTTTAAGTGGGAATGAATGATGGCGGGGTCTGCCGTCGCCAAATCGCCGATGGTGAGAATGCCCAGTTTGTAGAGGGCTTGTACGCTGGATTTTCCGCACATAAATAAGTCAGATACCGGCAAAGGCCACATTTTTTCTTTGATTTCATGAGAAAAAAGGGTGTGGGTTTTGTCGGGCTTTTCAAAATCGGAAGCCATTTTGGCCAGTACTTTTTTGTCGGAAATACCGATGTTTACCGTGAAGCCAAACATTTCCAAAACAGTACGGCGTATGATGTCTGCCGCAGTAGCGGGAGAAGAAAATTCGTGGGCAATCGGTGTAAAATCCATATAGCATTCGTCGATGCTGACCTGTTCAATATCCGGGGAAACGGTGGAAAGATATTCCATCAGAGCCCGGCTGTTTTTTTTATACAAATGAAAGTCCGGCGCTTCGACCAGTAAAGACGGGCATTTACGCAGTGCACTTGCGATGGGTTCTGCAGTTTCTATGCCGTACTTTTTGGCGGGGATGGATTTCGCAAGGACGATGCCGTGACGCTTCTCCCGGTCTCCGCCGATGATGGAAGGAACCAGGCGCAAATCCAAGGAAGGGTCATCTTCCAAACGTTTGGCGGCAGTCCAACTAAGGAATGCGCTGTTAACATCAATGTGAAAAAAGATTTTGCTCATACCGTTCCTCCTTTCTGTACTGATTTTAACACGGAGAGTGGCTTTTTGAAAAGGGAAAGGGGCAACGGAATGGCTTTACAAGAAAAGTGATTATTGTTAAAATATAACGGTATATGTCCATTGGACAAGTGAAAATATGAGGATTAACCGAGAATCGGAGAGATAAATTGAGTAACAGAAGTGATAGAAAAGAAAACAGAAAGAAAAATCAGTCAAAGTATCATCATTTGATTACCTTATCGGTACTTCGCGTGGCGGTGGTGGTGATTGCTTTGAACATTTGGCTTTTCCCGGAAATCAAAGGCTATGTGGCAGAAGGCGACAATCGTTTCACCATTTACATGAATGGCCAGGCAGTGGGCGTGACAGATGACAGAGCGCGCGTCTATGAATACTACAGCGAAGCGAAACGGGTATTGGCAGAGGGCACGGAGGATTTGGTGTTTACGGAGTTCCCGGAAATTACCACGACCGGTGAAGAAGTAATCTGGGGAAGCGTGGATTCGGAGGAAACGATTGTAACAAATATGGCGGCGGTGTTGTCCGCCAATGAGGTGCAGACATTAGAGCACGCCTACTCGGTGAAAGTAAACGGCGTGGTTGTAAATCTTGCCAGTGAGGAAGAGGTCCGGGAAATGTTCCAAACTGCGGTGGACCGATACAGTACCGATGGTGCTTTTGCGGTATCCCTGACAAGGGACAGCCAAAGAGAGTTGAATGTTTTAACGGCAGAAATTAGCGCGGTGCAGCAGGAAGAGGAGCCGGAAGAAGAGGTGCTTCGAATGGCGGGAGCAGAGCAGGTTTTTGCCTTGTCGGAAGAGGATTTGTTCCCGGAAGAGGAGGGATTTGAATCCTTTACACTCGGAATCACGGAAATGAGTTTTTCGGAGCCTATTGAGGTTGTGGAAGCCTATTTGCCGGAAAGTGATATTGATGATATAGCCTACGCAACCAATCTTTTGACAGAGGAACAGGAAATTCAGCAAATCTACGAAGTCCAGCCCGGAGATACATTGTCGGAGATTGCTTTAACGGTGGGACTTCCCCTGGATGATATTATTGCGTTAAATGATTCACTGGAGAACGAAAATTCCTATATCTATGTGGATCAGGAACTTATTATTACCGTACCGGAACCGGAATTATCCGTTATCTGGACGGTGGATACCCGTTATGAGGAAACCTATGATTTGCCCATTGAGTATGTGTACAACGACGAATGGTACAGCAACCAGATGGTAACGCTTCAGCAACCTTCGGCAGGCTATCATGATGTGGTGGCCAGAGTAACCTATAGCAATGATACGGTGCTGGATACGGCAGTTTTATACGAGCAGATTATTGCATCTCCGGTGGCGAAAGTGGTGGAAATCGGAACCATCGTACCGCCTACTTATATTAAGCCTCTGTCCGGCGGTCGATTAAGCTCCGGCTTTGGCGGACGAAATGCACCGGTGGCAGGAGCATCCACATATCATCGCGGCGTGGATTGGGCAACACCTATCGGAACCAGCATTTATGCATCTTCCGGCGGAACGGTAGCACGGGCCGGCTGGGGAAGCGGATACGGATATGTGGTGTATATCAACCATCCTGACGGCCGTCAGACTCGGTATGCGCATTTGAGCAGAATTTATGTAAATGTAGGTGATTACGTGAGCCAGGGGCAGGTGATTGCGGCCAGTGGTAACACGGGACGAAGCAGCGGACCGCATTTGCACTTTGAAATCCTGATTAATGGTGTGCAGGTAAATCCATTGGAATACTTATAAAATGAATACAAAAAAGAATGTGTGCAGGGAATTTGCGTACCTTCCAAAGGCGTGGATTCCTTGACATTACTAAGGGTTTCAAGTAAAATTACTATATGCGTTAAAATGGCTTATTTGGTGGATTTTTTGACGTTGAAAAGGGGAATACATACGAGATGCGTCATCGCAGAGCGGAGGAACTATGATTAATTGTGACGAGAGGAAACCATATATATTTGTCAGTTATTCTCACCGGAATTCGGAGAAAGTAATTGAAATTATGGAGCGGATGTGCCAGGAGGGATACAATGTCTGGTATGACGGAGGTATTGATCCCGGTACGGAATGGGATGAGAACATTGCCAATCATGTAAATGAATGTTCCTATTTTATTTCTTTTATCAGTGAAGGATATCTTGGGTCAAGCAACTGCAAGGATGAGTTGAATTATGCCCGTGATTTGGATAAAGAGCAGATTTTGGTATATTTGGAAGATGTGAAACTTCCCGCCGGTATGGCGATGCGTCTTAATCGTTTGCAAGCGATTCTCTGGTATGATTTGGAGAAAGTGGGCGTAGAGGAAGCTTATCGGAAGTTGTTTTCGACCAAAGGAATTGAGAAAGCCCGGAACATGGGAGCGTATGCAACAGAAGAAACACCTGCGGAAGAGGAAGTTCCCACTGTGGAAGAAACTCCGGCCGCAGAAAAAGCACCTGCTGTGGAAGATGTACCGGTGGCAGAAGAAGTGCCTATGGCGGAAGAAGTGCCGGTGGCAGAAGAAGCGCCGGTGGCAGAAGAAGCGCCGGTGGCAGAAGAGAAAGTGCCGGTGGCAGAAGAAGCGCCGGTGGCGGAAGAAGTACCGGTGGTAGAAGAGAAAGTACCGGTGGCAGAAGAAGTACCGGTGGTGGTAGAAGTACCGGTGGTGGTAGAAGTACCGGTAGTGGAAGAAACTCCGGTGGCAGAAGTGCCTGTATATGAGGCGCCGGTACAACCGGTAAGCATTATGGCGCAGCCGCAAAATAGTGCGGTGAAACCGGGAAAGGAAAAGAAGGCAAAAACACCCAAAGCGCCCAAAGAAAAGAAGGGAAAAGCGCCCAAAGAAAAGAAAGTAAAAGACAAAGCGCCCAAAGAAAAGAAAGCAAAGAAAAAAGTTTGGCCCTTGCTTTTGGTATTGGTGGTCGTTGCGGTGATTGCGCTTATTGTTGCATTTGCTCTTGGTCTGTTTGAAAAGAAAACAATCCGTGTCGGAGATACCTCCGTTACGGTTGCGGTTGGCGAAGAATATGCCATCAGTGTTTTGAACTACAAGGATATCGGTAAGCCGGAACTGACCTGGACCGTAGTGGATGATAGTATTGCGGAGGTAGAATTCAACCGCGGAAGTGCAACGATTATCGGGCTGGAAGAGGGCACGACTGATATTGTTGTCTCCGGTCCCTGGTGTAAAGACCGGACGATTCATGTAACTGTGGAAGAAGCGTCATTTGAACTGGAAGGTGCATCCTTTGAAACGACTTTTTACGAATACTATTTTTTGGAAAACGGAACCTACTATTTGATTTCGAAGACAGATAGGGATCATTATGTGGGAGAATATTCTATTGAAGAGTGCGATGAAGATGATGTTTTAGATTATGCCTCCGAAACCGATTTATCGATAATGCAGGACCGGGTTGATGACGGACAATTTTTCCGTGTTGATTTGGACGGCGAGAATTATTATCAAGGCCAGTTGTATGATGGATTTGGTTACCAAATCATGTATATTTGTACCAATGGTGAGGACACGGTTATCTATGATACATTTACCTGTTTTGCGTTAGAGATTTCAGATATTTCCATGGAAGATGAAGATGATCTGGAAGAAATGGTGTATGGAACAAACTGATGATTCTCGGATGCCGGGAACGAAGATGCAAAGATAACCGGGGAGAGATACGAAGGAGAGAGATAAATGGTTAAATGTGATGAAACAAAACCGTATATTTTTATCAGTTATTCACATAGAGATTCGGACAAGGTAATTAAAATTGTCGAAAGACTTCAGTCGGAAGGCTACAATGTTTGGTACGATGAAGGAATCGATCCTGGGACGGAGTGGGATGAAAATATTGCGAAGCACGTAAGCGCGTGTTCCTATTTTATCGCATTTATCAGTAATGGTTATATCGGTTCAAAGAATTGCAAGGATGAGTTGAATTATTCTCGTGAGTTGGATAAAGAGCAGCTGTTGGTTTATCTGGAGGAAGTAAATCTTTCCGGAGGAATGGCAATGCGCATGAACCGGATTCAGGCAATTTTCTGGTATAAATATGATAACGATAATACGGAAGATGCTTATCAGAAACTTTTTTCTGCCAGGGGTATCGACAAGACAAAACAGAAGTCAACGGAAACGGCAAAGGTGTATGAGGCAGCAGAAGCACCGGTGGTGGCAGAAATGTCTGTATATGAGGCACCGGTACAACCGGTAAGCAATATGGTGCAGCCACAAAATAGTGCGGTGAAACCGGTAAAAGAAAAGAAGGCAAAAGCGCCCAAAGCACCCAAAGAAAAGAAAGCAAAGAAGAAGGTTTGGCCCTTGCTGTTGGTGCTGGTTGGCGTTGCGGCAATTGCGGTTATTGTTGCATTTGCCCTTGGTCTGTTTGAAAAGAAAACAATCCGCGTCGAAGATACCTCTGTTACGGTTGTGGTTGGTGAAGAATATTCCGTCAGTGTTTTGAACTACAAGGATATCGGTAAGCCGGAACTGACTTGGACCGTAGAGGATGATAGTATTGCGGAGGTAGAATTCAACCGCGGCAGCGCAACAATTATCGGGCTGGAAGAGGGTACGACGGATATTGTTGTTTCCGGTCCTTGGTGTAAAGAACGGACGATTCATGTGACTGTGGTGTTATTTGAACTGGAAGGTGCGTCCTTTGAAACGACTTTTTACGAATACTATTTTTTAGAAGACGGAACCTATTATATATTCTCGAAGACGCTTATGGATCATTATACGGGAGAGTATTCCATGGAAGAATATGAAAAAGAGGATGTTGTAGATTTAGGTTTAGAATTTTTGGACGAAGAAGATGTGTCAGAGATGCTGGATCGGGTTGAGGATGGAGTATTTTTCATCATTGAGTTGGATGGTGTGAATTACTATAACGGGTATGCGTTTGAAGCATATGGTTATCAAACAATGTGTATTTGTACCAATGGGGAAGATATGTATACCTGTTCTTCGTTTGGTTACTACAAGGCAGAAACTTCAGAAATTCCTATGGAAGATGAAGATGATCTGGAAGAAAGGATGTATGGAACAAACTGATGATTCTCGGGTAGAGGAAACGAAGATACAGAGACTGCTTAAGAGGACAAGGTTACGGGGAAGGAAGCGTTGCGACCTTCCCCGCATTTTCTTTTCCGGGACTTTGCTTCGGGTGTTTTAAAAAGAAGCGTTTTGCATAAACTTTTGACTTTTTTAATTATATGGTTTATAATACCTATGTAATTTTGTGGAATCTTCGGATTTACATATTAAATAACGAGGTGCGTTATGGAAAAATACGCAATCATGGGCGGTCAGCCGTTGCGGGGTGAAGTGGAAATCGGCGGTGCAAAAAATGCAGCGCTTGCCATTCTTGCAGCAGCAGTTATGACAGATGAGCCCGTTGTGATTGAAAACGTGCCGGATGTGCGGGACACCAATGTATTGCTTAAGGCAATGGAAAATATCGGTGTCATGATTGACCGTTCGGAACGTCACACAGTAAAAATGAATAGTTCGCAAATTTGCGACTGTATTATAGACGATGAATATATGAAGAAAATCCGCGCGTCCTACTATATGATTGGCGCGTTGCTGGGAAAATACAAGAAGGCGGAGGTTCCCCTTCCCGGCGGATGTAACATCGGAATCCGTGCAATTGACCAGCATATCAAGGGATTTAAAGCCCTCGGCGCGGAAGTTCGAATTGCTCACGGAAGCATTATCGCCGAAGCAAAGGAACTTCGTGGAAGCCATATTTTCATGGATAAGGTTTCCGTTGGTGCGACGATTAATATTATGATGGCGGCAACGATGGCTACCGGAAAGACCATTATCGAGAATGTAGCAAAAGAGCCCCACGTAGTAGATTTGGCCAACTTTTTGAACAGTATGGGTGCCAATATCAAAGGCGCCGGTACGGACGTAATCCGTATCAAAGGTGTGGAGAAACTGCATCGCACGGAATATGCGATTATTCCGGATCAGATAGAGGCCGGAACATTTATGATGGCGGCAGCAGCCAGTCGCGGCGATGTCACGGTAAAGAATGTCATTCCCAAGCATTTGGAATGTATTACGGCAAAACTTTTGGAAATTGGTTGCCGGGTGGAAGAGTACGACGATGCGGTTCGCGTTATTGCGGACAAGGCGATTAGCAGTACGCAGATTAAGACCCTGCCTTATCCGGGATTTCCTACGGATATGCAGCCTCAGATGACGGTGGCGCTCGGACTTGCTCACGGCACCAGTATCGTAACGGAAAGTATTTTTGACAACCGTTTCAAATATGTGGATGAACTGATGCGGATGGGAGCATCCATTAAGGTGGAAGGCAACACGGCAATTATTACCGGTGTGGAAAAATACACGGGAGCGCGTATCACCGCCCCGGATCTTCGTGCAGGTGCGGCCCTTGTGTTGGCAGCTCTGGTGGCAGAAGGTGAAACGGTAATTGAAGACATTAAATATATTGAACGAGGCTATGAGGACTTTGAAAAGAAACTTCAGGGACTGGGAGCACGAATCGAGAAAATTGATTCCGACCGGGATTTGAAGAAGTTCAGATTCCGAATTGCACAGTAAGATAATAGAAAAAGCGTATCGCAATTGCGGTACGCTTTTGTTGTTAGTTTCAATTCAGAATTACAATATCTTAATAATCCGCAGTTCCGGGTGCTTGGAAAGTTCCAGGAAACTTTGGTCGGCGAGCTGAATCATGGGACGGGACAATTTCTGTTTGTCAATCCAGCGGATGATGCCGATTTTGCCGTTGGAAAGCATAACCCGGTTGTCGATGTAGGTGTTGATAACATTTTCCAGGAAGGTCATGACATACAGGATGTCGTATTTTTCAAGTCCGTCCTTTTCAAACAGTTCAATCACCGTGAAGGGACAAAGCGCTCCCCGGTAAACACGTTCGGAAGTCATGGCATCGTACACATCGGCGATGGAAACCAGTTTGGCGAAGGTGTCAATTTTGTCACCGCTAAGACCGAAGGGATAGCCGCTGCCGTCACACTTTTCATGGTGCATCAGTGCTGCATTTTTGATGTGCTCGCTGATGTCCTGATGCTGCAAAATCTTGTAGCCCTCGATGGGGTGACGTTTTATCTGTTTGAATTCCGACTCGGTAAGACGGCCCGGTTTTTTGATAATGGCATCATCGATTTTTAATTTGCCCACATCATGCAGCATGCCGCAGGCGGTTGCTAACTTGGCTTCTTCTTTGGTAAAACCAATCCAGCCGGCAAATACGTTGCAGATGAGTGCCACATTCATACAGTGGGCATAGGTCATATCGTCGTACTGGCGCATGTTGTGAAGCATGTCGAACACGCCGAAGGAATTGGTCTGGTCGCTGAGGAGCGACATGGTAGACGAAAGCATAACATCCACATCAATGGGGGAATTCTTCTCGACGATATCATTCACATGTCCCTTTAATTCGGAGACATTATTTTCAAAAGATTCTTTAAATACCTTGAATTCCGGGCTGGCCTGGACTTTTTCGAAATGAGAAGGCTCTTCCTGCTGCTCTACGGTCAGACCGGAGAGGTCCTCAAGGGGCTCAGCGTCCTGCGCGGCGTCGAAACCTTCCAAACCTTCCAGCGCGGACAAAAGTGCATCTCTGGTATTGCCGAGAAGCAAATCCTCTGCGGGCTCCGGCAGTTCTTCGTTTGGCGTATCCAGTTCCAATTCTTCCGGAACTTCTTCCACGTCAATACCCACAGGATCTTCAATATGTAATGTTTTAATGCCGTACATTTCCAGCCGGCGAATGGCTTTGTCGGTCAGTACCAGACCCTTGGGAACAATCAATTGGCGGTTGTCGCCAATGTAGTCCATGG
Source organism: Lachnospiraceae bacterium (assembly GCA_015057055.1). Lineage (GTDB taxonomy): Bacteria > Bacillota > Clostridia > Lachnospirales > Lachnospiraceae > NK4A136. The sequence goes on along the minus strand of SVFE01000021.1, from coordinate 7,616 downwards.
CAACCACCATGCCCGGCACCAGTACGTCGGTTTTAACGTGCTTCATAAAGTAAATAAACTCCTGTATTTAAACTTTGTCATTCCGGAAAAACATTGCTGTAAATTAGGTAAGTATAATTATAGTATAGCCATAAAAACCTTGTCAAACAAAAGTGTTGAAAAGGGGTGAATTTGGGAGTTTTTGTGAATTATGTAAATTCAGTTGACAAGAATTAGGAAATGTTGTAAAGTCTCCTTAGTTGAATACAATTTCTCTTATTCAGAGTGGCGGAGGTACATAGGACCTGTGAAACCACGGCAACCCCTTACAAAGGAAGGTGCCTACCTGAGCGAGAACGGCTTTGCGGCCGATGTCGAACGATAAGAGGATCATAAGAGATTTTGTGTGGTCCGCTTATGTAAGCGGATTTTTTGTTTGGAAAAATCTATGGGTTTTTCCGAATGCTTCAATAAATATCTATTATATTCAGGAGGAACGTAAGATGGAAAAATTATTATTTACTTCAGAGTCTGTAACCGAAGGTCATCCCGACAAAATCTGCGATAACATTTCTGACGCAGTGTTGGATGCCATGATGGCGCAGGACCCCATGAGCCGTGTGGCATGTGAAACAGCAATTACCACAGGACTTGTTCTGGTTATGGGTGAAATTACCACCAAAGCGCAGGTGGATATTCAGAAAATCGTAAGAGAGACTATTGCGGAAATCGGTTATGATGATTCTGCAAAGGGCTTTGATGCCAACACCTGCGGTGTTATCGTTGCACTGGACAAGCAGTCGGCGGACATTGCCATGGGCGTGGATAAAGCATTGGAAGCAAAAGAAAACAAAATGACCGATGAGGAAATCGAAGCCATCGGTGCAGGGGACCAGGGTATGATGTTTGGTTACGCTTCCAACGAAACTGAGGAATATATGCCTTACCCGATTTCCTTGGCTCACAAGCTGACAAGACAGCTGACCAAGGTTCGTAAGGACGGAACTCTTCCTTACCTTCGCGCAGACGGTAAGAGTCAGGTGTCCGTAGAATATGATGAAAACGGAGTTCCGAAGCGTCTGGAGGCAGTGGTACTTTCTACCCAGCATGCCGCAGAAGTGAGTCAGGAGCAGATTCACGAGGATATTAAAAAATACGTATTTGACCCCATTCTTCCCAAGGAGATGCTGGATGAGAATACCAAATACTTTATCAACCCCACCGGACGTTTCGTTATCGGCGGACCTAACGGCGATTCCGGTCTTACCGGCCGTAAAATCATCGTTGATACCTACGGCGGATATGCAAGACACGGCGGCGGAGCATTCTCCGGAAAGGATTGCACCAAGGTGGACCGTTCTGCAGCTTATGCAGCAAGATATGTGGCAAAGAATATCGTAGCAGCAGGTCTTGCAGAAAAATGTGAAATTCAGCTTTCCTATGCCATCGGTGTGGCACAGCCTACTTCCGTTATGGTAGATACTTTTGGCACCGGTAAGGTAGAAGATACCAAGCTTGTGGAAATTGTACGTGAGAACTTTGATTTAAGACCCGCAGGAATCATTAAAATGCTGGATCTTAGACGTCCCATTTACAAGCAGACCGCAGCCTACGGACATTTCGGAAGAAATGATTTAAATCTTCCATGGGAAAAGACAGACAAGGTTGAAACATTGAAAAAATATCTGTAAAATAGAAGCAAGGACGTTTGCATTTTACAGAGTTACAGGATGAGAATAATCTCCGTGATAAATGGAATGACAACGATTTATCACGGAGATTTTTTATTGGAGGTTTATTATGGCATTTGCGCATCTTCATGTTCATACGGAATACAGCCTTTTGGATGGATCCAACAAAATAAAAGAATATGTGAAATGTGTGAAGGAGTTGGGGATGGATGCCGCAGCCATTACCGATCACGGCGTTATGTACGGTGTGATTGATTTTTATGAGGAAGCCAAGAAAAACGGTATTAAACCGATTCTCGGATGCGAGGTGTATGTGGCGCCCGGCTCGCGGTTTGACAAGGAAGTGACGGGAGGCGAGGAGCGGTACCACCATCTTGTACTTTTGGCGGAGAACAATATCGGTTATTCCAATCTGATGAAGATTGTTTCGAAAGGTTTCACGGAAGGATATTATTATCGCCCCCGGGTGGATATGGAAGTGTTGGAAAAATACCACGAAGGAATTATCGCGCTGTCTGCCTGTCTTGCAGGCGAAGTGCCCCGCCTGATTCAAAAGGGCCTTTTGGAGGAGGCGAGGGAGTGTGCCAGAAAGTATGAGCGGTGCTTTGGAAAGGGCAATTACTTTTTGGAACTTCAGGACCATGGTATTGACATGCAGACCACGGTAAATACCGAGCTTTTGCAGATGAGCAGAGAACTGGATATTCCCCTGGTAGCTACCAACGATGTGCATTATACCTACTACAGTGACGTGGATTCTCATGATGTGCTTCTTTGTCTGCAGACCGGAAAAAAATTGGCGGATGAAGACCGTATGCGCTACGAAGGCGGCCAGTATTATGTCAAAAGCGAAGAAGAGATGCGTCAGCTTTTTCCTTATGCCCTGGAGGCGCTGGAGAATACCGCAAAAATTGCGGAGCGCTGCAATGTGACGATTACGTTTGGGGAGACTAAGCTCCCGCACTTCGAGGTGCCGGCGGGGTACGATTCCTGGACCTATCTCAACAAGCTTTGCGACGACGGACTGAAGGAACGTTATCCGGCAGATTATGAAAATCTGCGAGAGCGTTTGGATTATGAGTTAAACACCATCCGCACCATGGGGTTTGTGGATTACTTTTTGATTGTTTGGGACTTCATCAATTACGCCAAGCAAAATGACATTATCGTGGGCCCGGGCCGAGGAAGTGCGGCAGGAAGTATCGTGGCTTATGCCTTGAAGATTACGGATATTGACCCGATTAAATACAATCTGCTGTTTGAGCGCTTCCTAAATCCGGAGCGTGTGTCCATGCCGGATATTGATATTGACTTTTGCTTTGAACGGCGTCAGGAAGTCATTGATTATGTGGGGCGTAAATACGGCGCGGACAAGGTGGTGCAGATTGTCACCTTTGGTACCATGGCGGCCAAAGGAGTTATCCGGGATGTGGGACGTGTAATGGATATGCCCTATGCCCAGGTGGATGCCATTGCCAAGATGATTCCGGGAGAACTGGGAATCACCATTGAAAAGGCGTTGCAGATGAATCCGGAATTGAACAGCCTGTATGAAAATGACGAGGAGGTTCACTCCCTAATTGATATGAGTGTGCGTTTGGAAGGGCTTCCAAGGCATACCTCCATGCATGCGGCCGGCGTGGTAATTTGTCCCATGGCGGCGGATGAATTCGTGCCTTTAAGCCGGGGAAGTGACGGCTCCATTACCACGCAGTTTACCATGGTGACCTTGGAACGGCTGGGGCTTCTCAAGATGGATTTCCTTGGCCTTCGTACCTTGACGGTGATTCAGAACGCGGTCAAAAATGTGCAGAAGACCCGGGGCATTTTGCTTGACATGAATGCCATCGATTATGATGATAAGGAAGTTCTTACTTCCATCGGCGCCGGAAAAACGGAAGGTGTGTTCCAGCTGGAAAGCGCGGGGATGAAGAGCTTCATGAAGGAATTAAAGCCCCAGAGTCTGGAGGATATCATTGCGGGGATTTCCCTGTATCGTCCGGGGCCGATGGATTTTATTCCCAAGTATATTGCCGGCAAAAATGATGCCGGAAACATTACCTATGCCTGTCCGGAGCTGGTGCCGATTTTGTCGCCCACTTACGGCTGTATTGTATACCAGGAACAGGTTATGCAGATTGTCCGGGACCTTGGCGGTTATACCATGGGGCGGAGCGATAACGTGCGCCGTGCCATGAGTAAGAAAAAACTGGACGTTATGAAAAAGGAAAAAGAAATATTCATCTACGGAAACGGTGAGGAGATTGCCGACGGTGTCCTTGCGGGAAAGGGGCCGGAGGATTTGCCTTTGGAAGTGCCGGGCTGCGTGAAGAAAGGGATTCCTGCGGAAGTTGCATCCGGAATTTATGATACCATGATGGACTTTGCAAAATATGCATTTAACAAATCCCACGCGGCATGTTATGCGGTGGTTTCCTACCAGACCGCCTTCCTGAAATACTATTATCCCGTGGAATACATGGCGGCGCTGTTAACTTCTGTTATGGATTTTCCCGCAAAGGTTTCCGAATATATTGTATCCTGCCGGGCAATGGGAATCGACATTTTGCCGCCGGATATTAATGAAGGTGATGTAGGTTTTTCTGTGGCAGAGGATGGAATTCGTTATGCTTTGACCGCCATTAAAGGCGTAGGGCGTAATGTTATCGAGGCTATCGTAGAGGAGCGGGAAGCGCGGGGAAAATATAAAAATCTTCGGGATTTTGTGGTGCGGACGGCGGACCGGGAAGTAAATAAGCGGGCGGTGGAAAACTTTATCAAAGCCGGGGCGTTTGACAGCCTGGGTGGTACCAGAAAGCAGTTGATGAGCATTTACGTGCAGGTGATGGAGACTACCCACAATGACCGTAAGAGCAATATGGCAGGGCAGATGACGCTGTTTGATTTTGCTGACGAAGAGGAAAAAGAAAACCTGGAGGTTGCCCTTCCGAAAAACATCGGAGAGTACAGCGAGGAAATGCTTCTGGCATTTGAAAAGGAAGTGCTGGGGGTTTATGTCAGCGGACATCCCCTGTTGGCGTATACCACGCTTTGGAATAAGCAGATTACCAATACCACGGCGGATTTTTATATGGATGAGGAGACCGGGGAGACTAAGGTGCAGGACGGTGCCAAGGTATCCATCGGCGGTCTGATTACCGAGAAAAAGGAAAAATATACCAAGAAAAACGAGGCCATGGCGTTCCTGACGCTGGAAGATTTGGTGGGGACCATGGAGGTCATTGTATTTCCCAAAACTTACCGCCAGCACGGGAAAAAACTGGTGCCGGATGCCAAAGTAAAATTGGTGGGCCGGGTGACCGTGGAAGAAGAAAAGGACGGAAAACTTATCTGCGAAGATGTGATTTTGTTTGAAGATATTCCGAGGGCTCTGTGGCTGCAGTTTGCATCGGAGGCGGATTTTGCGGAAAAAGAAAAAGCCGTGATGGATGTGCTTGCACCCTCCGATGGCAAGGATACCGTTAAGATTTATATCACCGAAACCAAGCAGGTGCGGACATTACCGCCCAATCAGACGGTGCACGCGAATGTGAATTTGCTGGCCGCGTTGAAAGAGATTATCGGGGAAGAGAATATACGATTGGTGTAAAAAGTGAAAGAGAAAAGACATCGGTTCGGAAGAATCGGTGTCTTTTGGATTCTGTGAATTAGGGGGTTGAAAGAATAGAAATTTGACAATCCAAAGTAATTATATTAGACTATCCTCACGTCATTTCCTTCTGCGGAAAGGACAAATCTAATGAACAAATCTGGTAATCTTGACGAAAAAACAGCGGAAACTAAGAATCCGCAAACATCTTATTTTAATTCCAACCAGAAATCACGTTATAACCGCTCGCTGGAAGAGTTAAACCTCATGGATTCCTTTCTCTTTGAAGCATCTACGGAGGACAGTGAAGATGCCAAGAAAATCGCAAAAGTCATCATTGAAAGAGTAACCGGAATTCCGGTGAAAAATCTGACGGTGGAAACCCAGAAAGAACTAAAAGGAATTTTTCGTAACAACCGAGGGATTCGCATGGACATCTATACAAAGGAAACGGAAGGCGATTCTGTGCTTCGGATTTATGACATTGAACCGAATAACTACGTGGAGGAAGAACTTCCCGGGCGAAGCCGGTTCTATCAATCCATGATTGATACCAAACTCTTAGCCTCGGGAGACCGCTACGAAAAACTGCCGGAACTAATGATGATTTGGATTCTTCCTTACGACCCTTTTGGCATGAATCGGATGATTTATACCGTGAAAAATATGGTGGTAGAGAATCCGGGGATGGTATATAATGATGGTGTGGAAAAACTGTTTTTGTACACCCGGGGCACCGAAGGAGGAAGCGCGAAACTAAAGGAGCTTCTTCACTATCTGGAGGAGACCAAGCCGGAGAATGCGGTGGACGAGGAACTTCGGGAAGTGCAGGACATTGTAGGTAAGGTAAAGCACAGGAAAGAGGTAGGAGCGCATTATATGACACTGCAGGAAATCATTGATAATGAAAAGAAGTATAGCTATGAGGATGGTCTGGAGCAAGGCTTGGAACAGGGGATGGAACAGGGTTTGAAGCAAGGTCTGGAGAACAGCATCCGCATGCTAAAAAAACTGAATGTTTCCGAAACGGATGCATATGCTTCTTTGATGGAACAGTTTTCCCTTACTGAAGAAGAGGCGGCAGAGTACATGAAACGATTCTGGTAAAAGTGTTTTTGAAAGAATAAGACTCTGTCTAAAACGAAACTACGAAATACAAATCTAAAAATCTATGGTTAGCAGAAGGAATGACGTAATTGCTTTTCTTTCTTAAGTAAAAAATCTTAAGGGATAAAATGATTGAAATAATAAAGGAAATGCTTTAAAATAGGAAAGTGATTTTTGCGAGGATTTAACAAGAAGGAGGAGTTATCCTATGGCGCAAACGAATAAAGAAATTAAGACCATCGGCGTATTGACCAGTGGCGGGGATTCCCCGGGAATGAATGCGGCTATCCGTGCGGTAGTGCGTAAGGCATTGGCCAATGGGATGAAAGTAAAAGGAATTAAGAAGGGCTATCAGGGCCTTTTGGATGAAGAAATCATCGATATGGAGAGAAAGTCTGTGTCTGAAACCATCGGCAAAGGCGGTACCATTCTTGGTACGGCTCGTTGTATGGAATTTAAGACGGAAGAGGGCGTAAAGAAAGGCGCAGAGATTTGTCGTAAGCATGGCATTGACGGAATCGTTGTTATTGGTGGCGACGGCTCTTATCGCGGTGCGCAGAAATTGTCCCATGAAGGAATCAACACCATCGGACTTCCGGGAACCATCGATTTGGATATTGCCTGCACAGAGTACACCATCGGTTTTGATACGGCAATTAATACGGCGATGGAAGCCATTGATAAGGTAAGAGATACGTCTTCCTCCCATGAACGTTGCAGTATTATTGAAGTTATGGGCAGAAATGCCGGATATATCGCACTGTGGTGCGGCGTGGCAAACGGTGCGGAGGATATTTTGCTTCCGGAAAAATATGATTACAATGAACAGAGTATCATCAATCATATTATTGAAAACCGTAAGCTCGGCAAAAAGCATCATATCATTATCAATGCGGAAGGAATCGGGCATTCCACTTCCATGGCAAGACGAATTGAGGCGGCAACCGGTATGGAAACCAGAGCTACGATTTTGGGATACATGCAAAGGGGCGGTTCTCCTTCTTGTAAAGACCGTTACTATGCCTCCATCATGGGTGCTATGGCAGCGGACCTTTTAAAGGAAGGCAAGACCAATCGCGTAGTAGCATACAAAAACGGTGCCTTTGTGGACTATGACATTGACGAAGCATTGGCAATGGAAAAAGCAATTCCGGAATACGAGTATGAGGTGAGCAAGATTCTGTAATTGACATATTGCAATCTTCAGAAAAACAAATAAAAAATGAAAA
>SVFE01000020.1 GCA_015057055.1 Lachnospiraceae bacterium | reverse complement strand
TAGTTGAGACCTGTTACTTAACAGAGGAAGAAAAAGTGAAACTATGTAAAGTGGTAACCGTAGCAGGCGCAGATTTTATAAAAACTTCCACCGGATTTGGTACCAAGGGAGCAACGCTTTCGGATATTGATTTATTCCGGGCGAACATCGGAGAAGAGGTAAAGATTAAAGCTGCCGGCGGAATCCGTACCAAAGAGGATTTTATAAGCTTTGTTGAGCGCGGTTGTGACCGCATCGGGGCATCTGCCACCAAAGAATTTTTAAAATAAATTTGATTTCCGGAGAATGAATGATGAAAACGGTAAAAGAGCGACTGGAAACCTTACGAAAGGATATGAAAAAAAACGGACAAAACTATATTTTTTTTACAACAGCAGATTCCCATATGTCGGAATATGTAGGAGAATGTTTTAAAGAACGTGAGTATTTTTCCGGATTTACCGGGTCGAACGGAAATCTTTTGGTGGGAGATAAGGATGCCTATCTTTGGACGGACGGTAGATATTTTGTGCAAGCCGAAAAAGAATTGGCTGGAAGCGGGATTACCCTCATGAAAATGGGTTCTTCCGGTGTGCCGACATTGTTTGAATTTTTAGAGAAGACATTGGAAAGCGGCGATGTCCTTGCTACTGACGGACGAAGAATATCCGTGACAAACGGATTGAAATTTGAAGATGTATGCAAAAAAAACGGTGCTTTATTTGACTTTTCCTATGCATTGCAGGATTCCTTGTGGACAAAACGGCCGATGCAGGAATTTGGCAACGTATGGACTTTGGATGAAAAATATAGCGGAGAGAGTACGGAAAATAAGATTGCAAAAGTGTTTTCCGAGATGGAAAAAAAGAAAGCAACCGATTTTTTTCTTTCAAAGCTGGATGATATTATGTGGCTATTTAATCTTCGAGGCTGCGATATAAAATGTAATCCGGTAGCGTATTCTTATGCGCATTTCAGCGACGGAAAAATCCTCCTGTTTTTAAAAAATGGCGCTTATGCGACGGAAATCTCGGATTATTTCCGGCGTATCGGGATTGAAACAAGGGACTATGAAACAATAGATGATTATCTGAAAAAGCAAGCGGAACACACTAACGAAAAACGAAGGATTTTGCTTGATTTTTCTGCAAACGGTTATTCTATATATCAGGCTTTTTCCAAGCTCGGAGAGGTTGAAAACTTCGAGAATATGACCGGATTATGGAAAGCGGTGAAAAATGAAACCGAGCAAAATAATCTGAAAAATATTTATCTGAAAGACAGCGTTGCGTTAACCAAATTTATCTGCTATATCAAGCAAAACTATGAAAAAGAAAGAATTACGGAGGCGTCTGCGGCAAAAAAAATAGACCTTTTAAGACAGGGAATTCCTGAATTTATCGATTTATCTTTTCCTACCATCAGTGCATATGGAGAAAACGCCGCCATGATGCATTATGAAGCGGATGAAAACGAAGATGTGATTTTGGAAAGGGGCGGCATATACCTTGTTGACTCGGGCGGTCAGTATCATGGGGGCACAACGGATGTGACAAGGAGCCTGATTCTCGGGGAAGTTTCTCCGGAGGTGAAAAAACATTTTACTCTTGTTTGCATTGGTATGCTTCGGTTGCAAAATGCCCGTTTTATGTCCGGATGTACCGGGCGAAATCTTGATATTTTGGCCAGAGCGCCTCTTTGGAATGAGGCAATGGATTATAAGTGCGGTACGGGGCATGGGATTGGATATATGTTGAATGTTCATGAGGGCCCGCAAAACATCAGCTGGCAAAAGCGGGAGAACGTAGCAGAGGCACCGCTTGTTCCGGGAATGCTTGTTTCGGATGAACCCGGTGTTTATGTGGCTGGAAGCCATGGAATCCGTACGGAAAATATTTTATTGTGTGAAAAATATGCCGAAAATGAGGATGGTGAATTCCTATGCTTTCATCCGTTAACACTTGTTCCGATTGACTTAGACGGTATTCTTCCGGAATTCATGACTACGGAAGACAGGAGAAATTTAAATGAGTATCATTCCAAGGTTTATGAGGAACTATCCCCTTACCTTAATGATGAAGAGAAAAATTGGCTTAAAAATGTAACAAAAGCGGTTTAACTGTATTTACTTTTTTCTTGATTCTATGCTATAATAATCGCAGTGCGGTAAATGACTTGATTTTTTCCGCAACAGGTAAGATTCTAATTTTAAGGAGGATTTAAAATGGCAACAAAAGCAAATTATGCCAGAAAAGAAATCGGCCCCGGTAAGGTTGGTTTCCCTAAGGTTGGTGTAACCAACACACGTGCTATCATCGAAGCACCTTTTTACGGTAACAATGTTGTTAAAATCAACACTTTGAAAGAAGCTTATGATCTTGCAAAGAATTCCCCCGGTACAGTTGTAACAGATATGCCTGTATACAGAGGTGAAGAATTTGGTCTTGATGCAGACGCTAAAGTATTGTTGTTTAATGACGGTTCTATCACAGGTCGTTATGCACCTGCTCGTAGAATTACAGGTAAGCCCGGAACAGACAATGCAAAATTAGATAAGATCCTTATGGATGCTGTTTACGATACACGTTGGAAAACAATGTATCATGCAGAAGCTTTCATCGGTCTTGATGAAGAATTCATGGTAAAAGCTCACCTTCTTATTCCCGAAGGAGAGGAAAACCTTCTTTACAACTGGCTTCTTAACTTCCAGTACTGCTCTGATGAGTATGTAAAGATGTACAAAAACTCTAAGATGATCGGCAAAGGTAAAGAAGCTGATATCTTTATTTTCTCTGATCCTCAGTGGGTTGGTGCTCCCGGACAGGAAGATGTTTGTGATCCTAAGTGCCTTTGCTACTTCGATACAAACAACAACTGTGCAGCTATCCTTGGTATGAGATACTTCGGTGAGCACAAGAAAGGTACTTTGACACTTGCTTGGGCACTTGCTAACAGAAATGGTTATGCATCCTGCCACGGCGGACAGAAAGAGTACACATTGAAAGATGGTTCTAAGTACGTTGCAGCTGTATTTGGTCTTTCCGGATCCGGTAAGTCTACAATTACACATGCAAAACACAATAACAAATATCCGGCAATCAAGGTTCTTCACGATGATGCTTTCATCATCAATGCAGATACCTGTTCTTCCATCGCATTGGAGCCTACATACTTTGATAAGACAGCAGATTATCCTTGTGATTGCGAAGACAACAAATACCTTCTTACATGCCAGAACATCTCCGCTACAAAGGATGAAGACGGTAATGTAGTAATCGTTACAGAAGATATCAGAAATGGTAACGGACGTGCAATCAAATCTAAATTGTGGTCTCCGAACCGTGTAGATAAGATTGATTCCCCCGTTAATGCAATCTTCTGGATTATGAAAGATCCTACCATTCCTCCTGTAGTTAAACTGAAAGGTGCTTCCCTTGCTTCTGTAATGGGTGCAACTCTTGCTACAAAGAGATCTACTGCAGAAAGATTAAAAGAAGGTGTTGATCCTAACGCATTGGTTGTTGAACCTTACGCTAATCCCTTCAGAACATATGCACTTGTTAACGACTACAAGAAGTTCAAAGATCTTGTAGAAAAGAAGAATGTAGATTGCTACATTATCAACACAGGTGATTTCATGGGCAAGAAGGTACAGCCTAAAGATACCCTTGGTGTAATCGAAGCTATCGTTGAAGGAAAGGCTAAATTCAAAAAATGGGGTCCTTTCTCTGATATCGAAATCTTCGAGTGGGAAGGATTTGTTCCTAACCTTAAGGACAAAGATTACGTAGAACAGTTGAAGGCTCGTATGAACGACAGACTTAACTACGTTAAGAATCTTGATAAAGTAGAAGAAGGATACAACAAGCTTCCTAAGGATGCTGCTGATGCTCTTAAGAAAGTTGTTGATGAAGCAAATTCTTTGAAATAAGAATGAATTCATGAAATTTCCGCCTCGCATTTTTGCGAGGCGGTTTTTTCGTAGAAAATTGCGACAAAGAAAAAAGAAAAGGGGGCTTATTCGGTTGTATTTTTGCATGTTTTTGGATATAATTATATTACCCGGAATGCTTAGTTTCCGTCATTTTGATCCTACAATACTTTAAACGGGATTCCTATATTGTCACTCGGATGTCAGGCCTCATTTTTATCAGTGGAAGGCAGATGTGTTGATTGCGGTTACCCACCTAGCTTAGCTAGGAGTCACAAGACGGTGCTCATTTCGGGTATTTTATGCGTAAATACGATACAAAAGAGAAGCGAAAGCTTCTTTTTTTATTTGGTTAGGAGTTCTATGAAATATCGGTATTTATTATCTTTCATCATAATATTGTTACTTGTATCGAAGCCTGTCTTTTGGGAAAAAGTGTTTTCTTTTGCGGGTATGGAGCATAATTTGATTTTACAAACAGCGGATTGCAATCTACGGGAGGGCTTTTCCGGGCAAATATCCGTAAATTCTGCGAATGAAGTACTACAAAATGAAACGGCGAGTATGTCGGTCATAAATTCCATTGCGCCTGTGGAATATACGGAGCCAAATATTCGGGTGTTATTAACGTTTGACGGTCAAATTTATTCGGATGAGATTTCCCTTTCGTTTTCGCAAGATGGGTTTGTTTATGAAGAAAAAAACGGAGAAATTTCCCTGCTGGATTCGGTTGAGAAGGACAGACTATATAGCGGCGAAGATTTGTTGCAATTTTTTTATGGTTGTGATAGTGAAGTTCGTTATTTGTATTTTGGGACATTTGAGGAGAATACATGGAAGTATGAGGATTCTTTTTCGGTAACAATGGTGAATGATGCAGGAGTTTCCAAGCAAATTACCTGCGAGGGCGTTTGCATCATCGGCCGGGATGAACAGGGTATTTATATCGTAAATGAACTTCCGCTGGAGCATTACCTTTATTATGTCGTGCCGTCGGAAATGCCTTCCTCTTTTCCTTTGGAATCCTTAAAAGCCCAGGCAATTTGCGCCCGTACATATGCAGTGGTTCATTTGCAAAACAAATCATTGGCCCGTTATAATGCTCATGTGAATGATACAACTGCATATCAGGTCTATAATGCGACCGGAACCACAAATCAGGCCAGACAGGCGGTGGACGAAACGCGGGGATTGATTTTATGCTACGAAGATGAGCCGATTACGGCATTTTACTATTCTTGTTCCTGCGGGCATTCAACCACACCGGATATTTGGCCCGGTTATGACGTAATGGATTTTCCGTATCTTGTTTATCGTAATTTTGACAATTTAGAAGAAGAATGTCCTTGGTATAGTTGGAACTATGCCGTGGAAGAGGTTTCATTGGAAAATATTCGTGACGGCATAGAAAACCGATATCGGGCAAATGCGGAATGTGTAACGGTTTATACTGATTATTCAGACCCGGAAAGTATATTGCCGGATTCGGAGGAGTATAATGCGATATTGGAATTGGACTCTGTATCCTATATGGAAATAGCAGCCCGGGGGACCGGTGATGTAGCGCAAGAACTTTTGGTTTGTGGCGATGAATATGATTATATAATTCACGGAGAATACTCTATCCGATATGTTTTGGGACAGCAAGACTATGAACTGCGCCTACAAAACGGCGAATCTGCCACGAGCACAATTGTTCCCAGCGGTTTTTTCGAAATGGAATGCCGGTATGAAGGGGATGAATTGCTTTCCTATGAACTTTTGGGAGGCGGATTCGGACACGGCGTCGGGATGTCGCAATACGGGGCAAAATATTTAGCAAATGCGGGATATTCGGCACAAGATATTTTGACATATTATTATGAAAATGTTACGATAGAAACGATTGAGTAAGCCTATGATAAGGGTGATTGAGATGAACATTTTTAAAAGAATATTTAATTACAAAATTGATAACAGTAATAAAACAGAACCTTTTTTAGAGGGTGAATCCGGGGACGTTGCGACGGGGGCTGAGACGGAAAAAGAAAAACAAAGGCAAAAGTGGCGTTTTCCGCTGAGTCCGCTTCGGACTTTTTTGACTCTTGTCTCGATTTGTATCTTTGCTTTTTCATTGTCCTATTATTCGGCATGGCTACTTGGGTATCAATTCACGGTTTATCTTTTGTATTTTGGTTTTTTCTTTATGGTCATAATGATTGTTACGGACATAAAGGTTTTGATTGAGTATTTTAAATTCAGAAAAAAATAAAACAGAAAGGGTATTTTGGAATGGAAAAAAAGAGCACTTGGTTAACTTATAGCGATAAGGAACGCAAAAAAGTATTTAAATATGCGGATTCCTATATGGATTTTTTGAATAACGGTAAAACAGAGCGGGAATGTGTGGATTATATTATTAATGACATTGAAAAGAGTGGATACGTGGAGTTTTCTGCTTTGTTGAAAAAGAAAAAAAACTTATCCGCCGGAGATAAAGTATATTTTTGCAATATGAATAAAGCGGTGATAATGTTTGAAATCGGTAGCGAACCTTTGGAAGAGGGAATGAATATTCTTGGGGCCCACATTGACTCGCCTCGTCTGGATGTAAAGCAAAATCCGTTGTATGAAGACGGCGGTTTTGCCTATCTCGATACCCATTATTACGGCGGAATTAAGAAATACCAGTGGGTGACCATTCCGTTGGCAATCCATGGTGTGGTTGTAAAAAAAGACGGTTCTACGGTGATTGTGAATATTGGGGAAGAAGAATCGGACCCGGTTTTCTTTATTTCCGACCTTTTGATTCATCTTGCCCAGGAACAAATGGAGAAAAAAGCCAACAAAGTCATTGAAGGCGAAGCGTTGGATTTGATTGTAGGTAATATCCCTTTGAAAGCAGATAAAGAGGGAGAAAAAGAGACCGTAAAGGCGAATGTTCTTCGGCTGTTGAAAGAATATTACGATATGGAGGAGGAAGATTTTCTTAGTGCAGAACTGGAAGTGGTTCCGGCATCCAAGGCAAGGTATGCAGGCTTTGATAAAAGCATGATTTTGTCTTATGGACATGACGATAGAGTATGCGCTTATTCTTCTTATCGTGCCATGCTGGAAACCAAGGGGATAAAGCGAACCGCCTGCTGCATTTTGACGGACAAAGAAGAAATCGGCTCTGTTGGTGCTACCGGAATGCAGTCTCGTTTCTTTGAAAACTGTGTTGCGGAAGTTTTGGATGCCTGCGGAAACTATAGTGAACTGAGCCTGCGTAAAACATTGGCAAACAGTGATATGCTTTCTTCGGATGTAACCAGCGGATTTGATCCGTCCTACGCGTCTTCTTTTGATAAGAAAAATGTGGCTTATCTCGGATGCGGTCTTTCTTTTTGTAAATTTACCGGTTCTCGCGGAAAATCCGGCTCTAATGATGCAAATGCTGAATTTATAGCAAAAATCCGTAATATTTTGGATGAAGATAAGGTGCAGTATCAGTTTGCAGAACTTGGCAAGGTAGATCTTGGCGGCGGCGGCACGATTGCTTATATTATGGCTCTTTACGGAATGAATGTAATTGACTGCGGTGTTCCCGTTCTTAACATGCATGCACCGGGAGAAGTTATCAGTGTTGCAGATTTATATGAAAATAAAAAAGGGTATGTTGCTTTTTTGAAAAAAGCGTAAACGGAGCAGAGAAATGGAACTAAAGAAATCGGATTATTATTATGATTTGCCGGAGGAACTGATTGCCCAGGATCCTTTACAGGACCGTTCGTCATCCCGGTTACTTCATGTTGATAAAATAAGCGGCGAGTGTAAGCATTATCATTTTACGAATGTGTTGGATTTTTTGCAGGCAGGGGATTGCCTGGTATTGAATGATACTAAGGTAATTCCGGCCAGGCTTTATGGTATTAAGGAAGAGACTGGAGCTGTAATTGAAGTCCTTTTGTTAAAGAATTTAGGTGACCGCTGCTATGAAGTTTTGGTTAAACCCGGGAAAAAAGCCAGACCCGGGGCGGTGTTAAATTTTGGTGATGGACTGTTAAAAGGGACGGTTGTGGATGTCTTAGAAGAAGGGAATCGAAAGATTCAGTTTGAATATGAAGGGATTTTTGAAGAAATTCTGGATAAACTCGGAGAAATGCCGCTTCCCCCTTATATTCATAATAAACTGGAAGATAAGAATCGTTATCAGACAGTTTATGCAGCGAATCCCGGCTCTGCGGCAGCGCCTACGGCAGGACTTCATTTTACCCGTGAATTGCTGGAAAAGGCCGAAGATAAAGGTGTTAAAATTGCCTATGTAACCTTGCATGTGGGACTGGGTACTTTCCGTCCCGTAAAAGAGGATAATATTTTGAATCATCATATGCATAGTGAAAGTTATGAAGTAACAGAAGAGACGGCTCAAATTGTGAATGAAACCAAACAAAACGGAGGAAGGGTTATTTGCGTCGGAACCACCAGCGTACGTTGCGTGGAAAGCGCAAGCAGCGAGGACGGGATTTTGAAAGCCGGATGCGGTGATACGGAGATTTTTATTTATCCCGGATACCGTTTTAAAATCCCGGATGGTTTGATTACGAATTTTCATTTGCCGGAATCAACGCTGCTTATGTTGGTATCCGCTATGGCGGGGCGGGAAACGATTTTAAGCGCTTACAAAGAAGCAATTGAGAAGCGCTACCGGTTTTTTTCCTTTGGTGATGCTATGTTGATTCTATAGTTTTTATTGCTACATAAAAATGCGGATGTTATAATGAAACAGATATAATTTGTGAAAGATTGTTTTATTTTACGTAATAAAAGAAAGGTGAATTGTACAATGGAAGAAAAAAGAAAAAATAAACGTATGGAGCTGGAATCCCAAATTGTTTTAAATCGTTTGGACATTGCTGACGGAGGGGAAACTACGGCGAATATCAATGTGAAAGATGTTTCTAAATCCGGAATGGGATTTACCTGTGATTATCCGTTGCAAATCGGAGCTGTTTATGAATGTTTACTGACCATTTGGACAAAAGAGACAATTAAAGCATTTGTTGAAATTGTACGGATCGAAAAGCAGGAAGAATCTTATATGTATGGCGGTATTTTCATTGGTATGCCGGAAATCGATATGCAGAGAATAGAGATTTATTCTACCTTCCAGGATGCTGCGGAGGAAGAATAAATGGTGAAACAGCAGATTAAAGATCAGCTGAATAAGCTTAATGCTATCAATTTTTTGCTTTTGCTTTTGGCCGGTTGCATCAATGCTTTTGGTGTTACGCTTTTTCTTGCGCCGGTTAAACTATACGATAGCGGTATTTCCGGAACGTCCATGCTTTTGGATCACATAACGCCGGAAGGATTTACTCTTTCGTTGTTTTTGATCATTTTGAATATTCCCTTGTTTATTTTTGGTTACAAGAGACAGGGAATGACATTTACCATATATTCTATTTTCGCGATTATTGTTTATTCTATGGGCGCATGGGTTATCAATGATGTTATCGGGGTGGATTTTTCCCAGGGTTCGCCTTTTTCGAAGCAGGATTTGCTTTTGTGTGCCATTTTTGGGGGCATGATTTCCGGTGTGGGAAGCGGTATGACTATACGATTTGGCGGTGCTATCGACGGAATTGAGGTTATGGCTGTTATTTTTGCAAAAAAACTCGGAATGACAGTGGGAACATTTGTTATGATTTACAATGTTATTCTCTATGTTATATGCGGTATTGTTATGAACAGTTGGATTCTTCCGTTGTACTCTGTAATTACCTATATGGCAGCACTTAAGACCATAGACTTTATTGTAGAAGGTATCGACCGTTCCAAAGGGATTATGATTATTACGGAAAAAGCGGAAGAAGTAGCGGAAGGTCTTATGGAAACGTTTGAAACCGGTGCCACAATTATGCCGGCCGTAGGCGGGTATTCTAAGGCGGAGAAGAATGTTGTTTATTTCATCGTGAATCGTTTCCAGATTGCCAAAATGCGTAATCTTGTTCATGCAATTGACCCGAAGGCGTATATGACAATTACGGAAGTAGCAGATGTATTTACCAGCAAATAATTTGCTTGACAGTGTTTGCTTGGTATGTTATTATCTATGAGTATGCCGCGTAGTGGGGTTTAAGTATTCTTAAGAATCACCGAAGCTAGCGAGTAAATGTAATAGGAGGTGCTTTTATGTACGCAATTATTGCAACAGGTGGAAAACAGTATAAGGTTTCTGAAGGCGATATCATCAAAGTTGAGAAGCTTGCAGCAGAGGCTGGAGATACTGTAACGTTTGACCAGGTAGTTGCTGTTTCTGACGGAACATTAAAGGTTGGTAAAGATGTAGCAAGTGCATCTGTTTCTGCAACCGTTATGGATCAGGGCAAAGGCAAAAAGGTTATTGTATACAAATACAAGAGAAAAACCGGCTATCATAAAAAGAATGGTCACAGACAAGCATACACCCAAGTTAAAATTGACAAAATCAATGCTTAATTAGGTATATGTTATGATTTCTGTAGAGATTCAAAAAAACAGAAATGAAAAATATGTTGGATTCTGCTGTGAAGGCCATGCGGAATATGATGCGTACGGCAAAGATATTGTTTGTGCATCGGTTTCGGTTCTTGTTTTAAATGCAGTTAATTCCATAGAAGCATTAACAAAATGCCCTATGAAAGTAAAGGTAAAAAAAGACGGGGATATCAAAGTCACATTCCCGGAAACAGCAGATGATAAGGCAGAATTTTTAGTAGATTCCATGATTCTTGGTCTAAACAGTATCTTGGAAAGCTACGGTGATGCGTATTTAACTATTGTAATGAAGGAGGTATAAAGCGATGTTAAAAATGAACCTTCAATTTTTTGCTCATAAAAAAGGTGTGGGCTCTACAAAGAACGGTAGAGATTCAGAAGCGAAACGTTTAGGTGCAAAAAGAGCTGATGGACAATTTGTTAAAGCTGGTAATATTTTATACAGACAGCGTGGTACAAAGATTCATCCCGGTGTAAACGTTGGACGTGGCGGAGATGATACTTTGTTTGCTTTGACTGACGGTGTTTTGAGATTTGAAAGAAAAGGCCGTGACAAAAAGCAGGCTTCCGTATATCCGGTTGAAAACTAAGAACAATTGTTATGAGCCTCAAACTTAAAGTTTGGGGCTCAACTTTTATGGAGTAAAATTATGTTTGCAGACAGAGCGAAGATTTTAATAAAAAGCGGTAAAGGTGGCGATGGACATGTTTCCTTTCGTCGTGAAAAATATGTGCCGGATGGTGGTCCGGACGGCGGTGACGGAGGTCGCGGAGGAGACGTTTATTTTGTTGTGGATTTAGGTCTCAATACGTTGATTGATTTTAAGCATAAGAGAAAATTTGCGGCCACAAACGGTGCTGACGGCGGAAAAAGAAACTGTCGCGGAAAAGACGGCGACAATATTTACATTAAAGTACCCAAGGGTACCGTTGTTAAAGATGCGGAGACCGGGAAAGTAATTGTGGATATGTCCGGAAACTGTACAAGTCAAAAGATACTGACCGGCGGAAAAGGCGGAAACGGTAACCAGCATTATGCAACATCCACGATGCAAGCACCCAAATATGCCCAGCCGGGGCAACCTGCAAAAGAGCTGGAAGTAATATTGGAGCTAAAAATGATTGCGGACGTTGGGCTGGTTGGTTTTCCCAGCGTGGGAAAATCTTCGTTTTTATCCAAAGTATCCAATGCAAAACCCCAGATCGCAGATTATCATTTTACAACGTTGTCTCCCAATCTTGGCGTGGTTGATATGGGAGACGGTAATTCCTTTGTTGTAGCGGACTTACCGGGTCTAATTGAAGGTGCAGCCGATGGACAAG
The DNA here is from genome assembly GCA_015057055.1 of Lachnospiraceae bacterium. Lineage (GTDB taxonomy): Bacteria > Bacillota > Clostridia > Lachnospirales > Lachnospiraceae > NK4A136. The sequence continues at coordinate 28,751 of SVFE01000020.1, read as the reverse complement.
GTCTTGGTCTTCAGTTTTTACGTCATATTGAACGAAATAAGCTTCTTTTGCATGTTTTGGATGCAGCTTCGGTAGAAGGACGTGATCCCATCGAAGATTTTTACTTGATAAATGAAGAATTAAAAAAATACGGCGAGAAAGTTTCCTCCATTCCGCAAATTATAGTGGCCAATAAAATTGATGCCATTGTAAAGGATGTGGAACCGATTGATATTGATGAAGACGGGGAACTTATTTATCCGGAATATATTTCTCCCATTGAACGGATTAAGGCAGAATTTGAACCCAAAGGGTATCGTGTTTTCCCGATAAGTACGGCAACAGGGGAAGGAATTAAAGAGCTAATTTCTTATGTTTTTAAACAGTTACAGGAACTGAAGAAGGAAGATGTTATCTTTGAATCAGAATATGATCCGGATGTGTACCTCGCTTATTCAGAAGAACCCTACGAAGTATATTATGATGCAGAAGAGGATGCTTATGTCGTAGAGGGCCCCAGAATTGAAAAGATGTTGGGATATACTAACTTGGAATCGGAAAAAGGATTTCAATTTTTCCAGAATTTCATGAAAGACAACGGTATTTTGGAAGAGTTGGAAAATTTGGGTATTAAAGAAGGCGATACTGTTCGGATGTACGGTTTTGCATTTGATTATTATAAATAAGTTTTGAAATGGAGAACAATATGACCAGCAAGCAAAGAGCATATTTAAAAAGTTTAGCATCAAATATTACACCGTTATTTCAAATTGGGAAATCCAATTTAACGCCGGAAGTTACCAATGCAGTGGCAGAAGCATTTCAGACACATGAACTTATTAAAATTTCCGTTCTGAAATCTGCGGAAGAGAATCCGGGAGAGATGGCCCAGGCGCTGGCGGAACGGACCGGTTCTGCTGTAGTTCATGTAATCGGCCGTAAAATTGTATTATACAAAGAAAATAAAGACAATAAACAAATTATTTTGCCTAAATAATTTCGGGAGGCGTATTTTGAAAATCGGTTTTTTGGGAGGCACATTTAATCCGATTCATAACGGACATATTGCGATGGCGCAAAAAGCACGAAAGCATTTCGGTTTGGATAAAGTTTTTTTTCTGCCAACCGGCGATTCCTATATGAAACAAAATGTGACCGGTAAAGAGTTACGATTAAAAATGGTGTGTGCCGCAATAGAAGAAATTGACGAATTTTCTGTTTGCAAATTGGAAATTAATACCGCAGGGCCTTCCTATACTTCGGACACTTTAGACAAATTGCATTATTTATATCCGGAAGATGAAATATATTTTATCATGGGTGAGGATTCATTATTATCTATTCACTTATGGAAAAATTTTGAAAAGATTTTTAAACTTGCCAAGTTGATTGTTGCTTGTCGCGAGGATGGTGTAAATAGTGTCTCTGAAGAAAGCAAAGGTCTAATGGCGGTGATTTCTGAGTATGAGAAATTATATAATGCAGTAATATTCGTTATGGATTTTTCCTGCAAAATATCTTCTTCTTTACTACGGGAAAAAGTTTTTCGCGGGGAATCTGTCAGGGATGAAGTAAGCCCGAAAGTAGAAAAAATAATACAGGAATTTCAATTATATCAAAGTCATGATGAATGAGAAAAAGATTAAAGAACAACTGGAAAAGCAATTAGACAAAAAGCGAATGGAGCATACGGAAGGAGTTGCCTATACAGCGGCGGCTTTGGCGATGCGATACGGCGTGGATGTTGATAAAGCGTATCTGGCAGGATTGCTTCACGATTGTGCCAAATGTATTGATAAAAAGAAGCAATATGCGCTTTGCGAAAAATATGGTCTGGAATTGAGCGAAAGTGAAAAAGATAATTCGTCGCTGGTTCATGCAAAACTGGGAGCTTTTCTTGCAAAAGAAAAATATTGTGTCGAAGATGAGGATATATTATCGGCTGTATTATATCATACCACCGGTCGCGAAAACATGACGATGCTGGAAAAAATAATCTTTGTTGCGGATTATGTGGAACCGGGAAGAAAACCTATTACAGGATTAGATGAAATACGTGCATTGATTTTTATTGATATAGACGCAGCAATATACAGGATTCTACGAAATACGATTGGTTTTTTGGAAGAAAATGAAAAGACTATTGATGCACGTTCAAGGAATGCATTGTTATATTATGAAAAGTTTACCAAAAATTAGTATTTATTAGGCTAAAATGAGGAGGTTAAAATGAATTCATCAAAAGAATTTGCCAAAATTGCGGTTGCTGCAATGGAAGAGAAAAAAGCGGAAGAAATACGTATTATTGATATAGCGGAAGTTTCTTCCATCGGTGATTATTTTATTATTGCCAACGGTAATAATCCCAGTCAGGTTCACGCGATTGCAGATTTTGTGGAAGAAAAACTGGGCAAAGCAGGATTGTCTCCCAAACAAATTGAAGGATATCAAAATGCCAACTGGGTACTGATGGATTATGGCGATATCATTATTCATGTATTTGACAAGGACAACCGTTTGTTTTATAACTTAGAACGAATTTGGAAAGACGGAAAAATTATGAATGCAGATGATGTTGATTTTCTTAATTAGTTATTGCAAAAAATAAAAAGCGGCAATTTTCGTAATGAAAATGCCGTTTTTTATTTTTTTATCGATAAAGACGAAAGACGCCAAATACTTTGCCTAAGATCTGGCAGTCGTCAACAATAATGGGCTCCATGGAATCGTTTTCCGGCTGTAGTCTAATGTGTCCGTTTTCTTTATAATACGTTTTTACGGTAGCAGAGTCATCAATTAAAGCAACCACTACATCCCCGTTAGAAGCGGTATTGCAGCATTCGACAAAAACATTATCGCCGGAAAAAATACCGATATTGATCATACTGTCTCCTTTTACTTTCAAGACGAAAGTTTCCTTGTTAGGAACATATTCCACAGGAAGGGGAAAGAAACCATCGATATTTTGCTGGGCTAAAATTGGCTGACCTGCAGCTACAGTTCCTACGATAGGAATGCTGGTCATTTCGTGTCGTATCATCTGGAATGAATCGTCTATAATTTCAATCGCACGAGGTTTTGTAGGATCTCGTCGTATATATCCGTTTACTTCTAAAGTCTCAAGATGCGAATGAACGGAAGAGGTAGAGCGCAGATTAACCGCTTCGCAAATATCGCGGACCGTGGGAGGATAGCCTTTTTTTAGAATTGTATCTTTCATAAAATTCAGTATTTCTTCTTGTTTTTTGGTGATTTTTCCGTATGCCATAAAGATTCTCCTTTCGGCTTTTTTTATAGAATAACACAAAAAACAAAAAAAGCAAACATATTTTCGGAAAATATGTTCGAAAAAAGTTCGAATATTTGTTCGAAAAAGTATTGACATTCGAAAATTTGTTCGATATTATAGTTATATAAACAGAACATGTGTTTGAAAAAAGAAAGGGATTGCATAAGATGAAAATGGAAAGAAGAATGGATTTTAGTGAGATTTTGTTTGCTGTACTTGCACTGATTGTAAATTGCATTGCTCGAAATATTAAAAAGATGAAAAAGAAACGAGGATACAGAATATTGGTACTTCGTCGTATGGCATTAGTTGCTGTTTCTGTAGTACTGATTATTGTTTCGGGCGTGATTTTGCTTCCGGGAAAAGCCAGCGCAAATGAAAGCACGGATGATGTTTTATATAAATATTATTGTGCCGTTGAAATTGAAGAAGGAGACACATTGTGGTCTTATGCACAGCAATATTCTCCGGATGAAAATTATAAAACTTATATACAAGAAGTTTGTAGTATTAATCATTTGACCTCCGATTTACTTATCGAAGGCCAAACGCTGATTATTCCGTATTATTCTAATGAATATGTTATGAAATAATTGAAGTTATTCCTTTCTTAGTTTTACAATTTTAGCAGCCCGTCGCTTATTGTCTTCATCAATATTGGCATAATGTTTTTTGGTGGTGTTGACATCTTTGTGACCTAAAACACTTGCAACTAAATATATGTCGCCGCTTTCTTTGTATAATTCTGTACCATAAGTGCTGCGTAGTTTGTGCGGCGTGATTTTTTTAAGAGTAGTTACCTGGGATGCATATTTTTTAACTAAGTTTTCGACTGCCCGCACGCTGATGCGCCTGTTTTGGATTGACAAAAACAGTGCATTTTCATGACCATTTAACGGAATGATTCGTTTCCTTTTATCTATATATTCGCGCATCACATCTTCGACTTCATCTCCGAAATATACCTTGGCTTCGTTGCCGCCTTTTCGAATAATACGAATTGCATTATTGTCAAAATCTACATCCTTTATGTCTAATCCGACGCATTCCGAAACACGGATTCCGGTTCCTAAAAGCAGTGAGAGCATAGCAAGATCTCTTTTTTTGGTGACTTTGTGATACGCCTCCTGATGTTTGGATTCCTGTTCGCTACCGTATTCCACGATATCTAATAATTCTGCGACTTCATTAGGATCCAGTTTAATTATTTCTTTTTCGTGAAATTTTGGAGCGTGTACGATGGAAGCGGGATTGGTTTGGATGAGTTCTGCTTCATAAAAATAATTATAAAGTCCTTTTAATGCAGAAAGTTTTCTGGCTTTACCGCGTTCATCGTTGGTGTGAATTGTTCCGTCTTCACTGCTGTAAAGAGACAGATATTCCATATAATTTTCTATGTCAAATTTAGTTACCTCATCTAAAATCGTTAAAGGAATTTTTTTGAGAATATAGTCTTTTTCCGGAAAAGTATACTGAATTATGTAATTAAAAAATATCTGAAGATCGTAGGCATATCCGATTAATGTGCGGGTACCTACTTTATCCGCAATTCCGCGAAAAAAAACGGTACAGAAGGCCGGTAAATTACCTTGCAGTTCGCGAAGTTTTTCGATATTTTTCAGTTTTATGTTTTCGTGGTATGAATTGTTCATTACATAAAATCTCCTTTTTTGGCTGTGTTTTGCCGGATTTATATGTTTATTTTTGCCAACCGGGAATGTCCCCGTTTTCAATGGCACTGAAAAGCCGGTCTTTTACGTCTTTGGTTTCTGAATTAATTTCTTTTAACAGTTCTTTCATATATTGACGTTTTGTATACCCGTCGGCAGGACATTTGTTTTTGAAAATTGTTATGTTGTTTTTGTTTATGAAACCTTGAATATCTGCCTCTTTTAAATAAATAAACGGACGAATTACGGTTAAACCAGTATTATCCAGATAAGTTACCGGCGAAAATGTATGAAACCGCCCTTCATAAATTAGTGAAAGCATCATGGTTTCTACAACATCATCGCGGTGATGGCCGTAAGCAACTTTATTGCAACCAAGTTCTAAGGCAGCTTGGTTCAATGCGCCTTTTCTCATTTTCGCGCATAGGGCGCAGGGGTTGGACTCTTGGCGTACTCGGAAAACAATGTCTGAAATTTGTGTTTTGACAAAATACACGGGCACATCAAGCGTTTTACAGGTTTTTTCAATGCCAGAAAAGTCTTGGTTTTCGAAGCCCAGGTTAACACAGATGGCGACAAGCTCAAATGTGGCCGGATAGAAATGTTTTAAACCGGTTAAGGAGTGGAGTAGAGTAATGCTGTCTTTTCCGCCGGATACGCCGACCGCAATTTTATCTCCTGATTGAATCATTTTGTAATTATCAATTGCTTGTCTTGTTTTGCTGTATATCTGTTGGATTTTCATAATAAGTTCCTTTGAGAGTTTATTCGGGTACGTTTCCCGTAAAAAAGAGTAGTATTATTTTGGCGAAATATTTAGCGAATAGTTTTCTTGCTTTTAGTGTATCATAGAAAATTGATTTATGTAAATCTCTAATATTATGGATTTTTTGATAAAAAATACTTATTTTATTTCATTATTTGCATTTTCGGTGTTATAATAAAATTGAAAAAAAGAGAGGAGCCGGTTCTAATGAAGATGAAAACGGATAAAAAATATTTATTTTGGGGATTGACGGCATTATTTGTTGTTTGCGGTTCAATTCTTTTTTATTATTCACTTTTTCATCTGGATAATATTATAAATGTTGCGAACAAGTTTATGGCAATTATTATGCCTATTGTGGACGGGCTTGTATTGGCGTATTTAATGTCTCCCATAACAAATTTTTTTGAAAAGAAACTGATGGGAGATGTTTTTCGTAATAAAACTTATAATGAAAAAACAAAAAAGAGAATTCGGTTATTGATTGTTTTGTTTTCCTATCTGTTGGTTGGTTTTATAATTTATGAATTTTTTAAATTAGTAATTCCTGAATTAAAAGTCAGCATTCAGAGCATTATAGATCAGTTCGACGTATATGCGGAAAATTTTGAAAAATGGCTTGATAAGATTTTGGTTAATTTCCCGCAATTGGAAAGTGTTGTTAGTGGCTGGTGGAGTGGTAATGGAAGCGATTTAACCACATGGATTAGTGAGAATGTTCTTACTAAAGCCAATGATTTTTTGGCAACAATTACATCCGGTGTATTTTCTGTATTGACTGCATTATGGAATTTAATTATCGGTATTATTATTTCGATTTACTTGTTGTGCGGCAAAGAAACTTTTTTAGGACAGGCCAAAAAGATGGTTTATGCCCTGATGAAGCGTTCTACGGCAAATGCTTTTATTCATAATGTGCGATTTACCAACAAAACTTTTATTGGATTTTTGGGCGGAAAAATTATTGATTCCATTATTATTGGAATTTTATGTTTGATTTTAACCAGTATTATGGATACTCCGTACAAAACCTTGATTAGTGTAATTGTTGGTGTAACTAATGTAATTCCTTTTTTTGGACCATATATTGGCGCCATTCCGTCTGCAATTCTTGTTTTGATGGTTGACCCTATGGAATGTCTTCATTTTGTGATAATGATTTTCCTTCTGCAACAATTTGATGGTAATATTCTGGGGCCTAAGATTTTGGGGGATTCCACCGGTTTATCAAGTTTTTGGGTTATATTCTCAATTACTATATTTGGCGGTTTATTCGGAGTTTTGGGCATGATTGTTGGTGTGCCGCTTTTTGCAGTTATATATACCGGAATTAAGGCATATGTTAAGGCTAAACTTGAAGCCAAGGATTTGACGAATGAAACGTCTAAATATGTTTATGTTGATTATATTGATGAAAAACATAATTACATTAAGATTCCCCGAGAACAAATTTCAGGTTTGTTTAACATTATTGCTGAGAAAAAGAAAAATGCTGAAGCAGACCAAGAAACTAATATAAATAATAATGTTAAAAATTCAGATTCTGATGACTCATATAACAATAATGACAGACAAGGGTAATAAAACAAAAAAACAGAGTGCTGAAAATAAGGGCAAAGCAGGCACAATCTCTTCGTAAAATGTGTGTTTTGCGCAGAGTTGGATTTGGCGCTACATCCTATCCTCTCAGGTTTTGTCTTATATTTACTCAATAAAAAAGACGTTTAGAGTAATCTAAACGTCTAATTTTTTTAAAATGTTTTTGAAATATTCCGGCAAATCACTGTCAAAGGAAACAAATTCTTTTGTTTGCGGGTGTATAAAACCTAAAGTTTTTGCATGTAAAGTTTGACCGCAGGTATGAAATGTTGCGGATTTTTTACCGTAAATTTCATCGCCCAGCAAGGGATGCCCGATGCTCGTCATATGTACACGAATTTGATGTGTACGTCCGGTTTCCAAATTGCATTCTATATACGTATATTGACCAAAGCGTTTTAAGACTTTATAATGGGTTACTGCATTTTTTCCGGAGGGATTTATACTCATTTTTTTGCGTTCGGTCATGTGCCGCCCAATGGGAGCATCAATTGTGCCGTGGTCGTTTTTTACGTTTCCGCATACAATTGCATGATAAGTTCGTTGAATGGAATGCTCTTTTAGCTGCTCTGCAATAAAATTATGACAATAGTCATTTTTGCAAATTACCAGAAGTCCGGTTGTATTTTTATCAATACGATGAACGATTCCGGGTCTTAAAATACCATTAATCCCCGATAAATCAGTGCAATGATATAAAATTGCGTTAACTAAAGTGTCGTTATAATGACCGGCAGCCGGATGGACCACCATTTCTTTGGGCTTGTTAACGATTATCAGGTCACTATCTTCATAAACTATATCCAGCGGAATATTTTGCGGAGCAATTTCCAGGGAAGCAGGTTTGGGGATATTGGCAAAAACTTCATCTCCGCTTTTTAATAACGTTGATGGCTTGGCATATGTTTGATTTAAAGAGATGTCGCCCGATTTAATCAATTTTTGCAGATATGCCCTGGAATGCTCCGGCATAAGCTCCGCACAAATTTTATCCAATCTCTCACCGTCGTTTTCTTCAGAAACAACAAAACGAAATTCATTCATCATTTATCTTTCCCAATGCTGTTATTTTCAACTTTATTTGATTTTAAAAAATCAAAATCATCTTCTTTGTATTTAAAAAGAATCAAAAATAAAAGAATAAATGTTGCACAGGTAATCCATATGTCCGCAACGTTAAAGGTTGGAAAATCAATCAGTTTAAAGTAAATAAAATCTGTCACATAGCCAAAGTAAACCCGGTCTATAGTGTTTCCAACTGCTCCAGCACTCATGAAAGCAAAAGTTATGCTTAGAGGATAATATTTGCCGGTTTTCGGTACCTTTTTAAAATACAACACCATAAAAACTAAAACAATAATTGCTATCAGTAAAAAAAATACCGATTGTCCTTGCAAAATACCGAAGGCTGCGCCTCTATTCTCTAAATAACGAAATTCCAACACATTTTCAACCAAAATAATGGCAGGTTGCCCGTTTAATTTTCGGGCAAAAATTTTTGTGATTTGATCTAAAACCAATGCAACTATAAAAATAAGTGAATGCAAACCCCAAAAATGAACTGACTTATCTTGCAGTGAATTATTCATTTAAATCGTCCTCACTAAAATAAATTTCATTTACTGCAGCAAGCATTTCTTCCTCTGTTACTGTTGTATCAATTACAGCTTTGCCGACACGTTTAAGTAGAATAAATTTTAATTCACCAACCGATGCTTTTTTGTCTGATTTTGTTAAGGCAACAATTTCAGCCGGGTCAATTTCGGTGATGGAAATGGGAAGATTAAACGGAACAAACATATCTCTTATTTCATAGTATTCTTCCATGGATAATCTGTCTTTTTTCCAAGAAATATACGCTGCACAGACGCAACCAAGTGCAACACATTCTCCGTGTAATAAGGTTAAATTTTTGGCTTTTTCAATTGCGTGTCCGAGCGTATGTCCAAAATTAAGAAGCGCACGGTCACCGTTTTCAAAAGGATCTTTTTCAACAATACGCTGCTTTAATGTACAACAATGTTCGATCATCTCTTCTAAAGTGTCCTGGTCCATATCATGAATTTCATACATCTTATTTAATATCCATTCATAAAAAGAAGAATCCATAATTAGTCCGTATTTCATTACTTCGGCCATTCCGGAATAGTATTGACGTGCCGGCAATGTTTTTAAGGTCGAAGTATTGATATATACCAATTTAGGCATATAAAATGCCCCAACCATATTTTTGTATTGGTCAAAGTCAACGCCGGTTTTTCCGCCGATACTGCTGTCCACCTGTGCAAGTAATGTTGTGGGAACCTGAATAAAATCAATTCCTCTCATATAAATGGATGAGGCAAAGCCGGAAATGTCCCCGGTCACACCGCCGCCAAGAGCCAGAATAAAGTCTTTTCGACTAAAATGGTGTTCCACCAATGTTTTTATAATGCCTTCAACGGTCTTTAAATTTTTGTTGCACTCTCCTGCCTCAAAGGTGTGAACAACGACTTCGGTGCAAAAGTCAGAAAGCAGGTTTTCGATTTCCGCTGCATGATGCGGTCCAACATTACTATCAGTAACAATAAGGCACTTTCTGCCTTCATAGGATAATTTATTAAGTTCATCTTTTAAAAGAGAAAAATCATTATGAATTATAATATCATATATGGGCTTCTTCTTTAAATTCACAGTAATTGTTTTAGACATGGTAAACCTCCGAATTTTTGGCAAAAAAACAGTAGCCATAATATATTATCATATCATTAGCTACTGATTTTGTCCATTCTATGTAGTATGGAATTATGAACCGATAATATCCTGGAAAGCTCCTGAAATATCAACAGTAGAAGGAACAATAATAAAAATTGTATCTGAAATCTTTTGAATTGTTCCGTTGATTGCATATACAGAACCCATCGCAAAATCAAGGATTCTTCTTGCAATATCAATATCCAAACCTTCTAGATTCAAAACAACAGTTTTGTTATCAAGCAAAGTATCGGTAATTTCTTTTGCGTCTTCCATGGATGTCGGCTTAATTCCGTACACTTCCATACCGCTGTAGTTCGTTTTTTTGCGGTTAATTGCTGTTACTTTCGGCAATCCTTTTTTATTGTCTTCATCGATATTCTTATTTGATTTACGGGAGGATTTTGCAGGCGCTTCCATCTCCTCGTCATCTAAATAATCGTCATCGTAATATTCGTCTTCCGGTTCATTCATTTTAATTACATTTAAAAACTTATCAATTGCACCCATCTCAATTCATTCCTTTCTTTTTGCATCAAAAAATGATACATAGTATCCCATAAATATATTATGTAACTTAAAATGAATTATGTCAACAAGTTTTTTTGAAAAAACCTTGATTTATCGGGTTAAATTGTATATTCCCTTTCACCAAAGATTCCGGTGCCGACGCGAATGTAAGTTGCGCCTTCCTCGATGGCTACACCGTAGTCTCCTGTCATTCCCATGGAAAGAACCGGCTCATTCGGAAGATATGCGGCAGCCTCATTATATGCAAAATCATGTAATTTTTTGAAATAGATTCGATTGCTCTCCGCGTTTTCGGTAAAAGGAGCAATGGTCATCAGTCCGCATATGTTAATATTAGATAATTTGGCTATGTTTTTTAATAAATTTAAGTTTTCATTTAAATCCGAAGTTCCGAATTTGCTTTCTTCGCCTGCAACATTAATCTCTACTAAAATATTGGAAATGCACTCTCTTTTTGCGGATTCTTTGTTGATTTCCTCGGCCAGACGAAGTGAATCGACGCTGTGAATCATAAAAACTTTACCAACGATATATTTTACTTTATTGCGCTGTAGGTGCCCAATCATATGCCAGCGGATATCCCCCGGCATTTGTTCCATTTTATCCACCAATTCCTGCACTTTGTTTTCCCCAAAATCCCTGCAACCTGCGTCGTAGGCTTCTTGCAACATGGCAAGCGGTTTGGTTTTGCTTACGGCAATCAGTTTAATATCGCTTATGGCTCGATTGGCTACGGCTCCGTGGATTTTAATTTGCTCCTGAACATATTTAAGATTATCGCGAATCACTTTTCTTACTCCTATTCATATATAAAGTCATCATCATGAACGGTTGCGGAATCTAATACAATATAATCGTATACATTCAGACCATAGGCAGTATTGGATTTTACAATGGCATATTCTTCGTTTTGATAAAGAATTACAATTTGTCTGAAATCAGCATACCCTTTGTTGATATTGTATACGCCCACCAGTTCGCCTCTGGTGCTTACCGGATATTCATTCAACGTTCCGGGCATAATCAGATAATCACCGGTACGAAGCTGGGAATCGTCAACATAGTAATATTCTTCGTTTTCTGCGTAGACTTCTATCACCAAAGTTTCCGTAGAAACCGTACCGTCCTCTAAAAAGGTTTTTCGCATAAACAGATAGGTATTTTCTTCGCTCTGTTCTACCGCATATTCTTTCGGAATGAGGAAGAATTCTTTATAAACAATTGACGAAAGCGGTATTTTCAATCCAACCTCGGCAGAACTCATGAGCTCGATTTCAATAAAACGCTCGGTACAAAATGATACAACCGAATTGTTTAGTCCTAAAATCCCATAATAATTCTCGCCGATTTGTAAGGTTTCAATGCTGGCCCATAAGGTTTGCTGGTTACTTAAAAAACGAATTTCTACGTAGCCTTCCTGCGCCAATTCCTCTGCCCGTTCTTTTTCCAATGGTATTACTATTTGCCAGTCCTCAGAAGAAATCATCTTATAAACAGTATCTCCGGAATCGACCAAGGTATTGTTAATCAATTGTTCTCGTTCGTAATCGGTCTGTTCGAACATCTCGGGTGTAATTTCGTTAACGGATAAACTTTCATAACCATCTACGTTATATACGACATATCCAGCATCGGAGGCGCGATTTAATTTTACCAAATCAGCATAACTTCCGTTTCCGGCGGCAGACAAGCTCTCTAATATATTCATATTGGCAAGTTTTAAAACGGTACCGTCCAAGGCGTAAAGAAAATCATAGGTGCTGTCAAAATCTGCGGACTCAAATCCGGCAGAAAAATTAATCACTTCTTCCCGCAAATCATTCAGTGACTCATCGGACATGGAATTTTCGCCCATTTCCCCACCAGAAATTAATTCGTCAATAATGCCGCTTTCATCTATGGTATAAATCAAATCTCCGACACCGACATGCTCTCCCTCTCTGGCAAAATAGTCAATGAAGCCGGAATTATTACATTGGTAAACGGTTTCCTCTCGCAGGGCTATACCGGTATAAATGTTGGATATAGCCAATGAACCTTCTTTTACCTGATATGCAGAAATCGTATTCTTGTTCATATAATTGAACACCAAAAAAGCAATATAAATAATAATTGCACCGAAGGCAATTACAATGATGTTTATATTCTGTTTTTTGCTGCTTTTTGTTGTCATATATTGGGGCTCCGTTTAAAATTGTCTTTTACAAAGTAAAGCCCCGGAAGCAACCGGGGCTTTCTGCTCATAGATTAAAGAGAAATAATAATATTGGATTTATATTCTTCCGGAATATCATTTTCGCTTACTGCAATACTCATAACAAATGTAATGTTATATTTATCGCTGAGTGCATTGAATTTGTCTAATGTGCATTTCATGCAGTCTTTATCAATGCATCCGATTTTAATGAAGTTGTCAAAATATACCTGCTGTAAGTCGTGGTCCTGTGAAATAACACCACAAAGGAAACCGTAAAATTCATCAGTATTGGAAAAAACATATTCAGAAACATCAATCAGACGTACTTTGTTATTTAATTCATACATGTGCTTGCTGTTTTTGTCTAAGTAAACGATATTGCCGCTTGCTTCCTTAATTTCAGAATTAACCTTCTCCAATAATTTTGTTGTCTTACCTTTTCCTTCATTACCCACAATAAGTTGAATCATATTCCTCTACCTCCGTGCTGTATGTATCTTCAATATGTATATTATAACTTAAAAATCATCAATATACAACTAATTTTTCGTCAAATTTACTTGATGGCTTCCTCGCATAAAGCAGTCATTGTCCCGTACAATGCAACTTCATCATTTGCTCCCATTACTACACATATATATGGGTTTCCGGCAGAATCATTGGCATATAAAATGATACATTTTCCGGCAGCCATCGTACTACCTGTTTTGCCGCCTACGATAGCAATTTGATTGGGAAAATCGTAATCGCCGGTTAAATAGCGGTTTGTGGTGGAAATGGTTCGGGAGGTTGCTTCTCCTTCCGCAGTTGTATAATTTACCGTATATGAGGTTGTGTTAATAATCTCCAAAAACAGGTCATATTGCACCGCCTGTTGAAAAATCAGGTACAAATCATAAGCCGTTGTATAATGATTTTCATGTGATAAACCGTGGGGATTAACGAAATTTGTATTGGTTGCACCAAGCTCTAAGGCTCTTGCATTCATCATTTCGGCAAAGGCTTCCTGATCACCGGCGATGTGCTGAGCCAAAGCCAGGGCTGCATCATTTCCGGAATAAACCAGTGTAATATAAAGTAAATCCCGTACCGAAATACGGTCACCTTCTCTTAAATTAAATAATTGAATCCCGTCTTCGTAAATGGTTACATCTCCGATGGTAATTACTTCATCCAAATCACAATTTTCCATCACTAAAAGTGCAGTCATTATTTTTGTCAGGGAAGCAGGATTGACTTGATTGTTTACACTGTAAGCGTATAAAACTTCTCTGTCATTTACATCGAAAACGCCCGCGGAATACAAATTAACTGTATCAATTGTGCAATCCGCTGTATTATCACCGTTGATTGCGCATAAATCAGATGCAAATAAATCCATCTGCATCTGACTGGTTTCCGTACTTATGTGATAATTTTCCAGGGGATGTTGCCCGTAGGCCATAGCGTACTCGTCCTCGCTGCAGGCGCATAAAAAGACGGTTAATACCATAATAGTCAATAGACAAAATGCTTTATTTGAACATTTCACGCCACTCAAGTTCTCCTCTTTCCAAAGATTTAATCAATAGCTCTGCAGACGCCAGATTAGTTGCCAAAGGAATATTGTGCATGTCGCAAAGCCGCATTAAATTATTTACATCCATTTCATGAAGTTTGGGATTTAACGGGTCACGCAAAAAAATTACCAAATCGATTTGGTTGTGCTCGATTTGCACTCCGATCTGCTGCTCTCCGCCTAAGTGTCCGGCCAGATATTTATGAATCGTTAAATTGGTTACCTCCTCGATTAAGCGGCCGGTTGTGCCGGTAGCAAATAAATCATGCTTGCTTAAAATCTGACGATATGCTATACAAAAATTCTGCATGAGCTTCTTTTTGGCATCGTGTGCAATTAAGGCAATATTCATCTTTTGGTGTTCTCCTTAACTAAAAATTATTGATTGTATTTCTGGGTGTTACTCTTTGCATCGCAACGTTCATTACAAATCCCATACCGATGTATAAACTGACCAAGGAAGTCAATCCGTAGCTTACAAACGGAAGTGGTAAGCCGGTATTCGGTAAAATACCGGTGGCAACGGAAATGTTAATAAAACTTTGAAAACAAACAATGGAACCGACTCCGCAACAAATAATTGTTCCGGCAATATCTTTTGCTTTTCTTGCAATCAGGAAGCATTCAAAAGCGATTGCCATTAAAAGCACGATTACAGTAAGGCTTCCGGCAAACCCCATTTCCTCACCGATGATTGCAAAGATGAAATCAGTTTGCGGTTCCGATATGTAATTTCCGTTTTTTACGGAGCCGACTTCGTTATTATAAAGTCCTTTGCCCCATAATTGACCGGAACCAATTGCAGTAATAGAATTCTGTTGCTGATAACCGGTGGTAAGGGAGTATTTGTCCGGCTGTAACCAGGCTAAAATACGTTCCTGCTGATAATCTTTGATAATGGTTTGATCCGGCTGTAAAACAAGAAAAAGCAAAATAACCGCAACCGGAAGAATTACCGCAAAGATTCCTGCGATAATCTTATAACTGAGTCCTCCCACATACATCACAACACAGAAAATTATAAGAATCATAATACTGGTGGACAAATCCGGTTGTTTATAAATCAGCACCCAAGGAGGGATCAGAAGCACTACTGCTTTCAACAATGTGCTGAAGGAATTTATCTTTTCCTTATTTTTCATTATAAACTGTGCATAAAAAAGTATCAATAAAATTTTTGCTGTTTCCGATGGTTGAAAACGAATTCCTCCTATTTCCAGCCAACGCTGGGCATTATTGGAGGAATCACCGAAAAACTGCACCAGCAAAAGCAATCCCATGTTAACTGCATAGATTACCCAATGAAATCTTATAAAAAAACTGTAGTCAAAAAAGGTAAGAATCAGCATAAAAAACATACCAAGAATCGCTCCGAATATCTGACGAGATTGGACCGATTCTTTGGCACTTCCGATGGCCAGTATACCGATAACGGTAATGGCAATCAACAATATAAGCAATTTAAAATCAAAATTTTTAACCTGATACTTTCGATTGTTCATTTGTTATTCCTATTAATTTTTCTTTAAATCCAAGATGGGAATATTTGCACTGAGGGAGGGTGTAAAATTACCCCGCCCTTTGCTCTGGGTAATCTGAATCTCCGTACTTTCCGCATCAATCTTCATATACTTGGAAATGACCGCAATAATATCGTTTTTTATCATTTCCATGGTTTCTGTGCTGCAATTGGTTCTGTCCGATATCAGTAAAATTTTTAAACGGTCTTTTGCAATGGTTCCGGAAGTCTTTCTCCTGAAAAAAGATAAAAAATGCATAATTATCACCTCGCCTTTCTGCATTATACTTTATGAAATAAACCGGTAAATCTGGCCCATAAAGTAAATCCGCGTTCAAATTCCATAAGAGGAATTTCTTCGCCCATAACACGATTGGCAATATTGTAATATGCTTTTCCGGCACCGCTTGTATTGCCTACCAGCGGTTCTCCCTGATTGGTGGAAATAACTACATTCTCGTCATCCGGCACCGCTCCGATTAAGGGAATTGCCAAAATATCCACTACGTCATCAATGGTCATCATTTCGCCGCGTTTCATCATATCATGACGATAGCGATTCACGATTAAATCCATCTTACGGATTTCGTTTGCTTCTAATAGCCCGATAATCCGGTCGGCATCCCTTATTGCAGATACTTCCGGTGTAGTTACAACCAGCGCCCGGTCTGCACCTGCGATAGCATTTTTAAATCCCTGTTCGATTCCTGCCGGACAATCCAGCAATATGTAATCGAATTTTTCTTTTAGGTCTGCAATCAGTTTTTTCATCTGCTGCGGTGAAACAGCAGTTTTATCTTTGGTCTGTGCCGACGGAAGTAAATACAGGGAAGGATAACGCTTGTCTTTAATCAGCGCCTGTTTTACCCTGCAATTTCCTTCAATGACATCAACCAAATTGTAAACAATACGGTTTTCCAGCCCCATTACTACATCCAGATTTCGAAGTCCGATATCCGTATCAATCAGCACTACGCTCTTTCCTTGCGCAGCAAGCCCTGTACCAACATTTGCGGTAGTTGTTGTTTTCCCAACCCCGCCTTTTCCTGATGTAACGACAATTACTTCACTCATTTGAATTCCTCCAAAAATAATAATTGTCCCCCGGAAAATTCTGTTAAAGAATTCTGTCCAGTAATTCTTTGGTATAAGGTTCTATGTTAATTTTATCATTAGAAACATAAGCAATTTGCGGAATCAGTTTCGGCTTGATTCCCCATTGATGTTTCTTGGCGGGTGCATAATGGAAATCATTTATTTTTAATTCTTCCGGAGCCATCTCCATGGCCATCACCAACGTTTCGGCATAAGCCTCTCCGTATAATCCGCCAAATATAAAAATACTGCCACCGGATACCACGGTGCATCCGGGATTTACATCACCGATAATAATAATATCCTTGTTGGATTCGATTAAATTCTGATTTATCAGACTGCCTTTATATAAATATACATCGCTTCTCTCTTTTTCTTCCTGCATGGAGCGAAGCACAGAGCCAAAATAGTCCTCTGTTTCAGGCTCGTTAGATATAATGCAGACAATCTGTAAATCAGTATGCATTGTAATCAAATTGCAAACCAGATCTTCTTCGGCCTCGGTTAATTTCTTCCCTTCAAAGGCGATAGCAACGCTGTTGTTTCCGAAAAATTTGCGTGAAGAACTAAGTTTAGACTCTAAAGCAGCGGTGAGTTCATCCATGGAAGCATTTTCATCCATATGAATCTTAAGCCCGTTTGAAAAACTTTTTATTCGAACGATATCTCTCATGGAATCTCTCCTTTCTGCGTATTATTTTAGTCGCCGCCGGTAGTTCCTGCTTCCTCCGATGCGGTTCCGGTAATTATGTCGGTAATTTCCGCAAGGTTGAAATAATATTTGAAAACATCCCTGGCAACCTGAGCGGCATAATCCGAAGAATAACCGTTCGCAATACGTACTGCAATTGCAATTTCCGGATTATCATAGGGCGCATAACCTACAAATAACGCGTGATTTGGCCGGTTGGTTGCTTCCTGCGCCGTTCCGGTCTTGCCGGCTGCCTCTAATTCGATGCTTTGGAAATAAGGCTTGTTTTCCACTACGGCATGCATTCCGGAATGAATTGCATTCCAAAGTCCGTCATCTAATGTAATTTGGTTACGTACCGTCGGCGTATATTCATATAAAATATTGCCTCCGGAATCGGTGATTTCATAAATCAGACTGAGCTGAAATACCGTACCGCTGTTAGCAACGGCGGTTACATAGCGTGCCAGTCCAACGGTTGTATAGTTGTGATTACCCTGACCAATGGCGGAAGGTACCGGATATTGATCGGAAACCTGCGGTTCTGATTCCGGTATTTCCACGCCGGAACGTTCGCTTAGACCAAACATATCTGCATATATTGCGATTCGTTCTATTCCGTAAGTATCATTATAGCCGCTTCCGTCGTAAGCCAGACGATACCCGACTTCATAAAAATAATTATTGCAAGAGTGTTCGATTGCGCCGCGTAATGTTAAGGACCCGTGGGCTCCGGGGCTAATCCAACAACGATGTACCGTTCCGTTTAATTTATCAAATACACCCGTACAGGTGATGGGTGTAGAAGTGCTAACCACATTTTCCATAACTCCGGCAACGGAAGAAACCATTTTAAAGGTAGAACCTGGTGCCGTTCTTTGCTGAGTGGCATAATTCCACAGCGGTCTGGATAAATCAGAATTTAACTGTGCCAGATAATTGGCATCTGCCCGGTTCGCCAAACGATTGTTGTCATATCCGGGGTAAGAAACCAGGGCCAAAACCTCGCCGGTATTGACATCCGTAACCACACAGGAACCGGAACAAGGCTCAAGTCCCAACTGGGCGGGGGTAATTTTCAAATCCGATATAAGCCCAACCATGAAAGAATAGGAAGAGACTCTTCCGGAATTTAGTTTTTCCATTTCCGCTGCAGCAACCTGAATAATATCCTGTTCCCAAAGGAGGTTGCAAATCTGCTTTCCGGTGATTAAATCATTTAAAATCATGTATTTGTAAAGCAGTTTTGTGAACTCCTGGTTGGTTGATAAGTGTTGTAGGATGTACTCCACCAATGCATTATAAATTTCGGAGGAATCGGCATACTGCTGATTTAAATCCAGTTTTGTAACATCAATCCACTGCATTGCAATTGCATGGGTGAGGTATTCTTTAATACTGATATTTTCCTGCACTCTCCAATTTAAATAAGTTTGATCCGTACTATCAATCTGGTCGGTCAAAATTACGCCGTAATTGGCAGAAGAAAGCATGGAAATGATAAAACTTTCATATACCATGTATTCAGTGCTTAGCTGGTTGTAAGGGGTATCCCCGTAAAGCATTTCCTCTTCCAGCGTTGCCAGAACACTCTCTTGTTTACCTAAAAAAGTCTGGTATACGGTTTGCTCCGTTTCGCCGGCATAGGTTTTCGACATATGATTTAAATCAATTATATTGTTATTGATTAAGGCAAAATATACATCATAAATGGGAATCTGTACGTTTCGCCCGGTGCTGGCGGATTCCCGTGCATTAATTATTTTACTTACCAGAATTCCGGCGATTTTTTGTTCTAAAAGGTTGTAGGTTGCAATTTGCAATTCGGAATCGATGGTTAGATAGATATCATTACCGGCAACCGGATTAACGATGTTTTCAATCTCGATAATTTTACCGAGATTATCGACATAAATCGTTTCGGAACCATGTATGCCCTGAAGCTGCAATTCCATGGTTTGTTCAATCCCGGCTTTTCCCACCAGGTCATTTAACGTATAATTAGCACCCAGCGCGGTGTATTCTTCGTATTCAGCCTGAGAAATACGGCCGGTATAACCGATAATCGGAGCAAAATAAACACTGTCATTGTATCTTCGCAGTGATTCTTCTTCGATGGTGACACCTTGCAAAATATCGCTGTTTTCCATAATAAGCGCCACGGTCTCTTCCCCCACATCGGTGGCTACGGTTGTGGCAATGTATTTTTGGAATGCATTTAAACTAAGGTTATATCGTATATTTACAATATTTAAAATATCTTCCTTGCTGTAGCCAAGTCCCATAACAAAGGTATCGTTTGTATCCGCTTCTAAATAGCCTCCTACGGCATATTTATCTTCACCGGCCAAATATGCAATCACCGTATCCGGGTTCGCGGTTTTTTCCGCATATAGTAAATCCGATGTTGAAGCATGACCGTAGACGTCCGCCAAAAAACGAAGAAGGGCATTTCCCTCCACACTGTAGGAATAATTGCCGAATTCATCCAGATAAATCGGAAAATCACTGGAAATCTCTTCTCCTGTTTCATTCAGCAACAGCATCATATTGTAAATAATAGTATTCAGCCGTTCATTTTTTCCGTTTCCCGATTCAATGGTGTCCGTGATACAAACGCTGTAAGCCAGTTCGTTGTAAGCCAGTAAAACACCATTGCGGTCATAAATGTTTCCGCGGGTGCTGGGAAGGCTGACTTCTTTTTCAATGCTTAAGGTAAAGTTATTTAAATATTCACTTCCGTGTACAATCTGCAATTGAAAAATCCGATTAATCAAAACGGAAGCAACGATAATAAGCGCAACGAAAAGAAGAAATACGCGGGAAGATATAAAATTTATAATTCTGTCGCGAATATCATAAAGCATCTTTCTTACGTCCTCTAAACTCAACTAAAATAATTTTTTGTTCTAAAATCAAAAGCAACGGATACAATATTACAAATACGCCCAAAGTATAAATTAACTCCGGAAAAATGATTTTGAGGAAATAATAATTAATATCAAATCGACCGTTTAATAAAAACAAAAATATGTACTTGAAAAAAGAAGTTATCAGGTCACTTCCCACAAGCAGAAAAATAGGCATTTTAACATCGGTGGGAATATAGTATCGGTTACATAGACCGTTAAAATAACCAATATACAGATATAAAAGAGCATTAAAGCCGATAATATCCATATAAAAGACATCAATTAAAAGTCCGCAGAAAAAACCTAATATAATACCGCTGTTTTCCCCTCTCATGAAACCATAAACGCTGACTAATATAAGGAGAAGGTTGGGAACAATTCCGCCAAATGATATGTAATTAAATACACTTGTTTGCAATAAAAACATAAGCAAAACAAGAATGGTTGTAATAATTCCTTTTTTCATAACTATTCATCAATATCCTGTTTTAAAACGGTGATTACCAAAACTTCAGACAGATGGGAAAAATCCACAACCGGAGTAATGGTTCCGGAATAAGTCATATGATTGGAGTCCATCTCAATCGAAGAAATATATCCGATAAGAATCCCGGGCACATACCTATCGCTGATATAGGATGTGACAATTTTATCTCCGATTTGAACCGTTCCTTCTTCGGCCATTAACTGAGAAAAACCAATCACACCGTTCTCCATCAACTGTAGATTTCCGCTGACAATCAAGTGGTCCTGTGTATGTAAAACCGTGGCGCTTACATTGGAGGAATCGTCGATAATTGCCACGACCCTCGCCCAATTAGGACCGGTTTCCACAACTCTTCCTACCAATCCGCTGCCGGCAATTACATTCATATCAACTAAAATACCGTCTTCGCTTCCTTTGTCAATTAAAAAAGAACTGAACCAATTGCTGCTTTCCCAGGAAATAATCCGGGCTCCGATTTTATCGTATTCGGAGTAACGGGTATCAAGTTCAAATAATTCTCTTAAGTTATTTAATTCGTATTTATCTTGAAGTAAAAGGGTATTTTCACTGATGAGAGCATTGATTTGCTCTTGCAGAGCGGCATTTTCCGTTCTTAATTCTTCCAATTCCCGCCGTTCATCTACCGATGTCTGAATGGAATTGCTGACATTAGTGATTCCTGACTGAAAAGGAATCACAACACGTCCGAAAACATTTGCAGCAAAACGATCCAATCCATCCGTAGTAAAGGTAATTACCATTAAAAGCATACAAATAAAAGTAAAAATCAACAAAAGATATTTACCGGGAATTTTCGATTTTTCAGGTTTCCTTTTCAGTACTGGAGACATTTTCTATCCTTAATTCTTTTCTATATTTTTATTCAATTGCATAGGCAATGGATTGGTATTTTTCCTCTTTTATGATTGTGGAAAGACCTTTCACCACGGTAGCCATCGGCTCTTCGTCCGTGTTGATACGAAGCCCGGTCTGTTCGTGAATTAAATCTGCAAGATGATTTACGCATGATGCCCCGCCGGTAAGGAAGATACCGTTGCGATAGATATCTGCGCCCAATTCGGGCGGAGTACGTTCCAAAATCTGGCGAATGCTATCTACAATAACATTAAAGTTTTCTTGCAGACTTTGGTGTACAAGGGAAGGTGAAATCCCTTTTTCAACCGGGAGTCCCGTAACGATATCTCGTCCGTAAACAATTGCATTTTTATTTTGTGTTTCCATTTCCTTAACCGCGTATTTCACTTTTTCTGCAGTCTTGGAACCGATAATTAAATTGTATTCTTTTCGGATTGCATTTTTTATGGATTCATCAAATTTATTACCACCTACTTTGATGAGTCTGGATAATACAATGCCGCCCAGAGATAAAATTGAAATTTCCGTGGTTTCATATCCTACATCCACCACCAAAACACCTTGTGAAGTTTTTACATCAATACCCATTCCGAGTCCGTCAGCGATGGCCTTTTCTACCACCAGAACTCTTCTGGCCTTTACGTTCGAGTCTTTGATGAGCTCATAAAAAGCACGTTTTTCAACTTCTGTAACGTCAGTAGGAACGGCAATATAATAATCGCAAGGTTTCACATT
This sequence comes from Lachnospiraceae bacterium, assembly GCA_015057055.1. Taxonomy (GTDB): domain Bacteria; phylum Bacillota; class Clostridia; order Lachnospirales; family Lachnospiraceae; genus NK4A136. The sequence goes on along the minus strand of SVFE01000020.1, from coordinate 6,114 downwards.
TCCTTTTGAAATATCATTGATAAAATATTTGATCAAGGTCTGCATATTCCGAATATCCGCAATTACACCGTTACAAAGCGGAAATGAGACATTAATGTTATCCGGCGCTTTTTCATACATTTCAAAGGCAGAATCACCGTAAGCAAACAAATTATCTTTTCCTTCGATTGCAATCATATTTTTCTCAATGAAAAAATTATCTGTATTACCATTATATATTTTAATATTACTTGTTCCCAAATCAATTCCAAATGCGCTGATTCCCAATGTCGTAACTCCTCTCTTTTGTGTAGTATTGGTATTTTAATCAAGAAATACACACATTATATAAATTTAAAAATGATAACAGCCAAAATAATACCGATAATGGATGCGATGGTTATGTTAATGCTAAGACCAAAGGTAATGGTTAAAATACACAAATCCAAAACAATGGGTTGAGACAATCCGAAGGTCCCTCCGTAATTAAGCCATTCCCAAGGCAGATAAGTTCCGATAAAACCGCCCAGAACCATTCCTACCAGTATCATAACTAATAAAACCCAATAATTTTTCCCTTTCATATCGGCATACCTTCCATATTTTTCATTTGTTCATGCATATTTTAACACACTTTAGCATAGGTGTATAGAATTGATTATACGTAAATTTCCACATAAATCGCCAAATTAAATCAGATTTTTCTCCTTTAATCTTTGCAGCGAATTTAAAATACCAAACTTGGCGTGGGCAAAGGTAAGACCACCCTGAAAATATACCGCATAAGGTTCTTTTATCGGAGCATCTGCGCTAAGTTCAATGGAGGAACCGGATACAAAAGCCCCGGCAGCCATAATCACCTTGCTGTCATATCCGGGCATTTCCCAAGGCTCCGGGACAACATGGCTGTCGATGGGAGATGCGGCTTGAATTCCTTCACAAAACGCTATAATACGTTCTTCGCTTCCCAGTGTAATTGCCTGAATGATATCATGTCTGCTTTCTGTACTGTTTGGTATTACGAAAAATCCGTAGGGTTCATATAACGCTGCGGCAAATAGTGCAGTTTTCAATGCGTTTGCCGTAACGGTAGGAGCCAAAAATAATCCCTGATAAAAACTTTGGAGAATCCCTAAAGACGCTCCCACTTCTTTCCCAAGACCGGGAGAGGTAAGGCGGAAAGCTGCATTTTCCACGCATTCTTTTGTTCCTGCAATATAACCGCCGATGGGCGCCAAGCCTCCTCCCGGATTTTTAATAAGGGAACCGACAATCATGTCTGCACCTACATCGGAGGGCTCCATGGTTTCCACAAATTCACCGTAACAGTTATCCACCATGCAGATTACGTCCGGTTTAATATTTTTAATGAATGCAATCAATTCTCCGATTCTGCCAACAGAAAGCGTCGGCCTTGTCTGATATCCTTTGGAACGTTGAATGGTAACTAATTTTGTCTTTTCATTGATTGCTTTTTTGATTCCGTCATAATCAAAACCGCCATCCGAAAGTAAGTCGACCTGAGCATAAGAAATTCCGTATTCTTTGAGTGAGCCATTGGAAGGACGGATACCGATGACTTCTTCTAAGGTATCGTAAGGCTTACCCACAGGGCTGAGAAGTTCATCACCGGGGCGCAGATTACTCATAAGTGCCAATGCCAATGCATGCGTGCCACAGGTTATTTGCGGGCGAACCAGAGCGTCTTCCGTATGAAAAATATCCGCATAAACTGCTTCCAAGGTATCCCGTCCCAAATCACCGTAGCCGTAACCGGTACTGCCAAGTAAGCAGGCTTCGCTAACCTGATTTTTTCGAAAAGCTTCCAAAACTTTTAACTGATTATATTCTGCAACAGAATCAATTTCTCGAAAACGCGCTTCCAATTTCGAGAGTACTGCTTCTCCTTCTCGGTATACGTCCTCACGGATTCCCAAAGCCTGATATTTACTTTTTATAGAGTTTAGAATTTCACTCATTTTACAATTCCTCTTTCCTGTATTTTATCCATCATATAGGATAGCATTTTATTTTCGTCATCCTTAAAGTTGTCCCGGTCAACCCATATAATATCCTTCTCCCGTTTGAACCAGGTGAGCTGCCGTTTGGCAAAATGTCTGGTATCCCGCTTGATGCGATAAATTGCTTCTTCCAATGAAATAATATCATCCAAATAATCCAGAATCTCTTTATATCCCAGTCCCTGCATGGAAATATTGTTTCTGGATAATCCCATATCTTTTAGTTTTGCAACTTCCTGCACTAATCCCTGCTCCACCATAAGATCCACCCTTTTGTCGATGCGTTCATATAAGATTTGTCTGTTTTGGGTCAGAACAAAGAATGCATTGTTATAAGCGGCGCTTTTTTCCCGTTCCGTCTCATTGTGCCGGGAAATTGGTGCATGATTTAAATGGTAAAATTCCAAGGCACGGATAACCCGTTTCACATTATTGGCATGAATAACATCTGCCGAAACAGGGTCAACCTTTCTTAATTCTTCATGAAGATATTCCGCACCTTTTTGTACGGCTAATTCTTCTAATTTTTGTCTTATTTTTGTATTTTTCTCTTTTGTGAAATCAATGTCGTACAACACGGATTGAATATAAAAACCGGTTCCGCCCGCGATAATGGGAATATTGCCGTTTTGGATAATTTGACTTACGGCATCTTTGGCCATGGCTTGAAATTTGCAAACATTATATTCGTCTTCCGGTTCTAAAATATCAATTCCGTAGTGCACAATACCTTGCATTTCATCCGGCATAATTTTGGCGGAACCGATGTCCATATGACGATATACCTGCATGGAATCGGCGGAGATGATTTCTCCGCCGATGTTTTGTGCCAGCATAACCGATAATTTTGTTTTTCCGACTGCAGTAGGTCCTGCGATGATTACCAAAGGTTTCATAGGTACCTCAAAAACTAAATAATTCGCTTAAATTTCTTCTCAATTTCGTACTTACTCATAGAAAATAAAGTGGGACGGCCGTGGGGACAATGATAAGGATTCTCCAATTTTAACAATTCGTCCAACAACTCTTCCATCTCCGCCCGGGAAAGGGTTTTACCTGCCTTTACGGAGGCTTTGCATGCCATGGTGGCAATGCGGTCCGTAATGACATCCGGTGCTTTATCCGGCACCGCTTCAACCAATTCGTTCAAGGCAGACAAAAACATATCTTTCGGGTCATTCTGATATAATTCCAAAGGAATTGCCCTAAGAGCATATTCGTTTCCGCCAAAGGCTTCCAGTTCAAATCCCAGATTTAAAAAGTAAGTCAGATTATCCTTTAACCAAATTCCTTCTTTCGGTGACAAAGAAACAATAATGGGTGGATTTATTTGCTGAGAAACTACAGCATTATCCCGGTATCGTTTCATCAGTTTTTCGTAGTTGACTTTTTCGTGGGCCGCATGCTGGTCAATGAAATAGAGATTTTCTCCGTAAGTTAACAACCAATAGGACTCGAAAATCTGACCGATTAGGGTAAAATTCTTTCTGGCTTTTTCGGAAAGAACACGTTCTTCCTCCTCAAACAAGGATAATTGAACGGGTTTTTGACTGATTACGTAGTCTTTTTCTACAAAAATATGTTCTTTTTCTTTGATGACATTTTTGTGAATGTCTGCATTCTCTTTGCCTAAAGAAAGACTGTCCAATACCTTCGCTACAAAAAAATCATTGTCGGAGGTATCCGTGTCGCCGATATTATTTTCTGCATGTTCTTCTTTGGGTGCGTTTATAATAGCATCCTTTTTGTCGGATATTTCAGCGGTAAAATTTTGAGCCGGCAAATCTTCGGATATTCTTCGATTTGTTTCAAAAGGTTGCGGCGAAGAATCAAAATGAAATTTTTCTTTTACCGGTTCGCTAACGACGCAATCGGAAATCATTTCCTTTGCCTGCAAAGTCTCTCGTACGGCTCCGGATAGAAAATCATAAAAATCCTGTTTGTTATGAAAGCGAACTTCCATTTTGGCTGGATGAACATTGACATCCAAATTATGGGTGTCCATTTCGAAGTTTAAAACGCAAAAGGGAAATTTATGCTGCATCAGGTATGCTTTGTACCCTTCTTCAATTCCCTTGGCAATAATATCACTCTTTACAAAACGTTTGTTAATGAAGTAATTTTCATAGTTACGGTTGGGGCGGTTATTTACCGGGGTACCCAGATACCCCTCCATTTTTATACCGTCTTTTTCGTAAGAAACCGGAATCATTTCTTTGGCGGTTTCTCTTCCGAAAATTCGATAAATTACTTCCTTTAAGTCATTATTTCCTGCGGTGGAAAATTTGGTTTTGCCGTTCATGATAAAGGAAAATGCAATATCCGGCCTGCAAAGCGCCAAATGTTCAAGAATATCAGCAATATGCCCACCTTCCGCGCTTTCGGATTTTAAAAACTTTCGCCTGGCCGGCGTGTTATAAAAAAGATTTCTTACAATGATTGTCGTTCCGGAAGGAGCTCCGATTTCTTCCAGTTCTTTTTTGACGCCGCCTTCAATTACATAACGGTTTCCCATGAGTTCATCATGGCATTTTGTGATGAGTTCGACCTTTGCCACCGATGCGATACTTGCAAGAGCTTCTCCTCGAAACCCCATGGATAAAACCGTATCCAAATCTTCAATTTGTCTGATTTTACTGGTTGCATGACGCAAAAACGCCTTAGGAATATCTTCTTTTTCGATTCCTTTGCCATTGTCGGTTACACGGATGAATTCAATGCCTCCGTTTTTGATTTCCACGGTTATCGCACTTGCACCGCTGTCCATGGCGTTTTCCACCAATTCCTTCACAACGCTGGCCGGACGTTCCACCACTTCTCCGGCGGCAATTTTATCAATTGTAATATTGTCAAGAACAAAAATCTTACCCATTAAGCGCCACCTTCCCAGCGATTACGAAGTTTATTTTGCAAACGATATAATGTATTCATGGCATCCATAGGAGTCAAATTGGAAATGTCAATTTCTTTGAGTTCGTTTAAAATATCTTCATCTTTTACCGTATCAAAAAGAGACATTTGTTCCAGTTCGACTTCTTCATAGCGAATGGGTATATGTTTTTCATTTTTCTGCTCTACCGTTATGGATGCGATTTTTTCGGAAATATCATTGTCGGATAACTGCCCCACAATTTCTTTCGCTCTGTCAATTACCATATCAGGAACGCCGGCTAATTTGGCTACTTGTATTCCGTAACTTTTGTCCGCGCCGCCCTTGATGATTTTACGCAAAAATACAATGTCATCGCCTTTTTCTTTTACGGCAATACAATAATTATTTACATTGCTGATTTTGCCTTCCAGTTCCGTGAGTTCATGATAATGTGTAGCAAACAGTGTTTTTGCCCCCAACAGTTTTTTGTTACTGATGTGTTCAATAACCGCCCACGCAATGGATAAACCGTCAAAGGTGGATGTTCCTCTTCCGATTTCATCCAAAATAAGCAGACTGTCAGGCGTCGCATTTCTTAAAATATTGGCTACTTCATTCATTTCAATCATAAAAGTTGACTGTCCGCTGGCCAAATCATCGGATGCACCAACTCTTGTAAAAATGCGGTCTGTAATGCAAATATTTGCGTTGGAAGCCGGGACAAAGGAACCAATCTGCGCCATTAAAACAATCAGTGCAACCTGACGCATATAGGTGGATTTTCCCGCCATATTCGGTCCGGTGATGATGCTGATACAATTCTTTTTTCCGTCCAAATAGGTATCGTTATCAATAAACATATCATTGGGAATCATTTTTTCCACTACAGGATGGCGTCCGCCTTTGATATCAATGATACCTTTTGTATTAATATCCGGACAAATGTACCGATTTCTTTCTGCAACAAGGGAAAGAGAGGCAAATGCATCTAACAGAGCAACAGCGCGGGCTGTTTTTTGCACACGTCCCAGATTTTCCTCCATTTTGTCGCGAATTTCGGTAAAACACTGATACTCCAATGCAAAAAGCTTATCTTCCGCATTTAAAATCAAATCTTCCAGCTCTTTTAATTGCTGATTCGTATATCGTTCTGCGTTAGCCAGGGTTTGTTTGCGGATGTAATCCTCCGGCACCATTTCCTTGTAAGAATTGGTTACTTCAAAATAGTAACCGAACACTTTA
>SVFE01000019.1 GCA_015057055.1 Lachnospiraceae bacterium | reverse complement strand
AAACCGCCGAAGCACTCGGGATAACCGAAGAAGAGCTGGTAGAGAAGTTGGAAGAGATGGGAATTACCGTTTTGGATTTACTAAATCCCCAGAATGTGACCGCATTGGTGGCGGAGGTAAAGGCGGACGGTGACGTAAGTGCATTGCTTACCAACGAAGAACTGACCGCATTGGTGAAAGAAATTAACGGTAAAGTGGAAGATATCCTAACCATGGAAGGACAGGAGATGAATCTTACCGGAGAAGAGTGGAAGGCTCTTGTCGAGAAAGCACTTATGGAAAATGCTGACGCAAAAGAAAATGGTGCAGACAAAACCATTGAAATGCAGACAGAAACAGCCGTAATTGTAAATGCAGAAAACCCGGAAGAACCGGCGGATAACGCAGTACAAAAAGATGCAGCGCAGGTTGCCAAGGAAGAGGATGTTGACGCAGCGGTTAAAACCGACAATCTGACTGCAGAAAACACTACAGAGAATGAAAATGCATCTACCGGCAGTAATGAAAATGCATTCCAGGCAAAGGAAGGCGCTAAGCAGGATACGGGAGTAGTTGCAAATTCCGGCGAGATGGTTAGCGTAAATGCACCGGTAAACGCACCGGAAAATTTTGCCCAGGTGCTTACACAGGATATTCCCACCATGGGAACTACGGACCCGCAGGAAGTCGTTTCCCAGGTCCTTGACCAGATTAAAATGCAGGTTAAAGAAGATGTTACCCAGTTGTCGATGCAACTGAATCCGGAGAATCTTGGTACGGTGGGACTTACGGTAGCGTCAAAAGAAGGCAATGTTACGGCGCAGCTACTGGCACAAAACGATGCAGTAAGGGCTGCACTGGAAGCACAGATTCTTGTTTTGAAAGAGAATCTTGAACAACAGGGTGTTAAGGTGGATGCCATTGAAGTAGCGGTTGCAAGTCATGAATTTGAACGGAATCTGGAACAAGGAAATGACAACAACCGGCAACAGGACGAGATGGCAGAGGAACTGAAAAAAGCAACCCGGAAAATTGATTTAAACGGTATTTCGGAATTGGACGAGTTGGAAGATTTGGCCGAGGAAGAATTAGTTACCGCAAAGATGATGCAGGCAGACGGAAACAGCATGGATTACAAAGTATAAGAACTGCCGGCTTAGAGTAAAACAAAAACAACAGAAAGGAGAATCGCGAAGATGAGCTTGATAGCAGCATATGAAGATGGCAAGTTTGTTACTTCAACTTCCGCAACATCCTTAAACGAATCAAAAGAAACCAAGAATAACGAAATGGATTCTGATGCATTCCTTACACTTTTGGTGGCAGAAATGAAAAATCAGGATCCCCTGGAACCGACTTCCAATACCGAATGGGTCAGCCAGTACGCAACCTTCACTCAGGTTTCAGAATTGCAGGAAATCGGAACGGCGATGGATTCCGTTAAGGCACAGGACCTGGTTGGTGAATACGTAATTATGAAAGTCACCAGCGAAGCTACAGGCGATACCAATTACATATCCGGTCAGGTGGATTACGTGGTATACGAAGGCGGAAAGGCATTCCTTTCCATTGAAAACAGCCTTTACTCCATCGAGGATTTGGATACGGTTGCCAGTTCGGAATACATGGAAGCCTATGATTTGGCTAATGAAGTTGCAGATGAGTTTAAAAAACTTCCGGCGCTGGAGGATTTAACACTTTCTTATGCAAGAAAAGTAAATGAACTCAGCGAAAAGTGCAGTGGCATGACAACTTATCAGAAGACGTTCTTGGAGGATGCATTTTTTGAAAATGTGGAGGCTTACCAGAAGCGGATTGATGAGTTGCAGGCGGCAGCGGATGCGGAAGAATCCGGTGATACGAAGGAGGAAACATCGGAGGAATAAGCAAAATAGGATAGTCCAAGGAAGGAGATGCGTATGGAACTTATGCAGCAAAGAATCCTTTCTCTTGAACAGGCTCGGGATACCTATTTTCCCAAGACCGGAAAACCACAGCCGGATTCGGCGGCGGCTCCTTTTGGAGAAATTCTGAAATACAAAACAGGGTTGGCCGAAAACGGAACGGAGGAACTGAAATTTTCCAAACATGCTTCGGGGCGATTGCAGGAGCGGAACATAGAACTTTCTACGGAGCAGTTGGAACGGTTGCAGGAAGGCCGGGCAAAGGCGGAAGCGAAAGGAATTAACGAATCCCTGGTCATTGTGGATCGGTTGGCATTTATCGTAAATGTCCCCAATAACACCGTGATTACGGCGATGGAACAATCAGAAACAGAAGAAAATATATTTACAAACATTGATGGCGCGGTAATTATTTAGCCGGACCTTACGGAGGCTTCGATTCCCGGACTGACAGAAGGGAGCACCATCAAATAAGCAAAAGGAGGTCATTTATTATGATGAGATCACTCTACTCTGGTGTATCAGGATTAAAGACACATCAGACCAAAATGGACGTTATTGGTAACAACATTGCAAACGTTAACACAGTAGCTTATAAATCACAGACGATTACATTTTCGGAACTTATGTACCAGACCACACAGAAGGCATCCGGCCCCAGCGAAATCAGCGGTACCGCCGGTGTCAATGCAAAGCAGGTCGGTCTCGGTGTAACCACCGGTGCGATTTCTACATCCATCACCACGGCAGGTTCTACCCAGACAACCGGTAATGCCTTTGATATGAAGATTACCGGAGATGCATTCTTTATCGTAAGTGACGGTGAAACCAATTTCTTTACCCGAAGCGGTTCCTTCTACGTAGACGCGGTTGGTAACCTTGCCAACAGTGCCAACGGATACAACGTAATGGGCTGGCAGGCAGAGGAAGATCCGGAGTCAAAGGAAATTCGTGTTGTACAGGATACGGTGAAACCCCTTAGAATTTTGTCTGCAGCGAATCTGGTAAGTGAGCCTCAGGCAACCACCAAGGCAAACATCAGCGGTATTTTGGATAAGTTTGATTCCAGTCTGGAAAAAGAAGGCAAAGCAATCAACCTTGGTTTTTATGATAACATGGGATATTCCTATACTGCGAAATTTGCCATCAACGGTACCGATGAAGAAGGCGTTTATGTAATGGAACTTAAGGATGTTATCGACTCCGATAACAACTCCGTATTGGATAAATTTGATGCCAGCATCTTTACCGGAACCAATGAAGCCGGCGCTGCAGTATACGCCAGCAAAAATGATTCCTACACCACCTTGGACGGATACACGTTGGATCCGGCAAACGGAACCATTACCTTCACCGAACCGGCAAAACTGGCGAACGGAAATGAGGTTCCTTCCATAGCACCGGGACAGTTCCTTGCAAACGGGAAAGTGACCAACCAGGAATTGGCGGAATTGTATGTCGGTGCCTTTGGATTTGAAGACGTGGATGATTTCCTGAACCTGACCGTTAATGTACAGTCAGCAAATGAAGAGGCAGGTATTCCTACCACCTTTGCAACGATTTTATCCAACAGTCCCTCCGGAGCATATACGGATAAAGACGGAAATGCAGCAAAGATTTTCGACGGCCAGACCGTATCCGCCACCGGTTATGCAACCGAAGCCGGCTCCGGTGTTAAGATTACATACAACCAGGCAACCGGTGAATTTGAAGGCGTAAACGGTTCCCAGCAGATTAAGGCATTTAACCTGTTCTTACAGCCGAAGGATGAGACTGCAGATAATCCGTTCGAAAATATTACCGTGGATATGAAAGATTCCCTGAATCTGAACAACGAAAAAACATCCACCATCGGCGCAGTGAGCGGTGACAGCCAGGGTTACGGTACCGGATGTGCGCTGGGTAATATGACCGGTGTTTCCGTACAGAACAACGGTATGATTTACGGAACTTACGACAACGGACAGACAAAGCTCCTTGGACAGATTGCAGTTGCAACCTTCTCCAATGCGGCAGGTCTTGAAAAAGTCGGTGATAACCTTTACTCCACCACATTGAACTCCGGTGAGTTCGATGGTATCGGTGTGGATGTTTCCGCAGACGGCGGTTACATTTCCACCGGTGTTTTGGAAATGAGTAACGTAGACCTTTCTTCCGAGTTTACGGAAATGATTACCACACAGCGTGGTTTCCAGGCAAACAGCCGTATTATTACGGTAAGTGATACGCTTTTGGAAGAACTTGTAAACCTGAAGAGATAATGTAAACGCAGTTTAAAAAGGTTTGTGCGTGGGCAACCGCGCACAAGCCTATTTTCCATATTTGGGAATTTTATGAAACGGGTAAAAACGGGGGTGTAATAATGATTGAAATTACAAAATTAAACGGCACGGTTTTGCTGATAAATGCAGAACTTATCGAGTGTGTCGAAGAAACGCCCGATACAGTAATTACGCTGACTACAGGGCGCAAACTTATTGTAAAAGAAAGTAGACAAGACGTGAAAAATCTAGTAAAATCTTATAGAAGGGAAATTTTTGCGATACATAATGCAGAATAAGGGTGCGCTTTATGGATTTGGCTTCTTTGCTTGGGTTGATCATATGTTTTGTAATGGTCATTTTCGGTATTGTATATAGCGAAACCGGTATTGATTTTTCGAAAATAGAAAGTTTTTTGGATACGCCGTCGGCACTCATCACTTTTGGTGGTGCTTTTTGTTGTGTTTTGATGATGAACAGCGTAAAGGATTTTGTGGGCGGTCTAAAGAGTATCTCTCTTATATTCAAAACACCGAAACTGGATCCGGTAGAAATTATCAAACGAATTATTGAACTTTCCAACGTGGCACGTAAGGAAGGTCTTTTGTCGTTGGAAGAGGCGGCGGCTGATATTGATGATGATTTCCTGAAAAAGGGAATTCTTCTTATTGTTGACGGAACTGACCCGGAACTGGTTCGTGCGATTATGGAAACCGAACTCAGCAGCGTGGAAGGCAGACACAAGGCCAAGATTAAATTCTGGCAGGATCTTGCATCCATGGGCCCTGCCTGGGGTATGATTGGTACGCTGATTGGTTTGATTAACATGTTGAAGGATTTGAATGATCCTTCTTCCATCGGTCCTTCCATGGCGGTTGCACTTCTTACCACATTGTACGGCTCTATGCTGGCCAACTGGATTGCGACGCCTACGGCAACCAAGATGGAGACAAACAGTGGAGCAGAAATGCTTTTGAAGGAAATTATGATTGAGGGTCTTCTCTCGATTCAGGCAGGAGAAAACCCCAGAGTTATTGAAGAGAAGTTGAAATCATTCCTTGCACCGAAGGACAGACCGGTGGAGGATGCAGATGATGGAGGCATGTAATATATGGCAAGAAAGAAAAAGGAGGATGCACCGGCACCCGGGTCCCCGGCGTGGATGGCGACGTTCAGTGATTTGATGAATCTGCTTCTTTGCTTCTTCGTATTGCTGTTCTCCATGTCCAGCGTGGATGCAAAGAAATTTGATGAAGTGGCGGCTTCCTTTTCCCAGACATTCAGCGTGTTTACGGCGGGAGCGTTGTCCATTGGTGACGGTTTGCTGATTAGTAACGGTGTCAGCCAGTTGAATGAATTGGATGAATATATTAACAGTACCGGAAAAGCCCAGGAAGAGACAGAGGAACAGGATCCTCTGGCGGATTCCACATTGGAAGGGGCGTTGGAAACGGTGGAAGGCGAAATGCTTGCCGAATCGGAAGAATTGGCAGAGCGCGTTGGGGAAGCGATTTCCGAAGCCGGTATGGACGAGCTTATTGAGATGGAATATACATCCCAATATGTGCAGCTTACGTTAAACGGAGCGCTGCTGTTCCAATCCGGAAGTGCGGAGCTGAATCCGGAGGCAGAGGAAGTTTTGACGCAGGTCGGCATTATTTTGGAACGATACTCCGAGAGTATCATTGAAATTGAAGGACATACGGACTCCGTTCCCATCAATAGTGCGATGTATCCCAGCAATAATGAATTGTCCGATGCCAGAGCACTGGCGGTGTTCTATTTCATCATAGAAAATACCAATTTGGATCCGGCAATGATTAAGCACAGCGGACGCGGAGAGTATTGCCCGATTGCGGACAATTCCACGGCAGAAGGCCGGGCACTCAACCGACGGGTGGAGATTAAGATTTATAACACGTTAAGTACATTTTAGTTTGTGGAGACAGTGATGAAGAAAAATTTATTATCAATTGTAATTTTATCCTTGCTTGTTGTGAATATTATCATGACAGCGATTATGATGTTTTCCGTAATGGGAACCAATCAAAAGACCGCTGCCATTGTCACGGACATTGCAGGCATTTTGCAACTGGAACTGGAAGGGGAAAATGGCGGCGGTGCAGCGAACGTTTCTCTGGCAGATACCCAGGTATACGAAATTCCCAATTCCATGACCATCCTTTTGCAAAGAGAAGAGGGTGAAACAAGCGACCGCTATGCAGTAGTTAAGGTTTCTCTGGCGCTCGATATGACCCATGAAGATTACGCAACCTACGGCGCAGATATAGAAGCGAAGGCCAGTTTGATTCAGGGAGAAATTATCTCCGTAATCGGAAGTTATACACCCAGCGAGGCAAGACTCAGCCAGGATGAGATTTGTGAAGAAATTTTGGAACGCGTTCAGAATTTGTATGGTTCTACCTTCATTTACAAGGTTTCCATCGTTGAAATGGTAATCGGTTAAAACCTCTGAAAAATTCAGTATAGAGCGGAGGTGAGGTAAATGAGCGATGTCCTGTCGCAAAATGAGATAGACAACCTGTTGTCTGCTTTGAGTAAAGGCGAAGTAGACGTACAGGAGATGCAAAACAAAAACGAAAAAACAGTTAAAAATTACAATTTCATGCGACCGGCAAAGTTCTCCAAGGAGCATTTGCGTACGTTGGAGTTAATCTTTGAACACTACGGACGTTTGCTTTCAACCAACCTACCGGTTTACCTCAGAAAGAACATTCAGGTAAATGTGGCAAGTTCGGAAACGGTAACTTTTTCGGAGTTTGCCAATGCATTGTCTAATCCGGTAATATTGGGAATTATCAATTTTCAGCCGTTATCGGGTAATATCGTGGTGGAACTTACGGCCAGCGTGGGTTATGCCCTATTGGACCGTATGCTTGGCGGTCAGGGCAACAGCTTAGACAAGCCCAGGGACTTTTCGGAAATAGAGCTCGGCATTCTGGATAAGATTTTATCAATTTGTACCCAGCTTTTGCGGGAGCCCTGGAAGAATGTTGTGGACATTGTGCCGGTGTTGGAAAGAATAGAGACCAATACCCAGTTCGCACAGATTATTGCCCCTAATGAAATGATTGCGATTGTAACGCTGAATGTGAAATTCGGTGAAGTGGAAGGGTTTATGAATATCTGTCTTCCCTACATGACATTGGAAAGTATCGTGGATAATCTGAATACGAAATTCTGGTTTACCAATATGGTGCCTATGAATGATGAAGATCAGTCGATTTACATGGAAAGTATGTTGAAGCGGGTTGACGTACCGGTGAAGGTACTTCTCGGAAAGAGCAAGATTGCGGTCAGCGACTTTTTGGGACTTCAGCTCGGCGATGTAATCCGATTAGATACTGATGTGGACAGTGATTTGGATGTTTACGTCGGAAACATTAAGAAATTTACCGCAGTACCCGGAACGGACAAAGACAAATATGCCGTCAGGGTCACTTCCGTTTATCGGGAGGAAGAATAGAATGCGCCCAAGCGGGCAGAACAGGAGGTTAAGATAGGCTATGGATGGAATGTTATCCCAAGATGAGATTAATGCGCTGCTTAGCGGTATGGATTTGGATAGCGATGTTTCCGCAGAAGCGGATTCACCTGCGGATTCTGCCGGCGATGCAGTGGATGAGAGCCTGCTTTCCGATATAGAAAAAGATGCGATTGGTGAAGTTGCCAATATCAGTATGGGGACTTCAGCCACCACGCTGTATTCTTTGGTAAACCGAAAGGTTAACATTACAACACCCAAGGTTACTATGGCCAATTGGGCTACCGTAATTGAAGAATACCCGAAGCCCTGTGTTTTTATTCGTATTAAATACACCGAAGGTCTGGATGGTTCCAATATCCTGGTTCTTCAGGAAAACGATGTTAAAATCATTACGGATTTGATGATGGGTGGTGACGGAACCAATACAGACGGAGAACTGGGAGAACTGCATCTTTCCGCAATTTCGGAAGCGATGAATCAGATGATGGGTTCATCTGCCACCTCTTTGTCCTCCATGCTTGGCAAGAAGATTGATATCAGCCCGCCGGATGCAAATCTGGTGAATATGAATGAGTTATATGATACCGGCGGTATTGAAGAGTACATGAAGGGCACTTTTGTAAAAATCGCGTTCCGGATGCAGATTGGTGATTTGGTGGATTCCAGCATCATTCAGTTATATCCGGTGGATTTTGCCCGTTCGCTCTATGATATTTTCATGGAAAATCAGATGGGCATGAATGCGGAGGCGGAAAAGCCCGCAGAGCCCGCACCGATGCCTGCCCCTGCTCCGGCCGCACCTGCACCGGCGCCGGCACCTACGGTTTCGATGCCGCAGTTTGAACAGGTTTCCATGCCTCAGATGGCAATGCCTCAGATGGCGATGCCGGGAATGGTAATGCCCCAGCCGACGATGAATGTACAGCCTGCTCAATTCCAGGCGTTTACACCGGAAATGGCAGCGATGATTGGTCAGGAAAACATCGGCTTGATTATGGATGTTCCTTTGGAAGTGACGGTGGAACTTGGACGTACATCAAAGACCATTCATGAGATTTTGGATTTTGCTCCGGGTACCATCATTGAATTGGAAAAAATTGCCGGAGAGCCCATAGATGTGCTTGTAAACGGTAAATTTGTGGCCAAGGGTGAAGTTGTAGTTATTGAAGAAAACTTCGGTATCCGTGTAACGGAGATTATTAAGGACTAAAGCAATGATGTTATTAACGATGAATCATTGGGAGAATGTAACGCGCTTTATTTCGGTGCTTTTGATTTTTCTGTTTGTCTTGGCAATCACGTATTTTGCTACGCGATATATTGCTAATGTACAGCGGGGAAAAACGTTTGAAAAGAACATTTCCGTGATAGAGACCGTGCGTTTGTCCCAGACCAAATATATTCAGATTGTGCGGGTGGGAACCCGCTATCTGGCCATCGCAGTTTGCAAGGATACGGTGACGATGCTTGCGGAACTGCGGGAAGACGAACTGGATTTGGAAGCGGTGCAAAATGCAGAGCTTCCGGGTTTTGCGGATTTGCTGGAAAAAGCAAAAGAAAAACTTCCGAAGAAGAAGTGATTTTGAATACAAAGGTGTTGGAAAGAATGAAATTTAAATTTCGATACAACCGAATAATTAGAGTGATATGCCTGCTGTTTTTGGTAGGCATATTGTGTATGGTGGACTCTTTTCCTTCGTATGCGACTGACACGGACAATACCGGAGATACGGATGAACGTACCTACGAAGATGAGCCGGGAAGTGCAGAAGATACAGAGGATGAGTCGGAATTGAATATCGGTAATACCTTTACGGTTTCGTTGGGAGAAGGAAACGGCTCCATCAACGGTGCGCTGGAAATTCTGCTTATTCTTACAGCAATTGCCCTTTTGCCGATTTTACTTATTACTCTTACTTCCTACACCCGAATTATTATTGTTTTGCATTTTACCCGAACGGCGCTTAATACCCAGTCAACACCGCCGAATCAGGTACTTATAGCCTTGGCCCTGTTTTTGACGGTATATATTATGAGTCCGGTATTTTTGCAAATGTACAATAATGCGGTTGTTCCCCTTAATGAAGGGACAATTACTCAGGAAGAGGCGTTGGAAGCGGGGATTGCACCGCTACGGGAATACATGTATCCCCAGACCCAGACCAAGGATGTGTCGGTATTTATGGAAATTGCAGGTTATACGGAATGGGACGGGGACCCGGAAGATGTTCCGTTTACGGTACTTATTCCCAGTTACATGGTAAGTGAACTGCGGACCGCATTTATTATCGGCTTTTTGATTTATATCCCGTTTTTGGTAATTGATATGGTGGTTTCTTCCGTGCTTATGAGTATGGGTATGATGATGTTGCCGCCTACGACGATTTCCATGCCGTTTAAGATTTTATTATTTGTTTTGGCAGACGGATGGAATCTGATTATTGTAAATCTGGTACGAACGTTTTACTGATAAAAATGACAAGGAAAGGAGAACAGCGATATGACCATAGATGAAGTTGTAGGTATTGTAAGTGATGGTTTGTATTGTGTTATTATTACAGCTGCGCCGGTATTGCTGGTTTCCTTGATTGTTGGTCTGGTAATCAGTATTTTTCAGACGGTTACTTCCATCCAGGAGCAGACACTGACCTTTGTACCCAAGGTGCTTTGCGTGTTTTTGGCCATGATGCTTTGCGGCGACTGGATGATGAATAATATGATAACCTTTATGGAAAGTTTGTGGTCGGATTTTTCAATTTATATCCGATGAAGGAAGGAGAAGAAACAGAAATGATTGATTTTTCTTTTCCTTTGGAAGAATTGGAATATTTCCTGCTGGTCTTGGTACGGGTGTCCTGTTTTGTTTTTGTGGCCCCGTTCTATTCCATGAATAATACCCCCCGTCATGTAAGAATTGCCATCAGTGTATTTGTGGCTTTTTTGCTTTATCAGGGGATTGAGGAACATGTATATTTGCAGTATTCCACGTTATTGGAGTATGCAACATTGGTTTTAAAAGAAGCAGTGGTAGGGCTTTTACTCGGACTTGGTGCGGAATTTTGTATGATGATTGTCAGCTTCGCCGGCTCCATCGTGGACATGGAAATCGGTTTTTCCATGGCGAGCCAGTTTGATCCCATGACAAGGCAGCAGACCACGGTCACCGGTTTTCTGTATCAATATTCGTTTATGCTGATTTTTATTTTGACCGGAATGTATCGCTATCTTATGCTGGCTTTGGCGGATACGTTTGTACTGATTCCTCTGGGGCAGGCGCAAATTATGCTGGAATACATGTTTGATTCCTTCGTAGGTTTTTTGGGCGATTATATGGTTATGGGATTTCGGCTTTGCCTTCCCGTGTTTTGTACGATTTTGCTGCTAAACGGTATTTTAGGCGTTATGGCAAAAGTTTCTCCCCAGATGAATATGTTCTCTGTGGGTATTCAGCTTAAAGTTCTCACCGGACTTTCCATATTGTTTCTTACGGTGGGAATCCTGCCTACCGCGGCAGATTTTGTCTTTGAAGGCATGAAAGTGATTATGGTCACTTTTGTGGAAGCATTAGGTGGAAGTGTATGATAGAAGTTTCCAAACTGAAATCTGCATATATAATGGATTTACAATTTTTTGCAAAAGACGGTCCCGGCGGTGAAAAGACCGAAGAACCGACTTCCAAGAAATTGTCAGATGCCCGAAAAGAAGGGCAGGTTTGTAAAAGCAAAGAGATTGCGGGTTCTCTTTCTCTGTTTGCTTTGTTTTTGATGTTAAAAATATGGACCGGAATTCTAAGCGAGCAATTTATGGAATTGTTTGGATTTTACTATAATTTGATTCCGGATTTTGCCATTGCCCATCAGGGTGAACTTAGCATGGAGTTTTTCGGGGCGCTGCTTGGCGAAGGAATAAAGGATATTATCATCATTTGCCTTCCGTTTTTCGTGGTTTCTTTTCTGGTGGCGTTTATCAGCGATTTGGTACAGGTGAAGTGGCAGCCTACCAGTAAGCCGTTGCAACCGAAATTCAGTAAAATGAATCCGATTTCCGGAGTAAAAAAATTGTTTTCATCTCAGGCATTGGTGGAGTTACTGAAGTCCATTTTGAAGATTGCCATCATGATTTATATTGCGTACGGAGAGTTGAAAGAGAACTGGCGTTATCTGTTTATGCTTTTTGACATGTCGATAACGGAGGCGGTAATCCTGGCCGGAACGTTGCTGATTGACATCGGTTTTAAGATTTCCCTGCTTTTTATGGTGGTTGCAGCCGTAGATTATCTTTACCAGAAATGGAAATTTAACGAAGATATGAAGATGACCAAGCAGGAAGTAAAGGATGAGTATAAGAGCACCGAAGGTGATCCCCAGATTAAAGGAAAGATTCGCCGGAGAATGATGGAAAGTTCCCAGCGCAGAATGATGCAAAATCTTCCTAAGGCAGACGTGGTCATCACGAACCCCACCCATTACGCGGTAGCAATTATGTACGATAAGGAAGTGGCTGACGCACCGGTGGTTATTGCGAAGGGTGTGGATTATCTGGCGCAAAAGATTAAAGAGGAAGCCAGAGAGCACAATGTGGAAATTGTAGAAAACAAACCCCTTGCCCGTTCCCTGTATGCCAATGTGGAAATCGGGAATCCGGTGCCGCCGGAGTTGTATGTGGCGGTTGCGGAAGTGCTTGCGGCCGTTTACCGGGCCCAGGGAAAGGTATAACTTATATTGAAAAAAGTCGCCTTTGGCAGCAAATAAGAAAAAAGGAAAGGAGATGCGTAAATGAAAAAAGCGGATGTGGCAGTTGCGGCATATGTGCTTGCGGCATTTGTTATGTTTATCGTGCCGATTCCCAGCTTTTTGCTGGACATTTTGCTGGCAATCAATATGGCAGTAGCGTTTACGATTCTTTTTTCCTGTATGTTTGCACAAGAAGTATTGGATATGTCGTTTTATCCTACCATGCTCTTGTTCACAACGCTTTTTCGAATCGCCCTTAATATCTCTTCCACCAGATTGATTCTGACAACCGGTGAACCGGGTAACGTGGTTGAGACCTTCGGACAATACGTGGGCGGCGGCGATTTGGTTATTGGTGCGATTGTATTTATTATTTTGATTATTATCCAGTTTATGGTTATCAATAAGGGTTCCGAGCGAGTTGCGGAAGTAACGGCCCGTTTCACATTGGACGCTATGCCCGGTAAGCAGATGGCTATTGATGCGGATTTGAATACCGGTGCCATTACCGATGCGGAAGCCAAAAAACAGCGAGACAAGATTCAGGCGGAAGCCAGCTTTTTCGGTTCCATGGATGGTGCGGTTAAGTACGTAAAAGGAGATGCTACGGCAGGTCTTGTCATTACCGCGGTAAACATTATCGGCGGTATCGCCATGGGAATGCTTCGCCGGGATTTAGCTTTTGGGGATGCCTTAAATGAATATGCGATTTTGACCATCGGTGACGGTTTGGTCAGCCAGATTCCCTCTCTTTTGATTTCTTTGTCCACCGGTATTTTGGTAACCAAAGGTTCTAAAGATGCGGACTTTGGTTCTGTGCTGATCAGTCAGCTTTTTGGCGTTCCGAGGGCGCTGTATCTGGTGGGCACGGCTATGATCGGCCTTGGAATTGCAACGCCGCTAAATACCGTATTGTTCGGGGTTCTCGGTATTGCCTTTATTGCTTCCGGAAAAACCATTTCCAAAACCATTGAAACGGGACAGATTGAGTCCCGGGTGGAAGAGGAAGAGGTGGCAGCGGAGGAAATCCGAAAGCCCGAAAATGTTACGGCTCTTTTGCATGTGGATCCCATCGAATTGGAATTCGGTTATGGTATTATCCCTCTGGCAGATGTGAATCAAGGGGGCGACTTGCTTGACCGAGTGGTTATGATTCGAAGACAGATTGCGTTGGAACTTGGAACCATCGTGCCCATTATCCGACTTAGGGATAATATTCAGTTGAATCCGAACCAATATATTATTAAAATAAAAGGTGTACAGGTCAGCGAAGGAGAAATTCTTTTTGACCACTATCTGGCGATGAATCCGGGATATATTGAAGAGGAGATTACCGGTATTCCCACCTTTGAGCCTTCCTTTCATCTTCCGGCGACCTGGATTACGGAGGGACAGAGAGAGCGGGCGGAAAGTCTTGGTTATACCGTAGTTGACCCGCCTTCCATTATCGCTACCCACCTGACCGAAATTATCCGCAGAAACATTGCGGAACTGTTAACACGGCAGGATGTGCAGAATTTGGTAAACAACCTCAAAGAAAACAATCCTTCCATTGTGGAAGAGTTGATACCCAAGCTGCTTGGCCTGGGAGAAATACAAAAGGTTTTGCAGAATCTGTTACGGGAAGAAATATCGATCCGGGATTTGCTTACGATTTTTGAATCTTTGGCGGACCACGCCACCAGCACGAGAGATACGGATATGCTTACGGAATATGTGCGGCAATCCTTGAAAAGGGCAATTTCCACCAAGTTCTTTGCCGGCGGAGAAACCGTCAGTGTGGTTACTCTGGATCCGAAGCTGGAGCAGGAGATTATGGGAAGTGTAAAGCAGTCCGAGCAGGGAGCTTACATTACGCTTGCACCGGAGCGGATTAAGACGATGATTGAAAGTGTAAAAAAAGAAGCGGCGAAGCTGGAATCCTTAGGGAAAAACCCCATTGTTTTGACTTCGCCCATTGTGCGAATGTATTTTAAACGGATTACCGAAGATTACATCAGTGATTTGGTTGTAATCTCGTATAATGAAGTGGAATCGGATGTGGAATTACAATCGGTAGGAATGGTGACAGCATAAATGATTATTAAAAAATTTCAAGGAAAAACAGAAGAGGAAGCCGTATCGGCGGCAAAAAAAGAATTGGGTGACGGCATCGTTATTATGAATGTAAAAAGTGTCGCACCGAAGGGCTTTTGGCGTATTTTCAAGCCGCATTATATCGAAGTGACGGTGGCAAAAGAAGAGGAAAGCGAGATTATCAACAAGCAGATTAAGGCGGAACATGCAGAAAGCGAAAGCCGTATTGCGGATGCGTTGGCCTCTGTGGATAAACTTCGTAAACAGGAAGAGAAAGCGCCGCGTCCGGAGATGAAAGAAGATGGCCTGGGAGAAAAACTGGACAGCATCCAGAGTCTTTTGGAAGAAAAATTGAAAAAAACGGAGGAGGACAAAACACCGGAGCCGGAAGAAATTGCAGAGACCAAATCCGAAGAAATGATGTCTTTTCTTAAGCTCCTTTACAATACCATGATTGAAAATGAAGTCTGCGAGTGGTATGCCAATCAGATGATTGATGACGTGGAACAGAATTTTCAGTCGGATGCCCAGTTAGAGCATATATTGTCCCATATCTACCAGCGAATGATTCTGAAGTTTGGAAAGCCGGAATGCATCACCTCCGGAAAAAACGGAGTGAAGGTGGTTTATTTTATCGGACCTACCGGTGTGGGTAAAACGACGACACTGGCGAAACTGGCGTCCATTTTGGCAGTGGAAAAGAAAAAAAGAATTGCCCTTTTTACCGCAGATACTTATCGTATTTCGGCGACCGATCAGTTGCGCACCTATGCCAACATCATGGATGTGCCGATGCACATTGTATATTCTGCGGAAGAAATGCGGGAACTCTACGAACAGTATAAGGACTACGATTACATTTTGGTAGATACGGCAGGACATTCCCATCACAATGAGGAACAGAAGAGCAAAACCGGTGAGTTTGTGCATGTATTTGATGAACTGGCGGAAACGGAGGTCTATCTTGTTCTTTCTGCTACTACCAAATATAAGGATTTAATCAGCATTGCAGATTCTTACAGTGAGATGGCAAAGTACAAGCTGATCTTTACAAAACTGGATGAAACAACGACTTACGGAAATCTTTTGAATGTGAAGCTTCATACCGGAGCAGCGCTTAGCTATATTACCTGCGGACAGAATGTGCCGGAAGATATTTCCACATTTGACCCGCAAAATGCAGTGCGTAATATTTTAGGCGGAAAATCATAATCAGAACCAAGGAAGGTGAATTCTATGGATCAGGCGCAGCAGTTAAGAAATATTGTGAAAACCGGAAAGACGAAGCGTCCTTTGGCAAGGGTAATTACCGTCACCAGCGGAAAAGGCGGAGTAGGCAAATCCAACACGGCAATTAATTTGGCAATCCATATGCGCAAATTAGGGAAACGCGTGATTATTTTGGATGCGGATTTCGGTCTGGCCAATATTGAGATTATGTTTGGTACGGTTCCGAAGCATAATCTCAGCGATTTGATATATAAAGGGAAAAATATTAAAGAAGTAATTACCTGGGGGCCCGGTGATGTGGGCTTTATTTCCGGAGGTTCGGGAATCGCGGGACTTTCCAATTTGAATCGCGAATATTTAACGTATATCATACAAAATCTTGCACAATTGGATGCGATAGCAGATGTTATTATCATTGATACCGGGGCAGGTATTTCCGATGCGGTGTTGGAATTTTTGGTGGCCAGCGGGGAAATTGTTTTGGTTACAACCTTAGAACCCACATCCATCACGGATTCCTATTCTCTTTTGAAAGCATTGAAGCGGCATCCCCGTTTTAAAGAAGAGCATACCAGCATAAAAGTGATTGCAAATAAAGTCGGAACACCGGAAGAGGGGGCGTCCCTGTTCCGTAAATTAAATGCCGTTGTTGTAAGGTATTTGGGGCTTGTCATCGAGTATATCGGTTCTGTTCCCCAGGATCAGGAACTGAACGAAGCGGTTATGCAGCAGACGCCGGTGACCCTAGCCAATCCCCATGCCAAATCGGCGCGGGCCTATGAAGATATTACGGCCAAATTGATGAATATTGAAAAAAACGAGAATTTTAAAAAGAGAGGAATGGCTGCCTTTTTCTCCCATTTGGTAGCCAATAAGAAGAAAGATGGCGGAAATTGATATTTTGGATTTAATTCTTCCCGGGGAACGGATTGATTTACAGACCTATGTTGAAGAGGATGAGGACGAGAACGGTACGTCTCCGGAAAAGGAATACTATGTTTCAAAGGTTTATGATGTCCGGGAAGACGGCATGGTGGAAATTTTAATGCCCATGGAACGGGCTAAAATGATTCTTTTGTCGGTGAATGAGGAATTTGAAGTGTATTTCTATGCACGGCGGGGAATTTATACCTGCGTTGCCAGGGTGGCGGACCGATACCGGGATGAGAATGTATCCGTCGCTGTATTGGAACTGGAAACCCCGTTAAAAAAGCAACAACGTCGGGAATACTTTCGCTATTGCTGTATGATTGGTATGACCACAAGGCCACTTGCCGGTGAGGAAATAAGGGATTATGAAGAAGACCGGTTTTTGAATACGGAAAAAGAACCGGAGGGGAAATGCGTTATCGTTGATATCAGCGGCGGGGGAATGCGTTTTGTTTCCGCGGAAAACTACGAACGCGACCAAATGGTTTATTGTAAATTCATCTTGAATTACAAAGGGGAAGCCAGAATTTATAACACGGTTGTCCGAATTATTGATATCCGGGAGGTGGGAAACCACACAGGGAAGAAAGAATACCGGGGACAATTTATCGGAATCAGCAATTTTGAGAGGGAATCCATTATCCGTTTTATCTTTGAAGAAGAACGGAAAATGCGGCAAAATAGGTAAAAACTGATAAAAATTGGTGGGTTAAATGACAAAAATTAAAAAAATACTCATAATTGATGACTCTGCACTCATGAGAAGAATTCTCTGTGATATAATCGAGAAAGAGCAGTATTATAAAGTAACGGATTGCGCTGGCGACGGTTTGGCTGCACTGGAGGTTTTGGAGAAAAAGAACTTCGATTGCATTTTTCTTGATTTGCATATGCCGAAGATGGACGGAATTGCTTTTTTAAAGGAATTAAAGAAAAAAGGCCGTCGGGAAAAAATCGTCGTAATCAGCAGTACCTCATCAAAGGGCGAGAAAATTACTTTGGAGGCACTGGCATTAGGTGCCTTTGATTTTATTCAGAAACCGCAAAATATCCTGGCGTCAAAAACAGGAGAATTCAGCGGACAGATAAAAAATGTATTGGAAGCTGCAACCTATGCAGATACGGTTTCTTCGGGAGTACCGGAAAAGAAACCTTCGAATTCCTTCATCAAAAGCGAAGCGCTGACCTTGGAAAAACATGACGGCCGGAAACGAATTGTTGCGATTGCCTCATCTACAGGAGGTCCGAATGCTCTGCAAAAACTGATTCCGTTGCTTCCCCATAATTTGGCGGCACCGGTGGTAATTGTACAGCATATGCCGGTGGGGTTTACCAAAACATTGGCGGAACGGTTAAATGTAAACAGTGAAATCAGCGTAAAAGAAGCGGAAGATGGTGAAAAATTACTTCGCGGTCATGTGTATATTGCAAAAGGCGGACAACATCTGAATTTTCAGGGAAGCCACGGCGACGGCTATTTGTATTATTCGGACGAGCCACCAAGGGAAGGGGTAAAACCCTGCGCCAATTATTTGTATGAATCATTGGCCGGAAGCGGATATGATGAAATTGTTTGTGTTGTAATGACCGGAATGGGGTGCGATGGCACGGAAGGTATCGCCGGTCTTGCAAGTAAAAATAAAGTACATATCATTGCGCAGAATCAGGAAAGCTGCGTAGTGTACGGGATGCCCAAGAGCATTGTGGCAACAGGTTTGGTGAATCAGATCGTAGATCTTGATCATATAGCGCAAGAAATTATTAAGAAAGTGGGGGTAAGGTAGTATGGACGTAAGCCAGTATCTTGACATTTTCCTTGATGAAGCAAAGGAGCATTTACAAAATCTCAATACGCAGGTATTGGAACTGGAACAGGATTCGGAAAACATGGACACGATTAATGAGATTTTCCGTGCGGCGCATTCCTTGAAAGGTATGGCCGGAACCATGGGTTATAAGCGGATGCAGACATTGACCCATGATATGGAAAATGTTTTTTCGGAGGTTCGTACCGGAAATATTAAAGTCAATGCAGGTATGATTGACGTTTTGTTTCAGTGTCTGGATGCCTTGGAAGAATATATCGGAAATATTCAGGATTCTGCTGATGAAGGCGAGAATGACAATGAACATTTGATAAAAGAATTGAACCATATTCTGGAAACCATGGGCGGTGAAGAAGCACCTTCTGCGGAGGCGCCTGCAGCAGAAAGTACTGTAGCCGAAGCTCCTGCGGATAATGCCATGGAAAAATGGAGTCAGATTGAACTGAAAGCGGATGATAAAAAACGCGTGGAAGAAGCTGCTGCAGCCGGAAAGAATATCTACGGCGTGACGGTGTATGTACAGGAAAGTTGCCTTTTGAAAGCCGCCAGAGCCTTCCTTGTATTTAAGGCAATTGAAGAATCCGGCGAAATTATTTGCGCAAATCCTGCCGTGCAGGATATTGAGGATGAACGGTTCGGATTTGACTTTTCTTTGATTATTTCTTCTGATGCGGAGTTGGATAAAGTCTTGAAGTCCATCAAAGAAATTTCTGAAATCGCAGATGCTTTCGGTGGTGTTTACGAAGAAGAAGTTGCGGAGGAAACAGAAGAAGGCGAAGATGCGGGACAGGAAATCGTTGCCGTAAAGAATGAAGTTGCAAAGAAAGAACCGGCATCGGCTCCTTCCAAAAATACAGAAAAGAAGAGCGGAAACAAACCGCAGGTTAACCGTACCGTTCGTGTGGATATTGAGAAATTAAATGTTCTTATGAATCTTGTGAGCGAATTGATTATTGCGAAGAACTCCCTGGTGAGCAGTGCTACCACGACGGAGAATAATCAGGCGTTTAATGAACAGATTGAATATCTTGAGAGTGTTACCACCAATCTTCATGAATCCGTTATGAAGGTTCGAATGGTGCCTATCGAAAGTGTTGTTAACAAATTCCCTCGTATGATTCGTGACCTTTCCAAACAGCTTGGAAAACAGATGGAATTATATATGAGCGGTGAAGAAACTGAATTGGATCGTACCGTGGTAGACGAAATCGGTGACCCCTTGATGCATTTGCTTCGAAATTCCGCGGACCATGGTTTGGAATCTGCAGAGGTTCGTATGGAAAGAGGAAAACCGGTATCCGGTTCTATTTTCTTAGATGCTTATCAGGAAGGGAACAACGTTGTAATTGAGGTAAGAGATGACGGTAACGGAATTGATACGGAGAAGGTTCGTCAGAAGGCAATTGACCGAGGTATTATGACGCCGGAACAGGCGGCAGCTGCATCGGATGATGAAATTATTTCCTTGCTGTTTTTACCCAGTTTTTCCACCGCAAAACAGGTATCGGACGTATCCGGCAGAGGCGTTGGTCTTGACGTAGTAAAATCCAAGATTGAAGCTTTGTCCGGCGAAGTGGAAGTAAAAACGAAACTGGGCGAAGGAACGACATTTACAGTACGTTTGCCGTTGACACTTGCAATTATTCAGGCCCTCATGGTTGTTGTAGGCAACGAAAAATATGCAATCAGTCTCGGCAATATTCAGACCATTGAAGACATTGAGCCCGGAGAAATTAAGACGGTTCAGTCCAGAGAAGTAATTCATCTTCGCGGCACGGTGATTCCCATTATTCGTTTGGAAAATGTGCTTGATGTGGAAAGCACACGTAATCCGGAAGAAAACATGGTGGTTGTTATTGTTAAGAAGGGCGATAAACTGGCAGGTCTTGTGATTGACGAACTAATCGGACAGCAGGAAATCGTTATCAAGTCCATGGGTAAATACATCAACAAGTGTAAATTTATCAGTGGTGCAACAATTCTCGGCGATGGTGAAATTGCATTGATTCTTGATGCAAATGCATTGTTCTAGGATGAAACAACGAATTTCAGAAAAGGAGCGGATGAATAATGGCAAATGAACTCAGCACTAATTTTAGTGAAATAATTCAATTCATCGTGATTAATATCGGTGATGAGCAGTATGGTATCGACATTAAATATATTGATAATATTGTGCGTATGCAGAATATCACCAGAGTTCCCAAGGTTCCGTGCTATTTGAAAGGGGTCATCAACCTTCGCGGTGAGGTGATTCCCGTAATGAGTCTCAGACTTAAAATGGATCTAGAGGACGACGAAATTACCAAAGACACAAGAATTATCATCATTAAGTTGGACCAGCATGAACCCATCGGAATTATCGTGGATTCTGTCCGGGAAGTGGTTAATATTGATATGTCTCTTGTAGAGAAGGTCGGTTTGGAAAACCGTGACGATACAAGTTATGTACAGGGAATCGGAAAACAGGGCGAAGCTTTGATTTCCCTGTTGGATTTAAATGCTGTTCTTCAGGAATAGTCGGAGGTGATTTGCATGGCAGATATTACATTGAATGATATGTCGGATCAGTATTTTGATGTTCTGAAAGAAATCGGAAATATTGGTGCCGGGAATGCGACAACAGCACTGTCCCAGATGCTCAATACAAAAGTGGATATGAAGGTTCCTCAGGTACGTTTGATGGAATTTAAGGAAGTGGGCACCACCATGGGCGGCGAGGAGCAGATTGTTGCAGGAATCTACCTTGTTGTGGAAGGCGACATTACAGGTAGTATTATGTTCATGCAGAGAAAAGAGTCGGCGAGGATTATGGTTTCCAAATTGATGGGAATGGAGCCCCAGGGTGAAGATTTCACGGAAATTGAAATGTCTGCCTTGAAGGAAATCGGCAACATTATTACCGGGGCATATTTGAATTCGTTGTCAACGCTGACCAATTTGACGATTTATCCGTCGGTACCGGATTTATGCATCGACATGGCCGGAGCGATTTTGTCTGTGCCGGCGATTGAATTCGGAACAATTTCAGACAGGCTTTTATTGATACAGACAGATTTTACGGACGAGGAAGACATGTCGGGCTATTTTATTCTGGTGCCGGACGAAGAGTCATACGGAAAGATTCTTACGTCACTGGGCTTCCAGATTTAAAACTTTTAGTTTCAATGCGGGATATTAAGCAAGAGATAGAAGGGTAAAAAAATGCCGGAATCAATAAAAGTAGGTATAGCGGATATGAATATATGCCGGGCCCCTGACAGCATTACTACCATAGGACTGGGGTCCTGTGTGGGCATCGTTATTCGGGATCCGCTTTTGAAGATAGGCGGTATGATACATATTATGCTGCCGGACAGTACAGTTATAAAAAGTAATTCAAATGTTTCTAAGTTTGCGGATACGGGTATACCGGAACTGGTGCGACAACTGGAAGCGCAGGGATGTGTACGACGACGTATGGAGGCAAAAATTGCCGGCGGAGCGCAGATGTTTGCATTTCAGAATAAATCGGAACTTTTGGGCGTCGGAGAACGTAATATTGCAGCCAGCAAGAAAGTTCTTGCAGAATTAGGAATACCGTTGCTTTCCGAAGATACGGGTGAAAACTATGGTCGGACGGTTACCTTTTATCCGGAAAACGGAGTATATGAGATAAAAGCCGTAGGGAAAGAAACGAAGAAGATTTAGAGGCCGGACATGAGTGCAAAAAACGGAAAAAGAAACAATCTTTATACGAGAACGATACCATCCCTTATGATGTTATCCGCAGGAGCAGTTGCTTTCTTCATTTCCTTAAGAAACGGGTATTCTACGGGAAAACTGCTGTTGGTCGTGTTGGTGGTTATGTTTGTGTTTGCAATTTTGGGTACCGTTGTTAAATCGGTGGTAGATTCGTTTAATATGCATCAGAACTATGAAGACTTCCTGGAGATGGAGGAAGGTGCGGAAAGCGAAGGCGGAGACGTCGGTGAAATCGTGAGAAAATAGCAAACGATAATTTCAGCGAAGGAAAACAATTTTGGAGGGTTACATGGACGAAAGCGGAAGAAAGCGCTTGTGGGAAGACTACGCGCGTTTGAATACCAATGAAATACGTGAAAAACTCATAATTGAATATGCCCCGCTGGTTAAATTGGTAGCGGGCAGGCTGGGAATGTATTTGGGTTATAATGTGGAATTTGAAGATTTGGTCAGTTACGGAATCTTTGGATTGATTGATGCGATTGATAAATTTGATTACCGCAAAGGAATCAAGTTTGAGACCTATGCATCTCTTCGGATTCGTGGGGCAATTTTGGACCAAATTCGTAAAAATGACTGGATTCCCAGGACAATCCGCCAGCGTCAGAAGCAGATTGACGCGGTTATTAAAGAGATTGAAAATGCTACCGGCGCACCGGCAGAAGATGATGCGATTGCTGCAGGTCTTGGAATCAGTGAAGACGAATTGCTGGAATGGCAGTCCCAGATGAAAGTTACCAATCTTGTTTCATTGAATGAATTCATGGAACAAGGCTCGGAAGTACCGAATGATTCCACCCAGCCTAATCATTTTGAAACGCCGGAAGAG
Source organism: Lachnospiraceae bacterium (assembly GCA_015057055.1). Classification (GTDB taxonomy): domain Bacteria; phylum Bacillota; class Clostridia; order Lachnospirales; family Lachnospiraceae; genus NK4A136. The sequence continues at coordinate 17,487 of SVFE01000019.1, read as the reverse complement.
GTTCTGGATAAAACAGAACTGAAACAGATGCTGGCAGAGGCATTGGAATTATTGACGGATAAAGAGCAGAAAGTGATTCTGTTTTACTATTATGAAGAACTTACGTTAAAAGAAATCAGTAATGTATTGGAAGTTTCCGAATCCAGAGTGTCGCAGCTCCATACCAGAGCACTTCAGAAAATGCGGACCCGGTTAGGGGACTACATGGGTGTTTTGACACAGCTGTCATAACATTTTGAGTAAAGGGAGAATTTATGAACGGTTATTTTCAGTTGATTCAAAAGAATGATTGTGTTTTTTTGAAAGTATTCAAAGAAACGGACGGTGGTCAGCCGATTTCCTTACAGGAAATTGTGAACTATCTTTCGCGCCAAAAGATTTCTTTTGATTTGAAACAATTGAATGCGGATTTACAAGGGGCAGCGGATCAGGCTGAGTTTTTGATTTCCACCACCAAGGTATTTCCGGTTCCGGAGTCCATGAAGGTGGATGTTTCCGGAGACGGGATGGAAGTGAAGGTACGATTTTATCCGCCCAGTGATATCGGAAAAGCATTTGAAAAAGAGGATATTTATTTCCATTTACGAAATGCAAAAGTAGTTTACGGTATTTTGGAAGATGTTGTGGATGCCTATTTGAAAGAACGCAGGTATTGTCAGGATTACATCATTGCCAAGGGAACTCCGCCAAGAGAAGGCACGGATGCGGTCATTGATTATAAGTTTGAAACCGACCGAAAGATTCGTCCTACCCTTAAAGAAGACGGTAGCGTTGATTTCTTTAATTTGAATATCTTGAACAATTGTAAAGAAGGCGATGTTCTTGCTGTGCTTACACCGGAAGACCGAGGGGAGCCGGGCAAGGATGTTTACGGCGCAGTAATCAAGCCCCGTGATGTGAAAAAACTGGTTCTTCAGCATGGCCTGAATATTGAATTAAATGAAGAACGTACGGTGATGACTTCCAAGGTAAACGGTCACGTTTCTTTGGTGGAAGGAAAAGTATTTGTAGCGGATGTTTTGGAAGTGGATAATGTTGACACTTCTGTCGGAAATATCAATTATGAAGGAAATGTCTGCGTAAAAGGAAATGTTTGCTCCAACTTTTCGATTCGTTGCAGCGGTAACGTGGAAGTTCGTGGTGTTGTGGAAGCTGCCTATATTGAGGCCGGCGGAAACATCATTTTAAATCGAGGCATCAACGGCATGGGCAAAGGGAAGTTGAAATGTAAGGGCAATGTGATTGCCAAATACATGGAGAACTGCAGCGTTGAGGCGGAAGGATATGTAGAGACGGAAGCGATTTTGCATTCCCATGTGCAGGCCGGAACAGAAATTAACGTGGTGAGCCGGAAAGGATTCATTACCGGCGGAAGCGTTTCTGCCACCAATGTGATTCGGGTGAAATCTCTTGGAACGGATATGGGGGCAGTCACCGACGTAATGGTTGGCATCAATCCCAACATTATTAACCGCTTCGGGGAATTGAAAAAAAATATTGCGGACGCGCAGAAGAATCTGAAGGTTATGCTTCCGGTGCTGGATGCTACGAAAAAGAAATTGCAGGCCGGGGTGGCTTTGGCGCCGGACCAGATTAAAAACATTCAGCAGCTGGCAATTAAATCCAAGGAATTGCAACAACAGTTAAAGAGTGATACGGTAGAAATGGAATCCTTACAGGAATTGATGAACAGTTCCACTCATGCCCATATTGAAATAACGGATACGGTTTATCCCGGAAATACAATTTCTATTTCCGATGCATCTATGGTAATCAAGGATACATTTAAGTATTGCCGTTTTGTGAAAAAGAACGGCGAAGTAAAAATGGAGCCATTGTAAAGAGGGAAAGCGCATACGCTTAGGAACGGAGTGAATTATGGCAATTACTTTGGTAGAATTGCAGGGGAGTATTCCGCGACAGCAGGATTTTCAGCAGCTTCGCCAGATGGAAGCGCAGAAAGTTTTGGCAGATCAGGCAAATTCGCAGACACAGGTAGAAAAGAACACGGAGCAGAATGCCCGGCAGGTTAACCAGCAGGAAAATGCGACATTTGATAAAGATGATCATGGACAAGGAAAAGGTTCTTATCAGGGAGACGGTGGCCGGAACCGACCGGGAAAACAAAAGGAAGACAAAATTGTAGAAAAGAGCAAAGGCAGTTTTGACATCCGTATCTGAAGAACCGTAAATAAGAAGTGAAAAGTAGGAATAAGTGCTTCCATAGGATGTCCGTGGAAGCATTTGTTGTGGAAAAAAGAAAGTAGAATACTACGTAAGTGGTGCAGAAGGAGAGATACAAATGGAATGGTTTGAAATCGTCTTGCTGATATTGGGAATCGGTGCGTGTGTTGCAGGTTTTGTACTGCCTTCCGGTGATGCAAAGGGTTTTGTAAACGAAAAAGATACCGAAGAAAAAATAAAGAAAATGGTGGATGATGAGTGCGATCATGCAAGAATTCGCCTGCAGGATATTACGGAAGAAACCGTGACTTATTCCGTGGAAAAAGCGGAGCGCTCCTTGGAACGGCTCACGAATGAAAAAATGATGGCGCTTGGGGAGTATTCCGATACCATAATGACACAGAACAACAAAAATCACCAGGAAACGGTGTTTATGTATGATATGCTGACCAATTCCAGAGAAGGCCTGTCTAACCAAATTGCAGAAGCGCAAATATCCGTAAGAGAGATTAATAACATGGCAACAGAGGCCAGACAGGTTGCAACGGAAGCCGCGGCGGAGGCAGAAAAAGCCGCTTTACTGGCTACGGAGGCAATGGAATCTGCATCGGCTGCAAAGGACCAGGCGGTCATCGCAGAGGAAACCATGCTTTCCGCAAGAAAGAACATTCAGGAAAAGACGGTAAAGAAAACAACTGCGAAGGCAAAGAGTAAGCCGAAGGCAGAGGAGGAAAATCGTGCGAAAGAACTCGTGGAAGGGAGCGAGGATATCAGCATTCAGTTTGCTCCCGGTGAAGAAAACGGCTTGAATAATAATGAGAAAATTTTGAAGCTTCACAAACAGGGAAAATCCAATATGGCAATTGCAAAAGAACTTGGCCTGGGAATCGGGGAGGTAAAACTTGTAATTGATTTGTTTGAGAAGAAATAGCCAATTTTGGAGGCGTTAGAAATGAAATTAAAATATTATCTGAGAGGATTGGGAATCGGTATTGTTGTCACTGCGCTGATTATGCATTTTGCTTTGGGTGGTGAGAAAGAAACCATGACGGATGAAGAAATAAAAGCCAGGGCAGCCCAGCTTGGAATGGTAGAAAGTACGTTGCTGTCAGAACTGGCTCAAAATAATGCTGCGTCTGTTTCTGGTAATGAGACAGCGTCTCAAAATGCAGTGCCAGAGGCAGAAGCGGAGGTGGAAGTAGAGCCGGAAGTAGAGGCGGAAGTAGAGCCGGAAGCAGAGCCGGAAGTAGAGGCTGAGCCTGAGACAGTGCCGGAAGCAGAGGTTGCGCCGGAGTCGGAGACGGGACCGGAAGTAGAACCGGAAGTCGAAGATGAGACTCCTTCGGTCGCTACGGAAGGGACATACATTACGGTTTACGGAGGTGACGGCTCCGATACCGTAGCAAGACGTTTGGCAGAAGCAGGAGTGGTTTCTTCTGCGGCAGAATACGACGCATATTTGTGTGCTAACGGCTATGATGTAAGAATCTGCACCGGGGAGCATTTTATTCCGGCGGGAGCAACGTATGAGGAGATTGCAATTATACTTACAACAAGACAATGACCGTTTGACTTGGTTGTTTTTAATATTATGGGAGTCGTTTGTTTATGACGTTTATTTAAGAACAATATGCCAACGATTCGAAAAGGAGGGTTAAAAATATGAGCAAGGAGGAACGAGATATGAAGCTTGATGTTTTAAGACGTGTGTTACCTCGGAAGATGATTATGGCATTCGTTGTTATGAGCTCGGTAACCGTAATCACTGCTTGCGCGGGTGACACAAAGGAGGAATCTTCTATGGAAGGTCTTACCACATCCGGTAATGAATCCCTCGTAGAAGAAGTATCAGAAAACGACACAGAGGATGTGTCGGAAAACCTTACAACAGAAAACCTTGTCGAGGACGAGGAAGAAGCTGAGGAAACCGAAGAAGTCTCAGAAAATGGCGTGTCCGAGAACACGACCTCTGAGGATATGGAGAGCGATTCGGAGGATGTTTCCGACGAAGCAGAAGAGAGCGAAGCACTTGTAGAGGAAAGCGAAGAGGAAGAAGAGGAGAATAGCACGGAAGAAGTGACTACCGATTCTACTAATCCGGTTACAGAGGAAGTTATTGTGGCAGAAACAACCACAGTAGAACCTACCGTAGCCCCTACTACGAGCGAGACAGTGGTGGTAACACCGGTGGAGACTCCAACGGCAACGCAATCGACTGATTTAGGATGGGACCAATATACTACTGCAGAATGGGAAGAGCTTGGTATTGTGGATGGACGCATACCAAACTGGACCGTATCTGATTTTAACGGTGGTTATACTCTTGGGGCGTATGAATATACCTCTAACGGAGTTCCTATCTACTCCAGACCCGGTATTCGTTGGCCGGACTACATCATAAATGCGGTAGGAGAGTGTTGCACACCATCTATGACACCCTTAGAAAGGGCGAATGCTATCCATCATTATATTGGTGACATGATGGACTATGATGATACTCTTACTCATTACACTACCCGAGATGCCTTTACCTATGGGGTTGGTATCTGTAGTGGATACGCTAATGCATTTCAGTCTATGTGCTGGGCGGCAGGCGTTGAGTGTGATACGGTGGGTGGTTACATCAATGCATTAGGTCCTGTTGAAGGGGCTCATGCGTGGAATCGTGTTCTTATTAACGGTACTTACTACTACTATGACGTTTGTGCGGATGGTGGTGGTTCGAATACATCTTCTAATCGTATGGCATTGACTGAGAATTCTCGTTGGATACGTGAGGGTGTTACTGTTACCGCATACAATGATATCCCTGATGTGTTGTAAGGACATTCTTATTGGCATAAAGCCACTCTTAGGAGTGGCTTTTTCTTATGCCAAAAATCAAAAAAGAAAACAAAGTAAAATTTTCAAAGGAGAAAAGGAGGAAAAAGATATGCTGAATATCTTTTTGGCTGCAATGGCAGTAAGTTTAATGAACAATGGCAAAGAAGTAGGTGTGTGTGGTATGGAACTATCAAAACCCTACGTAGTAGAGGCAAGTGGCGTGGACTTAACAGACGAAACTCGTGTAGAGAGCGAGGATGAGGATGAAGAGTACGCTCATTAGAATATCGTAGAGGGGAGCGTATCTAGAAAAGTCCTGAACTGCGGATGTGTTCCGTCATAGAACAGAAAATGCGACATAGAATTATGTCAAAGTAAATGTAATACATTTTTGCCGGAGTAATCGAAATACATTTTTGCATTTAATATTGAAAAGTTATACATTTGGATTTGAAAATTAAAAAGATAAAGTACTTGCCTTTCCTATTTTATCGTGGTAAAATATCACGGTAACTGTAAAAAGCACGCATATGGATTGCTGCGCGGGTGCCTGATGCTCGAGGTGGCGCAGAATGAGAAATATGCGGAAGACACAGGGCGGAAGCCGCTTGACGGAACCCGCTACGAACAAAAACCAATATGGAGGTAAAAAAATGAGCGTTATTTCAATGAAACAATTACTTGAAGCAGGTGTACATTTCGGACACCAGACCAGAAGATGGAACCCTAAAATGGCTCCTTACATCTTCACAGAAAGAAACGGTATCTACATCATCGACTTGCAGAAATCGGTGGGTAAAGTAGACGAAGCTTACAATGCAATTTCTGATATTGCATCCCAGGGCGGAACCGTTTTGTTTGTAGGAACAAAGAAACAGGCACAGGAAGCTGTTAAGACAGAAGCAGAACGTTGCGGAATGTACTACGTTAACGAAAGATGGCTTGGTGGTATGCTTACCAACTTCAAGACCATCCAGTCCCGTATCAAGAGATTGAAAGATCTTGAAAGAATGGCAGAAGACGGTACATTTGATGTTCTTCCCAAGAAAGAAGTTGTTAACCTTAAAAAAGAATGGGAAAAACTTGAGAAAAACCTTGGCGGTATCAAGAACATGACAAGAATTCCTGATGCTATTTTCGTAGTAGATCCCAAGAAGGAAAGAATCTGTATTCAGGAAGCACATTCTCTTGGTATTACATTGATCGGTATTGCTGATACAAACTGTGATCCGGAAGAACTTGATTATGTAATCCCCGGTAACGATGATGCTATCCGTGCTGTTAAGCTTATCGTTGCTAAAATGGCAGATGCTATCATTGAAGCAAACCAGGGTGAAACGGTTTCTGATGTAGAAGCAGAAAGCGCTGCAGCAGACGCAGAAGATGCAGAATAATCAGAATAATCAGCATGGAGGGAACGAAAATGGCAAACATTACAGCTAGTATGGTAAAAGAATTAAGAGATATGACCGGCGCAGGTATGATGGACTGTAAAAAAGCCCTTGCCGAAACCGATGGTAATATGGACGAAGCAGTAGAACTTCTCAGAAAAAATGGTGCAGTTAAGGCTGAAAAGAAAGCCGGACGTATTGCGGCAGAAGGTCTTTGCCACGTAATCGTAAAAGACAATACAGCAGCAGTTGTAGAAGTTAACTCTGAAACAGACTTCGTTGCTAAGAATGAAACATTCCAGCAGTTCGTAGCACAGGTTTGCGAACAGGCAATCGGTACATCTGCAGAGGATATGGATGCATTCATGGCAGAAGCATGGGTGGAAGATTCCTCTAAGTCCGTAAAAGAAGCTTTGGTAGAAAAGGTTGCAGTTATCGGAGAAAACCTTAATATCAGAAGATTTAAGAAAGTTGTTGCAAACGAAGGTTGCGTAGTTTCTTATGTACACGGCGGCGGCAGAATCGGTGTTATCGTAGAATCTAAGACAAATGTTGTAAACGATGCAGTAAAAGAAGCAATGACCAACATCGCTATGCAGGTTGCAGCTTTGAATCCTCAGTATGTATCCAGAGATGAAGTAAGTGCTGAATTCATCGAGCACGAAAAGGAAATCATCAAAGCACAGATTATGAACGATCCTAAGGAATCCCAGAAACCGGAAAAGGTTATCGACGGAATGATCAACGGACGTATCAACAAGCAGTTGAAAGATATCTGTCTTATGGATCAGGTATATGTTAAAGCAGAAGATGGTAAGCAGACCGTTGCAGCTTATGTTGCACAGGTTGCAAAAGAGCAGAATGCTGACTTTGCTATCAAATCTGTAGTTCGTTTTGAAACCGGCGAAGGTATTGAGAAAAAAGAAGAAAACTTCGCAGAAGAAGTAAAAGCTCAGATGGGTATGTAATTTTGATACCACTTGCGCAATGAAGTAAGATATAAGAATACCACTACGGATTTTGTAGTGGTATTTTTTATGCAGGGGACGAATATGTTTTTGGGAAGAAAGAAAAGAGAAGAAAAATTTAATCAGGATTATGAAAAAGCCTATGCCTTGTTTTTGCAGTTGAAAATGAGGGATTGCCAAGCGATGATGGAACCTTGGTCAAAAAAAGGATTTGCCAAGGCTTCGGCGCTTCTTTGCCGGATAAATCGAATTGCTTATGATATGGTGAAAGAAGGGGAAAAGAAAGAGGAATTTCGGCAAAAAATATTGTTATATTTGGAACGGGGAGCAAAACAGGGAGATATTGATGCGACATTTCAGCTGGGAAAGATTTACGAATTTCCGGAGATTTTAAATATAACCACGGATATGAAAAAAGCCTTGTATTATTATGAACAGGCATCAGAGAAGGAGTATGGTCCTGCGCTGAATAATTTGGGCTGTTTGTATCATTATGGAAAAGGCGTGATGCGGGATTTTGCAAAAGCAAAGGATTTATATCATCGCGCTGCGGTTGCGGGAGAGCCGCGAGGATATTTAAGTCTCGCCTATGTATATATGTGGGGAAAAGGTGTGCCCATCGATTTATATGCCGCTGAGGAATATCTTCATATGGCAAAAACCATGACAGAAGAGAAAAAATTTATTGCAGAGTCGGAAAACAATAAAACTGAGGTGCGTCGCTACGCTGATATTTTAGCGGATGCGGTAAAATGCAGTAATTATTTGGAAAGCGAAAAAAGAAGTTTGGCCTATCGCAATGAGGACGGAAAAGAGAAGGAAAACATCCTCCGGAATTTGACCGGGGCAGCACAAAATGGCGACGGAAGAGCACAGTTTGAACTTGGGTTATATTATAACGACAGGAAGGATTATGCTTCTGCCAGAGAATGGTTTTTAAAAGCGGCAGAGAAAGGTTTTTCCGGGGCAGTGGTTAATTTGGGATTTCAGTATTACCATGGCAAGGGAATTCCCAAGGATTTCGAGAAGGCCTATCAGCATTTTGATAGAGCGGAAAAAATGAACGGAAACAAAACGGCCATGCTGATGCTGGGGAAAATGTATGAAAAGGGCGAGTATGTAAAGCAGAATTTTGAGGAAGCTGCAAAATGGTATGAAAAAGCGGCGAATCAGGGAGAAGCTTCTGCGGCGGGGTGCCTTGCGATTTTTTATGAAGAAGGAAGAGACGGAATTAAACAAAATTATGAAAAGGCTGCACTTTTTTATGAGCAAGGAGTTGAGGCCGGTCTTATGTTTTGTGAGTCTCGATTGGCGAACTTATATGCCATCGGAAAAGGCGTGAAAAAAGATTATAATAAGGCCATTGATTTATTTAACCTGGCGGCAGGGAAAGGCTCGGAGTACGCAAAAAAACGATTGGAAGAGGTTTATCGGGAAAAGAATGATGCGTTATCAAAAGATTAAGGAAGGGATTTTTTTGGAACGTCCCAACCGATTTATAGCAAAGGTAGAAATTGACGGCGCGATAGAAACCGTGCATGTAAAAAATACCGGTCGGTGCAAAGAGATTTTAAAGCCCGGCGTAAAGGTTATTTTGGAAGACTGCGAAAGTCCCGCCCGCAAGACCAGATACGATTTGGTGTCTGCGTATAAAGAGGATTTCGGACTCATTAATATTGATAGCCAGATGCCTGGCAAGGTAGTGAAGGAATGGCTGGAAACCAAGGATTTTACTTATCTTAAGCCGGAGTATACCATCGGAAAATCCAGAATTGATTTTTATATGGAAAAAGGGGAACAGAAATACCTTATGGAGGTAAAGGGCTGTACCTTGGAAAAGGACGGCATCGGATTTTTCCCAGATGCGCCAACGGAGCGGGGCGTGAAACACTTAAAAGAACTGACGGCGGCAGTAAAAGAGGGATATCACTGCATGGTGGCGTTTGTGATTCAAATGGAGGGCATTCATGAGGTGAGAGCGAATACGGATACGCATCCGGCCTTTGGGGAGGCCTTGGAGGAGGCAAAAGCGGCCGGTGTAAATGTTTTATTCTTAGAATGTAAAATTACACCGGAGGAAATCACCATTTTTACTGACTGTGACATAGAATAATATAGAAAAAATTGGGATTCGGTTGACGGGATAAGTGATTTTTTTTATTATTATAAGGGGTTTTTCCGAGGAATAAAAAATGAAACTATCGGATTCTATAAGTGCGCTGTTTCTGATATTCCTCTTTACAGTGTGGAAAAATATAAATGGCTTGTAGGCTAATTTTATTTAAGCGCGACTTCCTCTTGAGCGAAAAATGTGTTATAGTATGTAAGTGGGGATTCGTGAGAAAAGATGAGATGACATAGGATGCAGACGACAGAAAATAAAAAGAAAGATGAAAACAGAGCAGCCAGAATCAGCAGACTGAAGAAAATGATTGTTTCAGTCTTTTTGGTGTTGCTATTGGTTCCGATAATTTTATCCGTTGTTGCCCTGTGTAAGGTGCATAGTTTGGAACAGCAGTTAAAAGCGGCGAATCAGACATTGCAATTGTTAACAAGCAAAATAAACGATCTGTATCAGGAGCAGGAAGAATCCGGAAATGAGGAAACGGAGACGGTATCCGTTATTCAGGAAGATGTGTACGGCGAGGCAGAAACCGTGGAGGTTCTGGCAGACAATTCGAATGGAATGATTCGAGTATGCCTCACCTTTGATGACGGTCCTTCGTCAAGTACGGACGACATTTTGGACGTGCTGGGATATTATGGTGTCCAGGGAACATTTTTTGTGAACGGAAAGCCGGATATGGCGGATGCCTATCGCCAGATTGTTGAAGAAGGCCATACCCTGGCGATGCACTCCTATTCCCATGACTATTCGGAAATCTATGGAGATTTGGATTCTTTTATCGATGATTTGGACAGGATACAGGATTTTCTCTACGAGACTACGGGAGAGTATTGTACGTATTATCGTTTCCCCGGCGGAAGCAGCAATACGGTTAGTGATGTTGAAATGGAACGTTGTATTCGTTATCTGGATGCTTGCGGAATTACCTATTATGATTGGAATGTGGATAGTCGGGATGCGACAAGCGGCGGAAGAACGGTGGATCAGATTGTGGAGCAGGTTATTTCTTCGGTTTCAGCAGGAGATAGCGACACCTATATTGTTTTGTTCCATGACAGTGCGGATAAAGTGACAACCGTTGAGGCTTTGCCGATTATTATTGAGAAGTTAATGGAAATGGATAATGTCATTATCGTTCCCATTGATGAATATGTTACGCCGGTACAGCATGTGACGGTAGATGTAAATCCGTAAAGGATGACGAGGCGCGTAACTGTGGCAGTTGGATTGAATTAAAGAAAGGACAACAGAATGGGTTTTTTTCAGAATTTAAAAGATGATTTGTCGGAAGCCATGAATGAATTAATCGGCGAAGACATTTTGAATGAAGGTGAAGAAAAGGAAGAGGAAATCCTGATTCCGGGGGCAGAAGATTCCGAGGATGAAACGGACATCGATGCTCTGGCCGATCTTATCATTAAGGCTTCGGAAGTGACGGAAGATGCAGAAGATAAGGAAGATGTTATAGAACAGGAAGAACTTATCATTTTACCGAAAAGTGAAACGGAAGAAATGGCGGAGCCGGAGGAAGATTTCGAAGAAGTAGAAGAACTTAGTGAGATTTCCGAGGAAGAAGAAGCGGACATTGATATTGAAAAACTCTTGCAGAGCAATGCAACGATTGGTGAACTTATCGGGGCGGAAGAACTCACGGATATAAATGAGGAATCGGAACTCACTGAAGAGATAGAGGAAATAAGTGAAATAGAAGAAGTTGTGATTACCGATGTCGGAACAGATGAGTCGGTTCATCCGGAAATGATCGCAACGAAAGAAGAGTGTGTCGAGGAAGAACCGGAGACAGAAGAAGCGGAAAAGATTGCAGAAGGGGAAAAGGAAGCGGTAGAGATTATGGCAGAGACAGAAAAAATAGTTGATACAGAAAAAGAAGAACGTGCGGTTTCGGATGAAACTACGATTATTACAAAGGGGACGACCATTCGTGGGGATTTGGAAGCGGATGGAAATATTGAACTTTGCGGTACGGTAATCGGAAATGTCTCCGCCCTTGGGAAATTGGACATTTTAGGGAATATTACAGGAAACTCCAAGGCCCAAGAAATTTATGCAGAAAATGCAAAAGTTAATGGAAGTATTTCGGCAGACGGTTCCGTAAAAATCGGACAAAGCAGCGTCATCATCGGTGATGTATTTGCAACCGGTGCCGTGATTGCCGGTGCGGTAAAAGGTGATTTGGATGTACATGGTCCGGTTATCTTAGATTCTTCGGCAATTGTAAAAGGAAATATTAAGTCACAGTCCGTGCAGATTAACAACGGTGCAGTGATTGAAGGTATGTGCTGTCAGTGTTATGCAACCGTGAATCCTTCTTCGTTCTTTGAAGTTTTTGAAGATGAATCCGGTAAAGACAAATAATAACGTGTGGAGACCAATATGAAACGTATTTTATTAAAACTCAGCGGAGAGGCACTTGCCAATAAAGAAAAGAAATATGAAGACGGAATTATTTTGGAAATTGCTTCCCAGGTAAAACAGTTGCTTGGAAAAAAGTATGAAATCGGAATTGTTATCGGTGGCGGAAATTATTGGAGAGGTCGGACCAGTGAAAATATCGACCGTACCAAAGCAGATCAAATCGGCATGCTGGCAACGATAATGAATTGCATTTATGTATCGGAACTGTTCCGCTCGCAGGGAATTGCCACGGAAATTCTTACGCCTTTTGCCTGCTCTACCTTCACCGGACTTTTTTCCAAAGATTTTGCTGTGAAGTCTTTAAAGGAAGGCAAAGTTGTATTTTTTGCCGGCGGTACGGGACATCCCTATTTTTCCACAGATACCGGAGTTGTGCTTCGGGCAGTGGAAGTGGAAGCGGATGGAATCTATTTGGCAAAAGCCATTGATGGTGTTTATGATTCGGACCCTAAAACAAATCCGAATGCGAAAAAATATGATGAACTCAGCATTAATGATGTTATCGCCCAAAATCTGCAGGTGGTGGACATGACGGCCTCCATTTTGGCAAGGGATAACAAAATGCCTATGTGGGTATTTGATTTGACAGAGAAAAACAGTATTTTAAATGCGGTATCCGGTGAATTTAACGGTACAAAAGTAACCGTGGAATAAAGGAAAAACAGAAAGGAAGGTATTGATATGGACGAGAGAATTAAAGTGTTGGAAGAAAAAATGCAGAAAGCCTATGATTTTTTAAATTCCGAATTGGCAACAATAAGAGCAGGACGTGCAAATCCTCATGTGCTTGACAAAATCAGAGTAGACTATTACGGAACTCCGACTCCGATTCAGCAGGTTGGAAATGTAACGGTTCCGGAACCTCGCATTTTGCAGATTGCTCCCTGGGAGAAAAATCTTATTAAAGAAATCGAAAAAGCAATTTTGGCATCTGAAGTTGGAATTACGCCCAGTAATGACGGCAGTGTAATTCGTCTTGTTTTCCCGGAACTTACGGAGGAAAGAAGAAAAGATTTGGTAAAAGATGTTAAAAAGAAAGGCGAAGAAGGAAAAGTTGCCATTCGTAATATTCGAAGAGACGGTAATGATTCTTTTAAAAAGCTGGCAAAAACCGAAATTTCGGAAGATGAAATCAAAGGTTTGGAAAATGATTTGCAGAAACTTACCGATAAATTTATCAAGGAAATTGATAAAGTAGTGGAAGAAAAGTCACAGGATATTTTGAAGGTATAAGCGGCAGGGCAGGTCAACCTGCCCTTTTTCCATAAAAATCTTAGGAGGTTTGACGGATGAATATTCCCAAGCATGTAGCTGTTATTTTGGACGGAAACGGAAGATGGGCAAAATCCAAAGGAAAACCACGTAATTTTGGGCATGTGCAAGGCAGTAAAACAGTCGAAGACATGTGCGAAATAATGTACAATCGCGGAATTGAATATTTTACGGTGTACGCATTTTCCACAGAGAACTGGAAAAGACCAACGGAAGAAGTCACCCTTCTTATGAATCTGCTTCGTGATTATATGAAGAACTGCATTAAAAGGGCCACAAAAAATAACATGTGCGTCCGGGTAATCGGTGATAAAACCATCCTTGCGGAGGATATAAAGAAAAGCATTCTGGATTTGGAAGAAGCTACCAAGGATAATACCGGGTTAAAATTCACGATTGCCATTAACTACGGAAGCCGGGATGAAATCCTGCGGAGCGTAAAAAAACTCACAAAGCAGGTGGAGGAAGGTACCCTAAAGGCGGAGGATATTACGGAAGAACTGATTGCCGCCAATTTAGATACAGCGGGGTTACCGGACCCGGATTTGATGATTCGAACCAGCGGCGAGCAACGGATTTCCAATTTCCTGCTGTGGCAGCTTGCTTATACGGAATTTTATTTTACGCCGGTGTATTGGCCGGATTTCAATGCAGAAGAATTGGAAAAGGCATTGGAAGCATATAATAATCGTGAACGGCGATTCGGAAAACTATAGTAACGGAGGCCTTTAAGTGAAAGTCAGAGTAATTAGCGGTATAGCGGTGGCGCTTATCATGATGGCACTGGTATGGGTTGGCGGTATTGTGACCGCGTTGTCCATGTGCGGCATTTCCATCATTGCGTTTGAAGAGATGGCAAGGGCGGTCGGTGTACATACAAAAGAAAAAGGATGTAATATTCTGGAAGTAATTTGCATTATTTTTATCGTGGCATATTATGCATTGGTATATTTTGTGGGTAATCCGATGTACAATATGATGTCGATTATGTTTTTGCTGATTGCGTTAATGGTTGTATATGTATTTGCATTTCCCAAATACAATACAAAGCATATCATCGGCGCATTTTTCTCTTTTGTCTATGTGCCGGTAATGCTTTCCTTTGCTTTAATGGCAAGAACCATGTCGAACGAATTGGATACTGCCACCAGAAATATCGGATTTTTTGCCGTATGGATGATCTTTATTGTTGCCTGGGCAACGGATACCTGTGCTTATTTTGCCGGAGTGACGCTGGGCAAACATAAACTGACCCCTGTTTTAAGTCCGAAAAAATCCATTGAAGGAGCAATCGGCGGTGTTTTGGGCTCCACACTGGCGGGATATTTGTATGGCCTTATTTTGGTGCATAATGAAATTATTACGAATGACTTAATATATGTATTTGTTTTGCTTGGATTTTTCGGCAGTATGGTGGCACAGATCGGGGATTTGGCCGCATCAGCCATAAAACGTAACAATGACATCAAGGATTACGGAAAAATTATTCCAGGACACGGCGGTATTTTGGACCGCTTTGACAGCGTAATATTTACCTCGCCCATTATTTACTTTTTATCATACTTTTTCTTTGGCGGTGTTTAATGAAGCCGTAAAGACAGAATGGAGATGAATGACGGATGAAGAGAATCGTTGTACTTGGGTCAACCGGTTCCATCGGAACCCAGACGTTAGAAGTAGTGCGCGAACAGGAAGGGCTTAAGGTAGTCGGGCTTGCTGCAGGCAGTAATGTTTCCCTGATGGAAAAGCAGATTCGCGAATTTATGCCGTCCTTTGCAGTTATGTGGAGCGAAGAGGCGGCAAAGGAGTTAAAGTTAAAAATTGCAGATTTGGATGTCAAAGTTCTTTCCGGAATGGAAGGACTCGTTGAAATTGCATCCATGGAAGCGTATGATGTGTTGGTTACGGCAATTGTGGGGATGATTGGTATTCGCCCTACCATTGCAGCAATTAAGGCCGGAAAGGACATTGCTTTGGCCAATAAAGAAACCCTGGTCACTGCCGGGCATATTATTATGCCTCTGGCGGCAGAAAAAGGGGTTTCCATTTTGCCGGTGGATTCTGAACACAGTGCGATTTTTCAGTCCATGAACGGAGATGCGAAGGAACGTATTTCTCGTATTTGGTTGACAGCATCGGGCGGCCCTTTCCGAGGAAAGAAAACCGAGGAAATTCGGGATATGCGAGTTGAGGATGCGTTGAAACATCCCAATTGGTCCATGGGAAGAAAAATCACCATTGATTCGGCAACCATGGTAAACAAAGGATTGGAAGTAATGGAGGCGAAATGGCTTTTTGATGTCTCCTTTGATCAGATTCAGGTTGTGGTGCATCCCCAGTCGATTGTACACTCTATGGTGGAGTATGTGGATGGTGCTGTAATCGCCCAGCTTGGAGTTCCGGATATGAAATTGCCCATTCAGTATGCCTTGTTTTATCCGGACAGAAGACCGATGGAACAGGAAAAACTTGATTTCTTCAAGCATTCCAATCTGACGTTTGAAAAGCCCGATACAGAAACCTTTGAAGGTCTGGCCCTTGCTTATGAAGCGGGAAGAACGGGAGGCAGTATGCCCACGGTGTATAATGCTGCCAACGAAAAAGCAGTAAGTCTCTTTTTGAACAGGGAAATCGGATTTTTGGATATTCCCCGTATGATAAAAGCAGCAATGGGCAATCATAAATTAATCAGTAATCCGGATTTGGAACAGATTCTTCAAACGGAAAACGAGACATATGATTTTATAGAAAGAATGGTTTCGAAGGAGAAATAAAACAGTAGTATGCTTGGAACAATTATTGCATTTATAGTAATTTTTACCGTTGTGGTTGTAGCCCATGAATTCGGTCATTTTTTACTTGCCAAAAACAGCGGAATTAAAGTAAAAGAATTCTCGGTAGGAATGGGGCCCCTGCTTTTCAAAAAGACAAAAGGGGAGACCGATTATGTAATCCGTTTATTGCCCATTGGCGGGGCTTGTATGTTTGAGGGTGAAGACGGCAATTACGACGGAGAAAATGAAGAACCAAAAGACCTTCGGGAAATCGAGGGGACCTTTCAAAGTGCTTCCGTATGGGGAAGGATTGCAACCGTAGTGGCAGGTCCGTTGTTTAATATTATACTTGCTTACCTGTTGGCCATATTTTTATGCTGGTTTTGTGGTGCGGATATTCCCGTTCTTGAAGGTGTGGCGCCCGGTTCTGCAGCGGAGGAAGCCGGAATTCAGGCCGGTGATACCATAGTTGCTTTTGGAAATCAGAGAACGTATCTAAGGCAGGAAATTACGGTTTTAGCGTATTTAAGCGACGGAAGTCCCATGGATGTGACTTATGAGAGGGACGGGGTGGAGTATACAACGACTCTTACGCCGAAATATTCGGAAGAAAGCGGTCGGTACCTGTTTGGGCTTGACTGGGCGGAAACCTATGTTGATTGTTCGGATATCAGCGTATTTAAATACAGCGCCTACGAGGTTCGTTATTGGCTTTTGACAACATTCCAAAGCTTGGGATATCTGTTTTCCGGGAATGCTTCTGCCGAGGATGTATCCGGGCCCGTGGGTATTGCCCAGGTAATTGATAATACCATAGAGGAGACGTCCCAGTTCGGATTGTTTACTGTGATTTTAAATATGATTAATATCACGGTGCTCCTTAGTATTAACCTTGGTGTTATGAATTTATTGCCCTTTCCGGCATTGGATGGCGGGCGGCTGGTGTTTCTCTTGATTGAAGCGGTTCGCGGCAAGCCCATATCACCGGAAAAAGAGGGGCTGGTGCATATGATTGGTTTCGTGGCGCTTATGATTCTTATGGTATTTGTTTTATTTAATGATATTATGCGTATTGTAGGTTAAAGAAAAAAGACGGTGCAGTTTTTGCATCGTCTTTTTGTAATAAAAAGTCTTGTTTCTTTTCAAAAAAGGATTTATAATTAGAACACTTTCAAATTTTCGGAGGCACTTCTGCTTCCGTGCGGCCAACTTCATTGGCTGTATTTTTCAAAAAGAAAAAATAGAAAGGGTATCTGCATGCCGGAAAGGAGGTTATTTGGAGTACGGAGTTTTATATGAAAAAGGATGCCGGGAACGGAACCAGGATTCTCTTGCGCTTCACCGTATGATGACGCAAAGAGGGGAGGTGGTTCTTGCGGCGGTATGCGACGGACTTGGAGGAATGGATGCCGGCGAAATTGCTTCCGGATACGTAGCAGAGCGGCTGAGCATTTGGTTTTATGAGGACTTGCCGGATTTGCTCGAAAAAAGACGTAGTAAAAAAGCCCTGG